>JAFKES010000187.1 GCA_017308495.1 Afipia sp.
TTGCCTTCCGGCGCGATCACCGAGGTCACCACGCGGTCGAGGAAGTCGCGGTCGTGGCTGACGAGGATGACGGTGCCTTGATAGTCGCCGAGCATGTCCTCGAGCACGTCGAGGGTTTCGAGGTCGAGGTCGTTGGTCGGCTCGTCCAGCACCAGCACGTTGGAGGGCTTGGCCAGCGCGCGCGCCAGCATCAGCCGGCCGCGTTCGCCGCCGGACAGCGCTTCCAGCGGCGTGCGCGCCTGTTCGCTGGCGAACAGAAAGTCCTTCATGTAGCCGATGACATGCTTCGGCGTGCCGTTGACCATCACGCTGTCGCCGCGTCCGCCGGTCAGGGCGTCGGCCAGCGTCGATTTCGGATCGAGGCTTTCGCGGTGCTGGTCCAGGGTCACCATCTCGATATTGGCGCCGAGGCGGATCGTGCCGCTGTCTGGCGTCTGCGTACCGGTGAGCAGGCCGATCAGCGTGGTCTTGCCCGCGCCGTTGGGGCCGACGATGCCGATACGGTCGCCGCGCGCCACGCGGATCGAGAAGTCGCTGACGATGGCGCGCGCGCCGTAGGATTTGCCGATGTGCTTGGCTTCGACCACCAGCTTGCCGGAGGTCTCCGCCTCGGCGGCGGCGAGGGTGGCCTTGCCGGCCGCGCCGCGATAGTCGCGGCGCTGCTGGCGCAGCGCGAACAGGTTGCCGAGGCGCTTGACGTTGCGCTTGCGCCGGCCCGAGACGCCGTAGCGCAGCCAGTGCTCCTCGGCGACGATCTTGCGATCGAGCTTGTGCTGCTCGCGTTCTTCCTCCGTCAGCACCTCGTCGCGCCATTCCTCGAACGCACCGAATCCCTTTTCGATACGTCGGGTCTGGCCGCGATCGAGCCACACGGTCGCTCGCGACAGGTTGGTGAGGAAGCGCCGGTCGTGGCTGATCATCACCAGCGCGCTGCGCCGGCTGGCCAGTTCGCCCTCCAGCCATTCGATGGTGGTGAGGTCGAGGTGGTTGGTCGGCTCGTCGAGCAGCAGGATGTCGGGCGAGGGCGCCAGCACCCGCGCCAGCGCCACGCGCCGCGCTTCGCCGCCGGAAAGGTCGGCGGGGTTTTCCGCGCCGGTCAGGCCGAGCTGTTCGAGCAGGTACTGCGCCTGATAGTGATCGTCCCCGGGATTGAGCCCGGCTTCGACATAGGCAAGCGTGGTGGCGAAGCCGTCAAAATCCGGTTCCTGCGGCAGGTAGCGGATGGTGGCGCCGGGCTGCACGAAGCGGCTGCCGCTATCGGCCTCCACCAGCCCCGCGACGATCTTCAGCAGCGTCGATTTGCCCGAGCCGTTGCGGCCGACGAGGCACACCCGCTCGCCGGCGCCGACCGCAAGCTCGACGCCGGCCAAGAGCGGCGTGCCGCCGAAGGTGAGCGCGATGTCTTTCAACTGGATCAGGGGAGGCGCCATGGTGTCGCGATGCTCTTACGTCTGCTGCGCGCGCTGGATGCGGCGGATGGTCTGGTCGAGGCTTGAGAGGAACGCCGAGCGGTCGCGCGGGGAGAACGAACGCGGGCCGCCGGTGACTTCGCCGCTGGATCGCAGGTCGGTCATCAGGTTTCGGACCGCGAGCGTCATGCCGATGGACTCTTCGGTGAACGGCTTGCCGTTCGGCGCGATCACGGCCGCGCCGGCCTTGACGCAGCGCGCCGCCAGCGGAATGTCAGCGGTGATGACGATGTCGCCCGTCGCGGCGCGTTCCGCGATCCAGTCATCGGCCGCGTCCATTCCCGCGCCTGCGGCGATCCGCTCGATCAGCGGATCGTTCGGCACGCGGATGAAGTTTCCCGCGACCACGCTGACGGCAACGGCATGCCGCGCGGCGACGCGATAGATCTCGTCCTTCACCGGGCAGGCGTCGGCATCGACATAGATGCGGGTCATGTCAGTCGGGGCTGTTTCAGGCTCATGGGCGCTGCTGGTAACCCAGCGGGAGCAAAATGGCGAGCGAAAGACGGAAAATACCGGTCGCAGGCCATGCCGGCGCGCTTTGCCTTCGTCGGGGTTTGCCGTAGCATTGTGGCAATAAACATAGCCAGCCCGAGGAAACCCGAGACCGCCCATGACCGCGCTCCAGCCCTATAGCGTCCACGCCTACAACCTCGCCAAGAACTCCGAGAACAAGATGCACGACGATTCGGTCGCGCAGCGCTTCGGCTTTCAGGGCGGCCTCGTGCCCGGCGTCGACGTGTTCGCCTACATGACCCATATGCCGGTGGCGAAGTGGGGCCGGGCGTTTGTGGAACGCGGGCTAATGGACGGCCGTTTCTTCAAGCCGGTGTATGACGGCGAGATGGCGGTGGTGACGGCGGAGGAAACCGCCGGCGGGCTCGCCATCCGGGTGGAGAGCGGCGGCGAATTGTGCGCCAGCGGCCATGCCTCGATGCCTGCGGACCCGCCCGGGATTTCGCTCAGTGATTTTCAAAGCGTTGCGGTGGCGGGCAAGACCGCGCCTGCCGACTCGACAACCTACGCTGTCGGCAAGTGGCTGGCCGTGCCGCCGTTCATCCTCGGCGTGCGCGGATCGGACGACTATCTGCGCGACGTCCGCGAAACCAATCCGCTCTATGCGGGCGAAGGCATCGTCCACACCGGCATGCTGCTTCGGATGATGAACTGGGCGCTGATGGAGAACGCCATCCTCGGTCCTTGGATTCATGTCGGCAGCACCATCCGGTATCTGACGACGGCGGCGGTGACAGATGAACTGACCGCGCGCGTCAAGGTCACCGGCAATTACGAACGCAAGGGCCACGCTTTCGTGGAGCTGGACGGCGTCGTCGTCGCCAATGGCGCGAAGGTGGTGGCGCATTGCCAGCACGTGGCGATCTATCGTCCGCGCGAAACCCTGGCGGCGTAGCGCGCTTCCGGCCGCCTCCCGCGAGGACAGGTATGCTTCCCGCCGATACGGTTCTGCTGCTTTTCGGACTGGTTGCCCTGGTCGCCGAGGCGATGACCGCGGCGCTTGCGGCCGGCCGCCGCAAGATGGACTGGTTCGGCGTCGCCATGCTCGGCTGCATCACGGCGCTGGGCGGCGGTTCGTTGCGCGACGTGCTGCTCGGTCATTATCCGCTGCTGTGGGTGAAGCATCCCATGCTGCTGGTGCTGACCGGGGGCGCGGCGCTGCTCACCATCGCGCTGGCGCAGGTGATCCATCGTTTTCATGCGCTGTTTCTGGTGCTGGACGCCATCGGCCTCGTGGTCTTCACCATCATCGGCTGCAACGTCGCGCTCGGGATGGGCCATCCTCTGTCCATCGCGGTGGTGGCGGGCATGATCACCGGCTGCGTCGGCGGTGTGCTCCGCGATGTCCTGTGCAACGAAATCCCGCTGCTGTTTCGTAGCGAGCTTTACGCCACGGTGTCGCTGGTCACGGGCGCGCTCTATGTCGCGGCAACGTCGTACGAACTCAATCACGTCGCGGCGGTGGTCGGAGCGTTCGTCGTCGGTTTTGCGTTCCGCCTGCTGGCGATTCGCTACAAGTGGGAGATGCCGAAATTCATCTATGAGCGCGACGGCCATTGAAGCCGACCGCGTGCGATGCAGATCGCGTCCATCGTTGCACGCAACGTCATGGAACCTCGCGGTTCAGCCTGCATTCAGATGATGTACGCAATCGTGCGGTCATCTCGTGTGCAGACAATGACAGGAGGTTTCGATGGATCGTCGCGGGTTCCTCAAAATCGCTTTCGGTGTTGCCGCAAGTGCGGCTGCGGCCACAGCCGCGCAGGCCGCGTTGCTTGCGCCGCGACCACTCTCAGATCTATCGCCGGACAATGCACCGACGCCGCAGCATGCCGTCGCCGGCAACGCGGATGTCGAGGGCGCCAGGGTCGAACAGGTGCGCTGGCATGGTCGGCATCGTGGCTGGTATCACCATCCGCGCTGGGGCTGGCACCGGCCGCGCTGGCGTCGGCGCCGTCGTTACTGGGGCTGGCATCCGCACAGGCGGTGGCGGGTCTATCGCCGCAGGCATTGGCGTCGTCGTTACTGGTGAGTTGACTGCGCGGCGCGGCGTGCCGAAGCGAGTCGTGGCTCGTGTGTCGAAGCCTGCTACCCGCCGCGTCAGTCGCGGCGGCATTTGCCGAGGACGTTGCGGCTGTAGCCGACCGGGCATTTGCGGGCGAAGATGCGCATCAGGGCAGGGCCCTTCGGCTGCGGCCGACAGCTGCCGTCGGCGAGGCGATGGAATCCGACGCCGCATCCGTCCTTCACCACGATCAGAGCCGCTGGCGCGTGTGGCGCGGCCGGCATCATCGGCGCGGCGCGGGCGGAACACGCCATCAACGCCACCGTCAACAACAGAACGACAGCTGACAATCCTGTCATGGCCAGTCCCCGTGGCAGCGCAGATGCGAACCCCATTGTGCAGATAACCGGGCCGATATCAATTCGCTGATCGGCCGCGGCGGCGGCCGTCTTCACAGCTTCGGCATGTTGCCGAGTGGAGCGTTGCGAAGCGCCTCGTTTTTCTCGGCGGCGAAGGCCTCGTCGTCGATTTTCGCAGCGCTGACGATCTGCTTGAAGTCGATCAGCGTGAATTCCGCCTTGCTCACGCGCTCGGTGATGATGCCGGGGGTGATTTCGACCACGAGCAGGCCGTCGCAATTGGCAGCCTTCGCCTCGGAGGCCAGTTTGTCGAGCGATTTGTCCAGCGCCTGCGACCGCTTCAGCGCGGCGACACAGCTTCCGCGTCCGTTGGCGTCGTTCAATGCCACCGCGACCTTGGGATTGATCGGGGCATCCAGAGCTTCGAGGGCGGAGGCGGGCGTGTATTTCTGCTTCACCGACATCAGCTTGCCGCCCTTGTAGAAATAATACAGCCGGCTGTCGCCGATCACGGTGGGCTGGCCGTATTTCGCCGTCACCCGCTCGATCATCTCCGCCTTGGATGGCTGGCGGTCCTTGGCGAAGCCGAGCTTGCGCGAGATGTAGTACGCGCGGTTGGCGCTGGCGGGGGATGAGAACATCGCTGTGAGCGATTCGCCGGGATGGCCGTCGGTGGCGGGAACGACGAATCGCATCGCGGTGACGTAGCTCACATTGGTGCCGCCGAATTTCTGCTGCGTGGCCTCTGGCTTCACCCCGGGATGATTCTTCAAATAGGCCTCGAACACCGCCGCCGCCTTGGCGCCCTCGGTGCTGCTCGACAGGCCGATGACGTCCGGCGCGACCTTGCCGGAGAACGCCGTTTCGGGCGCTTTCGGCCTGATCTCATACGCCGATGCGGCCATCGGAACGGCGAGGGTCAGTGCGAGGGAGGCCAGCAATCGGCGAGCAAACATGGAACACCCGTGGAAAATGGGACAACAAAATTCGTAAAAACGCGGCGAATTACGCCAAGCTTTGAATGTGACTGTCAACTGGCGAGTTGCGTGGTCGACCGGTCGAATGGCCGGGCTGTGAGGTCGTTCGCCGGATTGATTTGGGACGATGTCGGCGGCAAGGTTCCCGGCAGCGCGCGGCCCTGACGACGAGGGGAACGGGAGAACATCGATGCCGATTTCGACCAAGCAGAAACGCCAACAGTTTCGGATGTTGCACGAGAGCGGCTGCTTTGTGCTCCCCAATCCGTGGGATATCGGCAGCGCGCGGCTGCTGCAGGGCATGGGCTTCAGGGCGCTGGCCTCGACCAGCTCCGGCTTTGCCTGGTCGACCGGGCGGCCGGACAACGCCGTGGGGTGCGAGGACGCGCTGGCGCATCTCACCGCGCTGTGCGCGGCGACCGAACT
>JAFKES010000188.1 GCA_017308495.1 Afipia sp.
GAACGTCAGCGATCCCGACACCGTATCGACCACCGCCGGATCGGCGCCGGTGACATCGACCTGCTCCATTGTCTGATGGTATTGCTCGGTGTCCGCCGCCAGCACCGGCGCGTCGTTGGTGCCGGTGATGGTGACCGTGATGGCCTGCGCCACCGCGGCGTCGCCGTCGCCGATGGTCACCGTGTAGACCAGGGTGATGCTCTGGCCCGCGGCCAGCGACTGCACCATCGGATCGTCGTCAGGCACCGAGAAATGCCAGCCGACGCTGCCGAGATTGTCGGTATCCGACGTGTTCTCACTCACATGCGGATCGATGGTGAAGGTGCCGATCCGGGTGTCGTTCTCGGTGAAGCCCGGCAGGTGCGCGGACACCGAGGACGACGTGAACGCGACCGACGCGGTGTGAGCATCGGTCAGATCGACATCCTGAAAGATCACGACGCCATCGGCCTTAAGCGGACATGCCGCAGCGACGCTGTCCTCGACCACTTCCTTGGCCACGACGGAGTCGCTTAGCACGACCGTCGGCGCATCGTTGGCTCCTGTGATCGTGATCGGGATCACGACGGGTTTGGTCTCCGGTCCCGACTTCGACTGCACCTGGATCATGAAGGTGACGGACTGGCCCGCGTCGAGGAAATTGAACTGGGTGCGGTCGAAGTTCACCTCGCCGGTGGTCTGGTCGATATGGATCAGTGATTTGAGGAACGTCGCGCTGACGCCAGGCGCGGCGCCAGCCTCGCTTGTGAGCGCGGCGCTCTTGATCACGGCGCTGCCCGCCACGAACGGCGTCGCGATATCGTAGAACGGCGCGTTGCCGATATCGGGATCGTCGATGACGACCTTGTCGCCGAGCTTGAAGCTGAAGGTCTGGCCCGCCTGCGCATTGGCGGGGCCCTGATCGGTCCCGACCGCGATGGCGGAGAACTTGGCCGCCGTGTTGTAGAAGGTCCGGTCCTTGACGATGATGGCGCCGGTGACCGGATCGGTGCCGGTGGTGTGCGTCACGATCACCGATGGGGGCGTCAGGTTCGGCGCCAGCGGCAGGCCCGCATAGAGCGAATTGAGATTGTCCCCGGGCGAGCCCATCCCGTTCTTGTTGGTATTGGGCTTGATGTCGTCCGGATTGTAGTTCGGGAAGTAGAGCTGATAGACCTGCTGGATCAGCGCCTTCGCGCTTTGCTGATCGGCAAGGGTCTGGAGCTGCTCGATCGCGGTGGCGGGCTGGCCCACTCCCAGCGTGGACACGAACGTCACCTGTCCCGCCTGCGAGACGGTGCCGATCAACTGGCCGGAGACCTTGTCGTAAAGGCTGTAGGAGCCGGTGTGACCGTCGGGCTCCACCAGCACGGAGAACTTGGTCGGGCCGTTATCCGCGGCGATCTCCACCAGCACCGCCGTGCCGCGGATGCCCATGGTGGCCACCGGCGTATCGACGCGCATGTTGCCGTTCTTCGCGGTCTGTCCGGCCACGAAAGTGATGGTGCCTTGCACCAGGCTGATCAGCGACGAATTCGACGACCCGTTGGGATCGTAGACCAGTTCGTTGAGCACCATGCGCGCGTTAGCGTTCATGCCGAACGCGCTGCCATCGACCAGCGTCAGGCCGACCGAGGAGTCCGATCCGGTCTGGATCACGTCGCCTTTCTGGACGGCGTCGCCGATATGCAGTTCGATCGTCACGCCGTTGCGGATACAACTGGCGCTGCCCGAAAGCTTGAGCACATGGCCGATGACGATGGCGACGCTCGCCGCCGTGGCCTGCGCATAGTGAACATGGCCGGTCAATGCGCCGATGATGTCGCCGGACAATGTCGCGCCGTCGGGCGAGCTCAGCGTCGGCCTGTGGTCGCCTTTGAAATATCCGCCGACGACGAACTTGCCGTGCGTGCCCGAAATCACGAGATCGGTGCCGATCCGCATGTAGTCGCCGCCGAACAGCAGATGCGCGTCAGGAACGATGACGGTGGCGCTGCCGGCGTGATGCTGGACGAACCCCGGCTTCGAAATGAACGCAAAGTGCTCTCCGTCGAGAGAGACGGGAGACTCGTAAGACAGTTTCGAATCGAAATGTCCCGGGAAATTCACTTGCGCCTGCCTGTGTCAAAAACCTTGTTTATATAAAATTGAAAATCCGAAGTATTGATACCATCGAAACCGCCTGTTCCGATAGCGCATTGCAGTGAAAGCTGCATGTAATTGTTGCATTTTGAAAGGGATTTGCGCAAGCGCGCTGCGTGCCGCCGCCGGCCGGGGTGGAACCCTTAAGACCATGCGCCGGAATGGCTATTTCCATCATGCGCAACGGTTAGCGGCCTCACGCCGGTCATCCGGAAAAGCTCAGAACGGTTAATTTCGCCGCTCGCACCAGGTCCGCAATGCAGTCTGGACGTACGGCCGAAGATGATCGCGGGGACAATACGTCATCTGTTCTGACGCAATACTTTGGTCGTCTGCCGGTTTTACATCGGCACATAGCTCCGCATCGCGGGGCAGCGGGCCTCGCCCGCCCGCGCCTCCGCGGCACCTATGTCCGGGCGATGGACTGCACTGCCGCCGCGATCACCAGGACGGCGGCTGCGATGATGATCCAGCCGGGATTGTCGCACAGCGTGGACCCGATCCGGCACACCTGATCGGCGACTTCCCAGCCATGGTTCCGCGTCGCGCCGGCCAGCAGGAACACACCGCCCGCGCCCACAATGGCAAGAATGAGTGGTTGCATCGCACTGCTCCTTTCCGCCGGCATTGTTCGGGCCTGAGGCGTAAACCAATGCTTGTGATGACCGCAGAAACACCGCCCTATCCGCCGGATTTTTTTACCGCGGCGCGCTGTGGCCGCCGTCATACGAAAAACGCAAAGCCTCCCGCATGATAGCGGCGACGGTCTGCCATTGGTGGAACCGGGAAACGCGCGGCGCGCGCCGGCCGATCCGGTGCCAGAGAGACAATACCGATGGTGACACGCATACAGCGGCTGGCGGAATTCGACGGCAATGGCGAGCCGCCGCCGGACGAGGCGGTTCAGGTGCTGTGCGAGGACAAGAGTGGCACCTATCAGTTGCCGTTCCCGTGCCGCCGCGTGAACGGCGAGTGGCGCAACAGCGAATCCGGCAGCCTGGTCGAGGCCACCGTCGTCGGCTGGCGGCGCGCGCGGGGCTGAGGCCGACGCGCGCGCCGGGAGCAGCTGCCTATTTCTTCGCCTTCCAGGCGGCGTAGCGGTCCTTGGTCTCGGCGTTCATCGGATAGAGCCCCGGCAGGGCCGCGCCGTTATTGACCTCGTTGACGATCCAGCCTTCCATTGCTTCCTGCTCGGGGCCCTCGGTCAGGATCAGATCCAAGAATGCCTGCGGGATCAGTACCGCGCCGTCCTGATCGGCCACGATCACGTCGTCGGGGAACACTGCGACACCGCCACAGCCGATCGGCTCGCCCCAGTTCACGAAGGTCAGGCCGGCAACCGAGGGCGGCGCGGCCGCGCCGCTGCACCACACCGGCAGACCCGTTCCCAGTACGCCCTCGGCGTCGCGCACCACGCCATCCGTGACCAGCGCGGTGACGCCGCGCTTGGCCATCCGCGCGCACAGAATGTCGCCGAAGATCCCTGCGTCGGTGATGCCCATGGCATCGACCACGGCGATGCAGCCCGCCGGCATCGCCTCGATGGCCGTGCGGGTGGAAATCGGCTTCGACCACGATTCCGGCGTGGCGAGGTCCTCGCGCGCGGGCACGAACCGCAGGGTAAAGGCGGATCCCACCAGCCGCTCCTGCCCCGGGCGCAGCGGGCGCGCGCCGCGCAGCCAGACGTTCCGCAGCCCTTTCTTGAGCAGGATCGTGGTGATGGTGGCGGTGGTGATTGTCTTGAGCGTCGCAATGGCATCGGGCGAGAGCGGCATGGGGCAAACTCCGGTGGGATCAGGCCACGCCTTGTTGCGAAAGGCCGCCATGGCGTCAAGGCGACAATCGCGTGAGCAGGAATGCCGATCGGCCGGCCGCGCGATCGCCGCAACCTGTTTGCCATTTGGGCGGGAGTGTCGGACAAAGAGCGCTCCGCTCCGCTTCGCAATGTCCGGCCTCCTCGATGACCGCTCCGCCCCGCATCCTTCCGTCCGGAGACACCGCCCTGACGGTCGAATTCGGGCGCGACATCGACCCCGCCGTCAACCGGCAGGTCCTCAACCTCGACCGCAACCTGACGCGTGAAGCCATTCCCGGGGTTGTGGAAACGGTTCCGACCTATCGCTCGCTGCTGGTCCACTACGATCCGGTGCGGATCGGTTACCGGGCGCTGAGCGACCAGGTGCTGGCGCTGGCCCGGCTTCCGGTCCCGGCCGAAACCGCGGTGCGGCGGTGGGGGGTGCCGGTGGTCTATGGCGGCGACTACGGCATCGATCTCGACGATGTCGCCCGCCTCCACGGCCTCACCACCGCCGAGGTGATCGCGAAACATACCGGAAACGACTATCGCGTGGCGATGATCGGTTTCACGCCGGGCTTCGCCTATCTCAGCGGTCTCGATCCCGCCATCGTCACGCCCCGGCGCGAGACCCCGCGCACCGAGACGCCGCCCGGCACCATTTCCATCGGCGGGGTGCAGGCCTGCGTCCAGTGTCTCGCCGCACCGAGCGGCTGGCACCTTTTGGGGCGGACGCCGGTGCGCACCTTCCACCCGCATCGCGATCCGGTGTTTCTGATGGAGCCCGGCGACGCGGTGCGCTTCCACGCCATCCCCGCCAGTGAATTCGCGGCGCTGGACCGGGCCGCCGAGCGCGGCGAGACTGTCGCCGAATTGATCGAGTCATGAGCCAGCTTGTCGTCGGCCGCGCCGGCCCCGCCACCTCGATCCAGGATGCCGGACGGTTCGGCGCGCAGCGCTACGGCCTCACCACCAGCGGCGCGATGGATCGCGTGGCGCTGGCCATGGCCAATATCCTCGCTGGTAATCCGCCCCTCGCCGCCGCCATCGAGATCGGGCCGTTCGGCGCTGCGTTCACCGCACGTCACGGTGCGGTGCGCGTCGCGCTATCGGGCGCGGGCCGCGCCGCCGATATCGCCGGCGCGCCGCTTGCGCCGAACCAGAGCGCGCTGGTCGCCGAGGGCGAAACGCTGACGATCGGCCCTGCGCGCGACGGCGTGTTCAGCTATCTCGCGCTGGAGGGAGGCATCAGCGGCGAGCCGGTGTTCGGCAGCCTGTCGGTCAATGCCCGCGCCGGACTCGGCAGCCCGTTTCCGCGCCCGCTCCAGGCTGGCGACGCGCTCGACACCGCCACCGCGCACGTCCTGCCGCACGAGCGTGCTCTTGCCGCACGGGAGCCGGCAGACGCCGTCATCCGCGTGGTGATGGGACCGCAGGACGACGAATTCGGCGCGGCCCGCGACACCTTTCTCGGCGGCGCATGGCGCATCTCCGCCACCAGCGACCGCATGGGCTACCGGCTGGAAGGGCCGAAGGTGGTGCATCCGGGCGGCCACAACATCCTCTCCGATGGCGCCGTCCATGGCAGCATCCAGGTGCCGGGCAGCGGCCAACCCATCGTGCTGATGGCCGATCACGGCACCACCGGCGGCTACCCCAAGATCGCGACGGTGATTTCCGCCGACCTCGGGCGGCTGGCGCAAATGCAGGCCGGCGCGGTGTTCCGTTTTCAGGCGATCGATGTCGAAAAGGCGCAGGACGAGGCGCGCCGGCTGGCCGCCTTCCTGCGCGACCTGCCCGGGCGCGTCCATCCCGCCGG
>JAFKES010000079.1 GCA_017308495.1 Afipia sp.
TGGCGGCGGGGCTGACGATCCTCTCGAAAATAGGTGCGGCTGGGTCGATCGGCCGCGCCGATCGCGAGGGGCTCCCTCGCGCTCCCGGCCGGCGTGAACGCCGGATGCGGTCGCGCCCTAGCGGGCGCGGGTGCTCTCTCTGACGGCCCATTATACGGGCCGCGATCATCGCGCCAAGGACGCACGGTCCCCCCAATTTTCAGCCGCCGCAAGAAAGATGCGACGTCAGAAAATCGGCTCCCCCGCGCGCCGCGGAGCGGCCGCGTGAACGCGGTCCTTGACCCCATGCCCGACTTGCCCGGGGCCGGTCTCCGTCAAAGAGACAAAGGAGATTGTCATGACAATATTCGAACTGATCGACATCTGCGAAACCCGAATCACGAAACTCTCGTCCTTGCTGCACATGGTGCGCGAAACGCGGCTGTCGAGCCGGGCCACTGTTGCGCGGCGGGTTCGCCGAAACCTGGCCGGCGTTCTCGAAGAGATGATGATGCAGGACCTCGAGTCGGTCGATGTTCACAAGTGCTACATCAAGGCGACGACCAAGGCCCAGCGCCAGCGCGACGATGCCGAAGATCCTGAGTTCTATCGGGACGACTTCGCGGACGACTGGGATGGCTACCGCCTGCTGGCGCGGCCTTGCATCCACAGCGACGGTCGGCGCGCTTACGACCATCGGCGGCGCGCGTGGGTGCCGATCGACCCGATGTATCCACTACCGATGCCTGTCACGGATAAGGATCTGCGCCAGCTAACGCCAGTTCTGCGGCACATCGAAACGGAACTCGGAATCCGGTTCGTCATCGAGCGCATCATTCTCAACAAGACGTCGCATGCTCACGCCTGCCGCAAGGCCGGTCATGCCGCGTCACCACCGCGGTGAGCGCGTCGGATGACCGAGGGGAGCGCGGCGGCGCTCCCTTCTTCACCGCGCGGTCGACTGCCCGGTCGATGCGGCTACGCTTCGGGGAAGTTGAGCTGGATATAGTCGGTGGCCGATTCGGCGGTCGGAAACACCGCGAGCTGTTGTGGCGCTTCGTCCGGTCGCTGTGGTTGGCGCATCACTAGGACCTGATCAACGTCGAACACGACGTGAGGGCGCTCACGAAACTTGAGCCATTCGGCTTGTTTCTTTTCAGCCAGGGCGCAGGCTGCGTCATAATTCTCGGCAATACCGAGATGGGTCGAACGGTCCCATGCCCCGCCATTCAGGCACCGCACCTCAACGCGGCCATCCTTCAGGGTACGGCCATAAGGCCGATCCCACCACGCATCGAGCTGCGCCTTGCTGCGCGCCTCGTTCGGCGTCGCGTCGAAGGTTTTCGGCAGCTTGGGGTCGAGCGGAATCCGGTTTGGCATGGCAACCTCTGATCAGGCGGAAAATGCCACAGGCGTGCGGGTCAGGCTAGACGAATTTCAAGGGCGGAAGGCGCGCGCGGCAGGTGACGCCATTGTCCGGATAGACGTCGCGAGCGCGCGTCAGTCGCACCAGCTTCGACGGGGGCCTCCCCAACGCCGGGCGAGCCCTTCGGCGATCAGCGTGTCGCCGATCGAGCGGCCGCCGCGGGACACCGTGCGCAGCTTGCGCCCAAACCGATCCCGGTCGCGGGCGTCTGCGATGAGCGTAAACGGACCGACGTTCAACAGAACCAGCAACCGCTGTTTCGCGGCTTCACCAAGATCGGCTTCATGCTGGCAGCGCGGCGGGCTGATCTCCGGCGCGTCGATATCCGCAATGCGGACTTTCTCGCCGCCGATCCAGAACGTGTCGCCGTCAACGACGCAATCGATGCGCGGCCCGCCTCCGCAGATCGAAAACCGCGCGGAGAATGTCTGCACGGATGTCGCCGCGGCGCGCGAAGCCGATACGCTGGTTGGCCCTTCGTCGCGACGATAGAATACCGCCAGCGCGATTCCGACGACAAGGATCGTCGCGAT
This sequence comes from Afipia sp., assembly GCA_017308495.1. GTDB lineage: Bacteria > Pseudomonadota > Alphaproteobacteria > Rhizobiales > Xanthobacteraceae > Afipia. The sequence continues at coordinate 1,939 of JAFKES010000079.1, forward strand.
CGTCAGCCGCCTACCGATGGCGGCGCTGGCCTTATAAGCCGTCGGCCTTCTGACAGGTCCTCCGTTCCGCACCTGCGGTCCCCTCATCATGACCGGCTGGTCGCCGGGATACGGTCGCGCCCTGCGGGCGCGGGGTCTTCCTCTGTCGCTCGATTCTACGCACGGCCATGCGGCGTCAAGGACTGCGCGGCCCCTCCAATTTTGCCTGCGCTACGCTCCGACAAAATCGGCTCCTCCGCTTGCCGCCGCTCGCGGTCGCTACGCGCTCCTTGACCCCTCTGGCCTAACACGTCTCTCGCGCCGCGTCAGAGACAAGGAGTTCATCATGACACGCTTCAATCCTTCCATTCTTCTCGATCGCGTTGACGCAATCCGTCGCAGTCCTCTCCTAAGCGATAAGACGAAGCGCTCGCCATTCGCGCAGGCTCTTCGCAACAAGCTCGTTCGAATGCTCGACGCGATGCGCGCCGATCTTGAAGACGAGATCCGGTTCGCGGCCAGATTTTCTCCCAGCGAGACGCTGTCTGAGATTGAGGCGTACGCCTTCGAGCTCTACGCCATGAAAACGTCGTTCGAAGGTCGCTGGATCGACGATGGGCCGCATTCGGTACTCGACGAGATTCACGTTCTTGTCACTGGCGACGGCGAGGTGTGTCCGGTGACGCTCGATTACACCGTCGTTCAGGCTGACGAGCTGGAGGGCCTCGGTCAGGTGTTCGAGGCAATCTCGCGAGAGACCGGGGTCACGATCATCGCGGCACGGCTGCGATGAGAACTGACGGAAGGCGGGTTCGTCCCGCCTTCCGTCTTCCGTTTGCGGGCTGTGCGCGGCGTCGGATCGACCGCCGCCGCGCACGCGGTGCCCGGCCCGATCCGCGGCATAAGAGGGCTGAATGACTCCGTCTGTCCGGGTCACGCGCCGGACCGTCATGCCGAGACCTGCTTTCTCTCAAATCGGCTTTCCTGGACGCAGGCCGTCATTTCTTTGCGGCGGAAATAGATCGCGCGGCCGCAGCGCAGTGGCGGATTGCCCGCCGTGAACACGATCTGTTCGTCGCCGCGCATCTGCGTGATCTCATGCGGCAGGATCAGGGGGCGGCGCGACAGCATCCGCGAGCGCGTCCGCGACGATCCGGAGGCTTGCGAGCTACGGCTGATCTGGCTGACCTCGACGGTCGTATCGCCGCAGCGGCGTGAGATGTATTCGGCCGTTTCCGGATCGTTGATGGCGCTGAAACTCATCCACGACGCCGACTCGAACCATTTCGATGCGGCATCGCGGCCGCCATAGACCTCCCGCATCTGGCCAATCGACTGGAACAGCATCAGCAGCGTCAAGCCATATTTACGTCCGGCGTCGCGCGCGGTCTCAAGCACCCGCAGGAAACCCAGTCGTGCCACTTCGTCGAGCAGGAACAGCGTGCGTCCGGCGACTTCGCCGGCACGGTTATAGATCGCGTTCATGAGCGAACCGATGATGAGGCGCGCCAGACCCGGATGGTTCTCCAATGTCTTCAGGTCGATGTTGATGAAGACATCCATCGTTCCCGCCGCCAGCTCGTCGGTGGAGAAGCTGCCACCTGACACCAGCGCCGCATAGTTCTCGTAGGATAACCAATGCGTTTCTTTGACCGCGTTGGCATAGACGCCGCTGAACGTCTCGGGCGTCATGTTGACGAACGCGGCGACGTTCTCTTTCACGAACTGAGAACCGGAATGATCGTAGATCGCCTGCAGCCGCTCGCGCAGTTTCGGTTCGGGTTCGGACAGGTTTGCCCGAACCCGGCGCAGATGCTGATCCTTTTCTTCCGTATGTCCGGACAGGCACACATCGGCGATGAGCGCGGTCAGCAGTTGCAGTGCCGACGCTCTGAAGAAATCGTCGCGCACCGAATGGGTACGCGCCACGTCGGTCATAATCCACGAGGCGACCGAGGCGATGTCTTCCTCTTTGGTGCCGCCAAACCGGCCGATCCAGTCGAGCGCGTTGAAGCCTGTCTCCGGTGCCTTCGGGTCGAGTACGAAGACGGTCCGGCCGGCGCGCCTGCGATGGTCTATCACCATCGGCGCGACCTCGTTGGACGGATCGAGCGCCACCAGACCGCTGCCCCATTTGAGCGCGGTCGGGATTGTGACGGACGTGGTCTTGTAGCCGCCCGACCCGGCGAAGACGATGCCGTGCGTTGATCCCCAGGACGCATCGAAGCATAGGAGGGGCGCGCGCCCGCCTGCGCCCCAGCTCTCGGGCTCGCTGGCGCGGAACGCGCGATCACCGACGGAGTCCTTGTCGACGCGATAGCGTTCGCCGATGACGATGCCGCCACCTTCGGGAAACAGCCGCGCCGCCTCAGTGGCGCTCATCCATTGCGCGTCTCCGTGAATCGCGCGCTGGCCAGAGACGCGCCTGGGCGCTGCCGCGGCGAAGGCGGCATTGCCCGCCAGCGCCACGCGCAGCGCGAACAATCCGCAGCCGATCGCGGCGAGCGATCCCGTCAGCGTGGCCGGGTCTGCATAGGCCAGAACCGATCCGTCACCGACGCGGCCGGCGAGCGCGAGCAGGCGGTTGCCCTCCGACCATGCGGCGAAGCTGACCACGGCCGCCGCGCCGGCGAAGACGCCCCAGCCGGCGGATCGCACCGCGAGCGCGCCAGCACAGGCAAACAGGGTCATGATCCCGATCGCGGCTGCGCCGAGATAGGGCAGGGCGATGCCGGTTCGCCCCAGCAACAGCGCCGCTTGCGGCGTCTTGGCGAGACTCGCGAACCATTGCTCATGTCCGCGCAGCGCGATCATTGCGCCGATCATCAGCGCGACCGGCACGATCATCAGGGCCGCCTTATTCGCGTTCATCGCTAAACGCTTTCGTGCCAATCGCCGCGAGGCGCTCGCGCTCGGCTTCGCTTGCGCGAGCACGCTCCCCGGCATCGATCAGCATCCCGAGCAGCAGCGCGCGCTTCTCGTAGCGCAGCCCTGCTTTCACGATCAGCCCGCCCAGAGCGATCTTCTCGCGCGTGTCCTTCTTCCTGTCGTCGCTGCGGCGGCTCCGATCCATGCGTTCAAGCCTCAGAAGCCGCGCCCGAACCCGCGCCAGACGGCTCGGCCGCAGCCGACCCGCGCGCGGATTTCGGACCAGCGCCGGCTTTGCGAAATCGCGCCGCCGCCTCCTCGAAGGCGCTTAACAGCGCCCCCTCCTCAATCTCCGAATCGCCGAGTCCCGCCTTCAGGGCGATCCGGCCGATCCGCTCCGCTTCGCGCGTCTCAGCCGCGCGGAGCTGATCCTGCAGGCGGGCGATCTCTTCCCGTATTTGTCTGGACGGCTTTTTCATTCCGGTTGGTCATCCTCCTGGTGGCGCGCGGTACGCGCGAAGAAGAATTGACCGGGGATGCGCGAAGCGCACCCCGTCGGAAACGACAGGTCGGCGAAGCCGGCACTTTGGGCGATCATCCCGCCGATCCGAAGGAGCGGCTCCAAGGGCGCAGTAATACGTCGCTGACGCGACGTGCTGCGCCGGCCCCGCCGGGGCCGGGCTCTCCGGACGAAAACGCTCGAGGCTTCATCCGGAGACGCAGTCGTCGTGGCCATCACGCATTTCACGCCCCAACTGATCAGCCGCGCCGATGGCCGCAGCGCCGTGTTGTCTGCGGCGTATCGTCATTGCGCGAAGATGGCGTTCGAAGCCGAGAACCGCACGGTCGACTACACCGCCAAGCGCAACATGGTGCACGAGGAATTCGTGCTACCGGCCAACGCGCCGCAATGGGCGCGCGCGATGGTTGCGGAAAACACCGTGGCGGGCGCCTCCGAGATCTTCTGGAACCAGGTCGAGGCCTTCGAGAAGCGGTCGGATGCGCAGCTCTCCAAGGAGTACATCATCGCGCTGCCGATCGAACTGACGACCGAGCAGAACATCGCGCTCATGCGCCAGTTCGTCGCCGAGCACATCGTGGCCGCGGGCATGGTCGCGGATTGGGTCTATCACGACGATCCCGGCAATCCGCATGTGCATCTGATGACGAGCCTGCGCCCACTCACAGAAGATGGTTTCGGGCTGAAGCGCGTGAGCCTTCACGGCGAGAATGGAGTTCCGCTACGCAACCGCGCGGGCAAGATCGTGTACAAGCTTTGGGCCGGCGACAAAAAGGACTTCCTCGCTGTTCGCCAGGGCTGGCTCGACCTGCAGAACCATCACCTGGCGTTGGCTGGGCTCGACGTGCGCGTGGACGGCCGCTCTTACGCCGAGCGTGGAATCGACATCGTGCCGACCACGCATGTCGGGGTCGCCGCCAAGGCGATCGAACGAAAAGCGAAGCGGCGGGGATGGCGGCCGGACCTCGACCGGCTGCGATTGTTCGAGGAGCAGCGGCAGGTGTCGGCGGAGCAGATCATGCTCCGACCAGAAACCGTTCTCGACATCGTGTCGCGCGAGAAAAGCGTGTTCGACGATCGCGATGTCGCCAAGGTGCTGCACCGCTATGTCGGTGATCCCTCCATGTTCGCGGTGCTGATGGCGCGCATCCTGCAAAGCCCGGAGGCTATCCGCCTTGAGCGCGAGGGGATCGACTTCGCGACCGGCGTGCGAACCCCGGATCGCTACACCACGCGCGAACTGATCCGCATCGAGGCCGAGATGGCCAGGCGCACGATCAGATTGGCGGAGGCGGGAACGTTCGGCGTAAACGATGAGATCCGCAATACCGTTTTGGACCGCCATGCGATGCTCTCCGACGAGCAGCGCACGGCCATCGCGCATGTCACCACGGCCGGGCGCGCCGCAGCCGTGGTCGGACGCGCCGGCGCCGGCAAGACCACCATGATGCGTGCTGCACGCGAGGTGTGGGAGGCGGCTGGCTATCAAGTCGTCGGCGGCACATTGGCGGGGAAGGCCGCGGAGGGTCTGGAGCAGGAAGCGGGAATTGCATCGCGCACATTGGCGTCATGGGAACTGGCCTGGAGCAAAGGCCGTTCGACCCTCGATAGCCGCATGGTCTTCGTTCTGGATGAGGCGGGCATGGTCGCTTCGCGGCAGATGGCGACCTTCGTTGAAGCGGTGTCACGCGCCGGCGCCAAGCTCGTCCTGGTCGGCGATGCTGAGCAGCTCCAGCCGATCGAGGCGGGCGCGGCGTTCCGCGCCCTGGTCGATCGCATGGGCTATGCCGAGCTCGAGACAATCTACCGCCAGAAGACGCAATGGATGCGGGACGCCTCGCTCGATCTCGCCCGTGGCCGGGTGCGCAAAGCGCTCGTGGCCTATCACAAGCACGGACACCTCAAGGGCGCGGGGTTGAAGACGCAAGCCGTGGCCGCGCTGATCGACGACTGGAGCCGTGACTACGATCCCGCGAAATCGAATCTGATCCTGGCGCACCGCCGGGCTGACGTGCGCGCGCTCAACGACATGGCGCGCGGCAGGCTCGTGTCGGCCGGGTTCGTCGGTGCTGGCCATGCGTTCCGGACCGAGGACGGAGACCGACGGTTCGACGCCGGCGACCAGATCGTCTTCCTGCGCAACGAAACCTCCCTTGGAGTCAAGAACGGGATGATCGGCCGCGTCATCGACGCTGCGCCAGGCCGGTTCATCGCCGAAATCGGTGAGGGCGATCGTCGCCGGCGCGTCGAAGTCGACCAGCGATTCTATCGCAATGTCGATCATGGCTACGCCACGACAATCCACAAAGCGCAAGGCGCGACCGTCGACCGGGTGAAGGTGCTCGCGAGCCTCTCGCTCGACAAGCACCTGACCTATGTCGCGCTGACCCGTCACCGCGAGGATGTCGCGCTCTATTATGGGCGCAAGTCGTTTGGCAAAGCGGGCGGGTTGGTCGCGCTGCTGTCTCAGCGCAACGCCAAGGAGACCACGCTCGATTACGAGCGCGGCGCACTTTATCGGGACGCGCTGCGCTTTGCGGCCAATCGCGGCCTTCACGTCATGCGCGTCGCCCGTACCCTTGTTTCCGACCGCCTGCGCTGGGCCCGGCGCCAGAAGCAACGCATCGATGATCTGACCGCACGCCTGCGCGCCATCGGTGCCCGTCTTAGGATTTTCGACCCTCTCGAAACCCCGCCCACCAGCCGGAAGAAGGAGACCGCGCCCATGCTGCCCGGCGTTACCACATGGCCGAAATCCGTCGCCGAGGCAGTCGAAGACAAGATCCTCGCCGACCCGGCTTGCAGGAAGCAATGGCAGGAAGTGTCCAGCCGCTTCGCGCTCGTCTTTGCGAATCCGGAAGTGACGTTCAAGGCCATGAACTTCGACGCCGTACTGCACGATCCTGCAACGCGCAAGGCGACGCTCGACCGGCTCACGACGGCGCCGGCCAGCTTCGGCGATCTGCGCGGTAACAAGGGCATGCTGGCGAGCAAGGCGGCGGCCAAAGCGCGGCGCGAGGCGGAGGCCAATGTCGCCGCACTCGGCCGCGAGATCGACCGCTACGCGCGGCTGCGCGCGGAGGCCTTGCGCACGTACGAAGCCGAGGAGCGTGCTCTGCGCTTGCGCGTCACCGTCGATGTACCCGCGCTCACGCCGGCGGCGACCCTCGTGCTGGAGCGGGTTCGCGACGCTATCGACCGTAACGATCTGCCGAACGCTCTGGCCTTTGCGCTTTCCAACAAGATGGTGGCCGCCGAGATCGAAGGGTTCAACAAGGCCGTGGCCGAGCGCTTCGGGGATGGCGCGTTCCTGTCCAATCGCGCGAAGGAGCCGAAGGGCGCCGCTTTCGACGCCGCGGCCGCAGGCCTGCGGGAGAACGAACGGCCCGCGCTCGCGGCCATGTGGCCGATGCTGCGCTCTGCCCAGCAGCTCGCCGCTCAACAGAGACAGGCGGCTGAAGCAGCGAAGAAGGTTGAAAGCCAGCGGCAGGTCGAGCGCGAAGGTCCGCGTCAGACCCAGAGCCGCGGGATGGCCATGAAATGAAACCGCGGGCCGCCATGTCGGTGATTGGGCTTGGCGCGGCCGCTATTGCCGCGATCGCAGGCCTCGGCTGGGTGGGCGGTTTCCGCTTGAACGCGACCCCGAGCTATCCGCTTGGCCTCTGGCGGATCGAGCGGGCCGTCGCGCCGATCAAGGTTGGCGATCTCATCTTTATCTGCATGCCGGTGAGTCCGGGACTTTCGCTCGGGCTCACGCGTGGCTATCTGCGCCCCGGCCTCTGTCCGGGCGGCGCCGGGCCGCTCATCAAGACGGTGGCCGCCTTGCCGGGCGCGCAAATCGCGGTCGGCCAGACCGTGACGATCGACGGCCGCCCACTCGCCCATTCGGGCGTCAGGCTGATCGACGCCGAGGGCCGTCCGCTCACCGCCGATGGAGGCGGCATCGTTCCGCCAGGACACCTTTATCTCCACTCTGACTACGCAGGCTCCTATGATTCACGCTATTTCGGGCCGCTCCCCGAGGCCGGGCTTCTCGGGCTCGCCAGGCCGGTCGCCACGTTCGACCCGTGAGGGGCTGCGGGCCGGAGTGCTGATCGTCGGGGCGGCCGCATCCGGGACGCTCGGATGGAGCGGCGCCGTGTTGGCGCTCCCCCTCGCAATGGCCTTCCCGGCGCTCTGGGCGGCCGCGCCAAAGCGCTGGATCGCTGCCGCTGTCTCCGCGGCCTACTTCCTGGCCGCCTCGCGCGGCCTGCCGCAGGGCGTCATGATCTTCTACGACACCGGGATCGCTTTGGGTGGTGCGCTCTGGATCACGGCAGCCACGGCCTTCGTCGCGGTCCACGGCCTCCTGTGGACCGACCGGTCGAGCTGGGGCCGGGCAGAGCGGTTCGGACTCGCCAGCGTCGTGATGGCCGTGCCCCCTTTCGGGATCGTCGGCTGGGCCCACCCCCTGACCGCCGCCGGCGTGCTGTTTCCGGGCTGGGGCTGGCTGGGATTGGCCGCGGCGGCGGCCGGTATGCTGGCGCTCACCACCAGGCTGTGGCCGGTCGCGGCCGTCGCCCTTCTCGGAGCGTGGCTCTGGTCCGCCGCGAGCTGGGCCCCGCCACCGACACCTGCCGGATGGCGGGGCGTCGACACCACGATGGGCGCGGCACTCGGCCGCGCCGCGAATCTCGATCAGCATCGCGCCTTGCTCGGGCATGTGCAGGACGTGGCGGAAGCTGGCTCCAGCGTCGTCATCCTGCCGGAGAATGCGCTGGGCCTCTGGACTCCCACGGTCTCACAGCTCTGGAAGGACGCTTTGCGCACCACGCACGTTGTCGTCATCGCTGGCGCCGCTGTGGCTGACCGGCACGGCTACGACAATGTCCTGGTCGAGATCGCCGCCGGGCAGGCGCAGGTTCTCTATTACGCGCGGATGCCCGTGCCGGTGTCGATGTGGCAGCCGTGGCGATCGTGGTTCGGGGAGGGGAGCAGTGCGCGGGCGCATCTCTTCGCCAATCCAATCGTGACGTTGCAGGGCCGGCGCATCGCGCCACTCATTTGCTACGAGCAGCTCCTTCTGTGGCCGGTGTTGCAGTCGATGCTGCATGGGCCTGATCTCATCGTCGCAACCGGGAACGGATGGTGGACGGCCGGCACATCCGTCGTGGGGATTCAACGTGCGAGTGTCGTGGCGTGGGCGCGGCTGTTCAGCACGCCGCTCGTGATGGCGTTCAATATATAAAGGAGATGTTGATGGTCGATGCTGCCCTGATCCAGCAATGCGCCGATAAGACTCTCAAACCCGCAATCGTCGAAAAGTTTATCGCTACGGCCGGGTCTGAGAACCCGCTCGGCATTACGGTGCGCGCCGGCGGACGCGTCATACTTGTGCCGCCGCCGAAGTCTCCGGATGAAGCGTTCGAACTCGTGCGGCGTTATGTCGGCCAGGCCGCCGTGCGTGTGGGCATCACCCAATATCCGGCCGGCGTTGGCGTGACCGATGCGTCGCAACTGACTGGAGACCTGGTCGATGCGTGCAAGAATATCCGGATGGGCTCGGCGTTGTTCGCCAAAGTCTATCGGATCGTCATGAAATGGTATGGCGTTGAAAACGACAACGCGTTCGAGGACGCCATCATCGCGTGGCGAACCGGGAGGTTCGAGGACGTCGCCGTATTCTCGGCGCCTGATCCCGGGTCGGCCGCCGTGCCGCCGCGCCCCGACGACAACGTTCCACGCACACCGGCCGTAAAACCTGCGGCCGATCCGCCGGCGCCGGGGGTCGATCCGAATCGAGCGGGAATTCGCATCGACCTGTCGGGAATAGGCGCGGCAAAGCCGAACGACAAACCGCAGACCAAAGGGGATGACTGAGATTGGATCGGATGATGGCGATCCTGAATCGGAGCATTGCTCGCGCAAAAGGATTGGACAGAATCAATCTTCCGCCGCCCAAACCGTCCCGACATATTCCGGATCGGTCTGGCGGCGAGAATGATCCTCGCGACCCGACGCAAAATACAACCTGGTCGGGCGTCTCCGCGGTCGACACACCACCCGGGCGAGCTCCCTCGCTGAAAACTCCGTGGCCGGGTCCGTCGTCGCTAGCATCATTTGCCCTGTCCGCTTATAACCCCCGCAGGCAGTACGCGCTGCTCGGGGCGTGGAAACCCCATTACGACGGTCGGTGCCGACCGAAAAGGCACCGGAATCCCTCTGGCCAATGGCCGGGGGCCTGTGACGTATGTCCAGGCGCTCCGGTGCTAAAGGTCACAGGGTCCGTTCGTAACGGATTTCCAACTCCCGGCTTGGGTTCAAGGGATTAACGTCGGCGGAGGCGCACCGCGGACCTACCGATTGAAAGACCATGACGACGAAAGGGGACAATGGCCAAGACGATGGAGCCGACGTGGCGAAAGCGATGGCGAAACTGATCGCGCCACTGTCGCTTGATCAAATCGAGACACTCGCAATCAGAGCGATTCGCGAGCATCGCGATTCGCTTGCGAAGGCCGAGTCCGCCTACGCAGCCTGGAAGACAGGTGAAGGGGTGAGCGATTGCGCCTCGCGGGAAGAGTATACAAAATTGATGCTTGCCGCTCGTGCGCAGCAGATGGTTGTTGCTACCTTGATTGATCGGCTTGGTTACGTGCCAAAGGTGCCGAGGACATAGAAGCGCCGAGCGTCATCAATCTGTTAGATCAGCTGTTGTTCAATCGCGAGCCTAACCGCGTGAGTGAGATTGTCAGCACCAAGCTTATCACGCGATTCATCCAGATAGAAACGCACCGAGCGGGCGGAGATGCCGAGTAGATGGGCGGTTTCGGTTGTGGTCTTTCCGAGTGATGCCCATGTCATGCACAATGATTGACGCGGTGTGAGTTCGATATTTGAGCGCTTAGGTCTTCCCATCAAGCGATTGAGATGCACATGCACGAAAGCCACTGCCGTAATCGCATGAATAGCATTTCGTATCTCAACAAAGTCTGCACTCCATTTGTCGGAAGCAAGGGTTAACATTGCCATTCGGCCGAAAGTGCCGCGCACTGGAATAGAGATGCCGCTGCGGATTCCGAAGTCGGCGGCTTCGGAGAAGAACTGGATCGCCTTTGGTGCGACTCCGCTATTAGCCTGTTGTGACCAGAGAAAGGGCAGCATCGATCGTTTGGCCAAGATCACGACCGGATCGATAGTTGTATATTCGTTATCAAGATAAATACGCTGCCACTCTGCAGGGTAGTTAGAGAGTGCATGAGTGTTCCCGGCGCGAACATTCAGATAGGCGAAGCGTTCAAAACCGGCTGCGTTTGCGAAGTTTTTAATCGCTTGCTTGAGCGTCCGCTCATCCTGTGCAAGATCGCTCGCTTCCATAAGCTCGTTGAACTGGTCATCGAGTGTTAATTTCGATCTCATGATTGAACGACCCCATTTCGTTTAAGTGTACGAATTAGTGGTCCAGACGGTTTGCGCGAGCGTGTTTCCAAACACTATGATTACAAACCAAGCTGGCTTCGCCAACAGCTTGGTAATTAAGTCGCGCGAGAGTTTTTCCTGCTGCGTCCGGTTTCATTGTAACCATCCGGCGGAGGGTTGCTTCGCTTGGGCTATTTTATAGCCGACTGTAATCGATGTCTTTTCAACGTCAGATAAGACCGGATTGTTTTTTTCTGTGTTCAGGCGACCGTTATCCGATAAAAGACGCAGTCCATTTAGCACGACCAGGACGGTGCCACCCTCATGCCCGATCACCACCAGTGGCAGCGGCAGGTCGAAAAACAATCCGCCAATGACCAGTACCATCATGGTACCGATCGCGAAGATCAAATTCTGTCGGATGATCATGACCGCGCGCCGCGCCAAGCGGTGTGCGTCGGCCAGCCTCTCCAGATCTTCCGAGAGCAGTGCGACATCGGCGGCCTGAAGGGCGACATCAGAGCCCGCCGCCCCCATCGCAATGCCGACGTCGGCGCGGGCAAGAGCAGCGGCGTCATTGACGCCGTCACCGACGAAAGCGATCTTACCGTCGCGCGCGAGTTCGCCGACGCTGCGCACTTTATCCTCAGGCAACAGTTCGGCCTGAATTTCGTCGGGGGCGAACCCCAACTCCTGGCCGATTCGCAGCGCAACCGGTCTGCGATCCCCTGTCATCATGACGATCCGTCGCACACCGCCTGCGCGCAAGGCGGCCAGCGCTGGGGCGGAGCTGGCCCGTGACTCGTCGGCTACGCTGACGGCGCCCAGCACGGTCGGACCGCGCCCGAGATAGACGATGGTTTGTGCGTGGTGCGCGAGCGCCCCGAGCTGGCTATAATCGACCGACGCCCGCATGTGTTCGACCAGATAGGAGTTTCCAGCCCATAGCGGGCCGGCACTGTCGCGACCGACAATGCCGGCACCCGGGTGCGCGGTGACGTCGGCGACCGTTGCGACGCGGAGGCCACGTCGAACGGCCTCCCGGCGGATCGCCGCAGCAATATGGTGTTCCGAATGTGCTTCGAGGCCGGCAAGCAGCGATAGGAAACGGTTCTTGTCGCCATCCAGCGCAACGATTTGCGTCACAGCCGCACGACCGGTCGTCAGCGTCCCGGTCTTGTCGAACGCGAACGTGTCGACGGCAGCGAGCGTTTCGAGTGCCCCGCCGCCCTTGAACAGAACCCCGCCACGCGCTGCCGCGGAGAGTGCCGACAGGATCGCGGCGGGTACCGAGATTACGACGGCGCAAGGGCTTGCAGCCACCAGCATGGTTGCCGCCCGGTAGAGCGCCGTTTCCCAATCATTGCCGAGCCAGTAGAACGCGCCAAGCGCGACGATGGAACCAACGAGAACCGCAATCGTGTAACGCTGTCCGAACCAGGCACTGAACCTCTCGGAGGGCGCCTTGGCCGCTTGCGCTTCAGTGACCAGCGCGATCATGCGGGCGACCGTGCTGTGCGCCAGGGTTTTCACAATCTGTATTTCGAGAACGCCATCGAGGTTGACGGTCGCCTCGAAAACGGGCTGGCCCGGCTCCTTGCGAACCGGCATCGATTCTCCGGTGATTGTGGATTCGTCCAGTGAGCTTTGTCCGCTCACGATCATACCGTCGGCCGGGACGCGGGAGCCGGGCCGAAGGATGACCAGATTGTCAACACAGAGGTCGGAGACCGCGATCTCCTCGACGGTGCCGTCGCTCGATTTGCGAAAAGCCGTTTCCGGTCGCAGCGCCATCAAGGCTTCGACGGCGCGGCGCGCTCGCCCCATGGCGCGCTCTTCAAGCGTCGTGGACAGGCTGAAGAGGGTCAGCAGGACGGCTCCCTCGACAACCGCTCCAACGACTGCAGCGGCCGTTGCTGCGACGATCATCAACAGATCAATGTCGAGGACATGGTCGCTCCATAGTGCTTTTAGGGCGCGCCAGCCGGTTGGTACACCCCCCGCGAGATAGACGAGGGCAGCGCCACCCACGGAGACCCGTAATCCCAACTGGTCGTCCATGAGCCAGGAGCCAGCTAATGCAACGGCGAGGCCGACGATGGTTACTGCCGTGAGAGCGGCGGACAGGTTTGACAGGCTACGCGGCAACATCTCCTCCAGCGTGTCATGGTAAGGGGATACCAGTCTACAGCAGCTAGCACTATATTAGAATAATTCTAATTTGATGACAACGTGCCCCGCGATGCGAGCACTGTTCAACCATCTTGCTTCGCGGGAGACTGTGCGGCCTTTGAGTTCAGGTTGGTTCGCTCATATAAAATATGGCTTCGAAGCCGTCTTTGCGTCCCTGTCTCGGAGAAACTAGTTTGACCCTGCCACCGATGCCTGCCGCAATCGTTTTGGCGATGGCAAGACCCAGGCCGGTGCCGCTCGCCTGCGTGCGGCCGCGCTCATACGGTTCGGAAAGGCGGGACAGCAGATCGGGTGGCACGGCCGGCCCGCCATTGGCGACACGAAGCACACCGTTGGCAGACAAGGCCACGCGTACCGGCTCCTGGCGAGAGCCGTGCTTCAGTGCATTCTCGATCAGGTTGCGCGCCAGAATGGCGAAAGCATCGGTATCGATGTGCGAGAGCACCGGGACGTCGGGGAGTGTCAGCTCGATCTGCCCGGCAGCATCGGCGCCTCCCGTCATTTCGCCAACGAGCATGCGCAGGATAATCGCGACATCGGTCGGCTCGGTCGCTTGCAGACGGCCGCCCTCGGCCCTTGCGAGTTGCATGAGCTTTTCCGAGAGCCTGAACAGCCGTCGCAACGCCCTCTCGATATCGCGTGCGCGTTCACGCGCGGCGTCGTCCGACGTTTCGATGATCAGCCTTTGCGTCTGTGCGAGCGCGGCGGCCACTGGTGTGCGCAGTTCATGCGCGGAATTGGCGGTAAAGCTGCGTTCTGCTTCCAATGTGCGCCTGAGACGCTCCAGTAAGTGGTTTACCGCCTGCGCGTTCGGCTGGACCTCGGAAGGCAGGTCTGTCGCAGAAATGGGTGTCAAATCCCCTGCGCCCCGCGCTTCGATTTGCGAGCGGAAGCGCCGAAGTGGCGCCATCGACAGACGCACCACCGCCCACACGCCTATCAGGCTGGCAGGGACGATCAAGCCAAGCGGTAGCGCCAAGCCGAGCAGTGCCTCGCGCGCCACCGCGTGGCGGCGGGAAAGTGGTTCGGCGACTGAAATGGTGATCGTGCCCTGAAGGGCGGCGTCGGAATAGATGCGGTGCGTCGGAGTATCCGCAAAACCCATGCCGGTGAACGGCGGGAAGACGGACAAATTCGCCTTGTGCGAGCGCAGCAGCACCCGGCCTTCGGCGTCGCGCACCACATAGGTAAAGTACTCGTCGTGCTCGCGCATCGTCGCGACGCTCTGGCTGGCCTCGTCGTCGCTGTCGCGGCCGACCACATCGCGGACAGCAAGCGGCAGCAGGCGCTGGCCGGTCTCCTCAAGCGCGCTGTCAAACACCTCGTTCATCTCGTGACGCAGCTTTTGCGCGGTGACTACCGCGGCGAATGCCCAGAGCAAGGTGATGCCTAGCCCCAGCCAGAGCGACAGCCGCCATTGCAGGCTTCGCGGCGCGATCACCGCGCATCCCCGAGCCGATAGCCGATGCCGCGTACCGTCTCGACGACGGCATGCCCCAGCTTTTTGCGCAGACGGCTGACGTGGACCTCGATCGCGTTGCTCTCCACTTCCGCGCCGAAGGCGTAGAGTCGTTCCTCCAGTTGCGTCTTCGATAAAACTTGGCCGGGATGCTGGACGAAAGCCTCGAACAACGCCCATTCGCGTCCGGTCAGATCGACAGGCCGGCCATTGCACAGGACACTTCTTGCAGCCAGATCGATTTGGAGATCGCCGATGGTGATGAGCGGGTTGGGGTTGCCGCTGTAGCGGCGCGCCACTGCGCTGAGCCGCGCCGACAATTCGGAAAGATCGAAGGGCTTGGTCATATAATCGTCGGCCCCTGCATTCAGCCCGGCAATCCGGTCGGAGATCTGATCCAGCGCCGTCAGGATGATGACCGGCGTGACGCTGCCCCTGCGGCGCTGCTCGCGCAGGAAGGCTATGCCCTGTCCGTCGGGAAGCATGAGATCGAGAAGGACGAGATCGTAGGCGGCGCTGTCAAGGTGGTCGCCGGCCGCATCGAGCCGGGTCACCCAGTCGACCGAATGGTTGTCGGCGACGATGTGGTCGCGCACCGCCGCGCCGAGGATCGTGTCGTCTTCGACTAGAAGGATTCTCATGGGCGCATCGTCCTGCTTGTTCCGCACTCTTGTCTGCAAAACCTGTCAGCCGGCTGACGGACCGGCCTTGCCGGCGTCAGCTATTCGTCAGGATTGAGTGCCACCTTTCCTGCAAAGGAACGCTGATGCAGGATAAACGACATGATGAAGCATATTGCGATGATCTCTCTTCTTCTTGCCTTGACCGGTGTCAGTCCGGCGATAGCTGACGACGATTGCCATGTTCCGATGAGCCAGTGGCAGCCGCGCGAGGCAGTGCAGAAGATGGCGGAAGCACGCGGATGGCAGGTGAACCGGATCAGGATCGATGACGGCTGCTATCAGATCAGAGGCATCGATGAAAACGGGCGGCCGTTCAAGGCCAAGATCGACCCGGCGACCCTCTCAATCGTCAAGATGAAACGCAAAGATCGGCATGATGACGACCATGTGCGCGGCAGACGACAATCGACCGGATCGGAAATGACCGGCGCCTCCGGCACTCTGCCCTCAAACAAACTGTTCCAGTCAGGCGAGCTGCCAAAGACTGTCGTGAAATAAACGGTCGCGCGGTGCATTTCGCAATTTCGTCCCAGATGCAGGAAGCAGATGATGTCCCGCAATTCCCCCCGCTATTCAAAAACCATGATCATCATTCACTGGCTGACCGCCTTATTGGTGGTTGGCGCCTGGTTAACCGCTGAAGGGGGTCGCAAGGTGGTTCAGGATCCGCCCCTGTTGCATTTCGCATTGGGGTTGGCGGTGCTAGTGCTCATCGTGCCGCGATTGATCCTGCGACTGGTCGACGGAGCGCCCGCCGCCTATCCGCAGCACGGATGGCTTGCAATCGGGGCAAAGGCTGGCCACGGCTTGCTCTATCTGCTGCTGATAGGATTGCCGATTACCGGCTGGTATGCGGCATCACGCATGGGCATGCCGGTATCATTCCTCGGCGTGGAGCTTCCGGCGATCGCGTCGAAGGTGCAGGGTCGTCCCGGTTTGATCGCCGAGCTTCATGAGAACGCGGGGACCTTCATCCTCATCCTTGCCGGTCTGCATGCCCTGATGGCCGTCTGGCACCAGTTTGTCCTACGCGACGGAACCTTGCAGCGCATGAGCCTGCGCTGAGCAGCGATAACCTTCTTTCGTTCGGCCCTGCGCCGTCCCGGATCGAAACGATGCGAGGCGGTGCAGGGCCGAGCCTTTTGGTCAACTTGTGATTGCGCAGCGCCATGATCTGCTCGACGTCTTTCTGACAGCAAGCTGAAGCAGAAAACAATGTGCCGTCAGGAAACGCTCAGTTGCTTGCTTCAGGTTGCTTTCACCGGATTGGTTCGGCGTCCTCCAACTGGTCCGGCCCCGTTAAATCGGCCCCGACATTTTCGTTTGCGGCCGCAGTTAAACAGGCAGAGGCCACCATGAAGACCATCCTCACAGCACTTGCCTTGACTACGGCACTCACATTGCCGAGTCTCGCCGTGGCGCGGCCTGTTACGTTCACCACAACGCTGAGCAATTACGGTGGCGACGGCGCCTACCTCGCGCTCTATGTAACTGATGCGAAGGGCGCGTATGTCGGCAGCCTGTGGATGGCTGGCAGAAAATCGAAATATTACGAGCATCTGACGGGCTGGTATCGTGCGGCCGGTGGCAGGCTTTCTGAGATCAACGGCATTACGGGCGCCAGCGTCGGCGCGGGACGGACGCTGGAAATTACACTCGACTTAGCCGATGCCCTGTTTGACGCTGGCTATACGATGCACATCGATGCTGCCGTCGAGGACATGCGCGATAGCCCCAACGAGGTCGCGGTTCCGCTGACGACGAATGGTGCAAAGACCCCAGTACGTGGACGGCGATACGTCGCCAGCTTCGCCTACTCGATGTAGCCGGAGAGCGTCATGATCCGCGGACTTCACCGCTGGCCAGGCCTGCTGGCTGCGCTTGTGTTGCTTGTGCTCAGTCTGAGTGGCGCAGCCCTCTCGATATTTCCAACTGCCGAGCGCCTGTCCTCACCGCGGGCCACGGCTTCGCTTTCCATTGCCGATCTGGCGGAGCGCGTCCAGGTCGCCCATCCACAAGTGGAGCAGATTCGGCGGGCACCATCAGGCCAGATCACCGCCTATTGGTTCGAAGGCGGCACGCCGCAGGCGGCGGTCATCGATCCGGTTACCGGGCAGGGTATCGCTTCCGCCGACCCGAACTCGCTAGAACGGTGGCTGACCAACCTGCATCGATCGCTCTTTCTGGGTGATGGCGGTCGCATCGCAGCGGCTGCGGGAGCCGCAGCCATGCTGATACTGGCCCTGTCCGGCACCGTGCTTGTCGCGCGCAGGGCTGGCGGCTGGCGGCGCTGGTTCGCGCCCCTGCGCGGGCCGCTTTCGGGACGGCTGCATGTCGAGATCGCCCGCGTGGCCGTCGCCGGTCTGCTGCTATCCTCCCTCACAGCCCTATGGATGACCGCTTCGACCTTCGAGCTACTGCCCGACGGGCCAGCATCACCGACAATACAGACTGATCCGAGCGACCGGGTCGGCGCATCGCTTGCGGAGATGAATATCCTGAAGGAGACCCCGGCCGCTGAATTGCGCAGCCTGGCGTTTCCCGCACCTGGCGACGCGGCAGATGTCTTTACCGTCAAGACCGATCGCGGTGCCGGCACGCTCGATCGGGGCACCGGCGCACTGCTGGCCTGGAGCGATCTGACCGGGTGGCAACGCATCTCCGAAACCATCTACATGCTGCATACCGGACAAGGCGCGGCCGGGCTGGGGCTCATTCTCGGCCTGATGGCGCTTGGCGTGCCGATTATGACGGTGACGGGCGTCATCCTCTGGCTTGCAGGTTGGCGCGCAAGGCCACGCATTCGCGGCAATGCCACCGCCGGTCGCGCCGAGACGATTCTGCTTGTCGGCAGCGAAGGCGGCAGTACCTGGAGCTTTGCCGCGACGCTGCATGCCGCACTGACGAATATCGGGCAGACCGTTCATGCCGCGGCGATGTCCTCCTTCGACCCTGCGCGTTACGTGCACGCGCAGCGCATCCTTATCTTGACCGCCACCTATGGCGACGGCGATGCGCCGGCCTCGGCGAAAGGGTTCATCGACCGATTGCAATCCCTACCTGCTGCGCCCGCGGTTCCCCTAGCCGTCCTCGGCTTTGGCGACCGCAGCTTTCCAGCATATTGCGCTTTCGCGCGAGCGGTTGCCGAGACAGCGGAGGCCAAGGGCTGGAGCATGCTGGTCCCGTTCGACATGATCGACCGTCAGTCGACGCAGGACTTCGCCCGCTGGGGCCGGGTGCTCGGCGTAGCGATGGGCGTCGAACTGGAACTTGTCCATGAGACGGTTGTGCCGGCCGTCCTTCCGCTGACGCTTGTTTCCCGCCGCGATTACGGGGCGGAGGTACAGGCCCCGACCGCCATCTTGCGTTTCGCCTTGCCCAAGGTTCCGCTGTGGCGGCGGCTTGCGGGCCGTGGCTTCGGTCGCTTCTCGGCAGGGGATCTGCTCGGCATCCTTCCCGAAGGTTCGGCCGTGCCAAGATTCTATTCGCTGGCCTCGGGACGGCGCGATGGCTTCATCGAGATCGTTGTGAGGAAATATCCGGCCGGCCTGTGCTCCGGCCAACTCCTCGGGTTGGAAGTCGGCGATACCGTAAGCGGCTTTCTGCGCGCCAACGCCGGCTTTCACGCCGGCCGCGGTCGCACGCCGCTGATCCTGATCGGTGCGGGGACGGGAATTGGGCCGTTGGCCGGATTCGTGCGCGCCAATGCGCAGCATCGCCCGATCCACCTGTTTTTCGGGATACGTCATCCCGACAGCGACTTTCTCTATGCCGAGGAACTGACGACCTGGCAGCAAAAGGGGCGTCTCCGGCAGCTCGCGACAGCTTGTTCGCGCGGACGAATGCCCCGCTACGTGCAGGATGCCTTGCGTGAGGAAGCCGCCGAAATCGTAAAGCTGGTCCGCAAGGGCGCGAAAATCATGGTCTGCGGCGGGCGCGGCATGGCCGCGGGAGTTTCGGAGGCGCTCGCAGACATCCTGGCGCCCGCGGGTCTGTCGCCGGCTCTGCTCAAGGCGGATGGACGCTATGTCGAAGACGTCTACTGATCCCAGGCGGCATGCGTTGAACGGCGCCACCATGGGCACGCGCTGGTCGGCTCTGCTCTACAGGGCGGAAGGGTTTGACCCGGCCCCGATCCGGCACGCACTCCAGATCGCGGTCGACGAGGTGGACGCACAGATGTCCATGTGGAAGCCGGACAGCGACCTGATGCGCCTCAACGCATGTCCGGTCGGCGAATGGATAACTGTGCCGGAGCGGCTGATGGACGTGCTGCGCCTCTCGCTCGACATCGGCCGCACCTCCGGCGGCGCCTTCGACATCGGCGTGGGCGACGCGGTGAATGCCTGGGGTTTCGGTCCGGCGGCGGCCGATCAGAACCTCATCCGGGAGGCATTCACCGCTCCGCGCCGGCCCGCGCACGAGGTGCTTGAGCTGGACACCAAAGGCCGGCGGGTCCGAAAGCGCGCCCCTGTCGTCCTCGACCTCAATGGTATCGCCAAAGGCTACGGTGTCGATCGGCTCGCTGAAACGCTACGCAGCTTCGGCATCGTTTCCGGCCTGGTCGGCATCGACGGTGAGATGCGGGCGCTTGGCCTGCGCCCCGACGGCCAGCCCTGGACCATAGCGGTCGAGGAACCGGACCGTGAGCGCCGCGCGTCGCATTCGATCCTCGCCTTGCAGGATGCCGCGGTGGCCACCTCGGGCGACTACCGACACTGGGTCGTCGTCGGAAACCGTTACCTTTCGCACACGATGGACCCGCGCCGCGGCGCGCCGCTCGCCTCGTCTCCTGCCTCCGTCACCATCGTCGCGCGTACCTGCGCCGAGACCGACGCATGGGCGACCGCATTGATGGTTCTTGGTCCGCAGGCCGGAAGCGAGCTTGCACGGCGCCTGCACCTCGATGCGCTGTTTCTCCTGCGCGAAGGAAAAGACGTGCGGTCACAGCCGGTTGGCCTGCTGTTTGGTGACGAGCCTTTGCCGGACGGGGCAAAAACGTCGGCCTTCCCGGCGACGACGGACTTTATTTCTGGTAGCCGCGGAGCTTGACACAAAGCCTGTCAATAAGGAAACAACGACGTCCTCGACTTCTGGTTTCCCGAGCCGCGCTCACTGAATATCGATGCGTATGCTGATACTTCCTTCTGAAGTAACCATTCCGCGTGCCGTTTGACTTGGAGCAACGGATGCGATGCCCAAAGATGCGAGTTTGGCATTGCCCTCCGGGTAGGGATCGGACCGACGACGGCGAATCTGTCCGTCTCCTGTAACGAAATAGACCGCAGAGGGCAGTTCTGAATGAGGCGCATCAAAATCACATTCTGGACCGCGCTAGTTCTGCTCGGCATTCTCTGGCTCGCGGCTGATCCGTCCGCCCTCTGGGCCTCCGGCTTCATCGCGTGGCGCAACTCCATGGTCCAGCTCAGCGGCGCCCTCGCCATGACATGTATGAGTCTCGCCATGATCTTTGCCCTGCGGCCGCGGTGGCCGGAGCGATGGATTGGCGGGCTCGACAAGATGTACCGCCTCCACAAATGGTTCGGCATCGGCGGGCTCGTGCTTGCGATCATTCACTGGCTATGGTCGCAGGGCCCGAAATGGGCCGTCGGCCTTGGCTGGCTCGCGCGCCCCGAGCGCGGCGCGCCTCCGGCCACCGCCGGCGCGGTCGAAGAGGCTTTTCGGTCCTGGCGAGGGACCGCCGAGGGCGTCGGCGAATGGGCCTTCTATGCTGCGGTCTTGTTGATCGCGGTGGCACTCATCGACCGCATCCCTTACCGGCTCTTCTACAAGACGCATCGCCTGCTGGCTGTCGCCTATCTGGTGCTGGTCTTCCACGCCGTGGTGCTGCTCAATTTTCCCTATTGGAGTGCGCCCCTCGGCATCGTCACGGCGGTGCTCCTGGCCTATGGGACCTGGGCGGCGATCGTCGTTCTCGTACGCCGTGTCGGTGCAAGCCGAAAGGCAGACGGTACGATCACGCGGCTGCATTACTTTCCAAGCCTACGCGTGCTCGAGGGCGACGTCGACATCCCGCAGAGCTGGCCTGGACACAAGCCTGGGCAATTTGCTTTCGTCACGTCCGACGATACTGAAGACGCCCACCCCTTCACGATCGCCTCCGCCTGGGTACCGTCCGCCCATCGGCTAACTTTCATCACCAAGGAGTTGGGCGATTACACGCGGCGCCTACCCGAGGCGCTTCGAGTGGGGCAACCGGTTAAGGTTGAGGGGCCGTATGGCTGCTTCACTTTTGATGACGACCTGACGCGGCAAATCTGGATTGGAGGCGGTATCGGCATCACGCCTTTTATCGCCCGCATGAAGCAGCTCGCGATGGATCGACAGGGCTATTCCGGCCGGCCGCGCGCGCCGGCGATCGATCTCTTCCACACCACAGCCGACTGGAACGAAGACGCCATTGCCAAGCTGACGGCCGATGCCGAGGCAGCGGGCGTGCGCTTGCACGTGCTGCACGATCCATGCGACGGCCTGCTAACTGGTGACCGCATTCGCACGGCCGTGCCGGATTGGCAAAAAGCGAGCATTTGGTTCTGCGGACCAGCCGGGTTCGGCGCGGCACTGCGAAGCGACTTTGCCGGCCACGGCCTGCCCGTGGCCAAACGTTTCCACCAGGAACTGTTCTCTATGCGCTGAGTGCGCCAAGTTTCGCCGTGCGCGCAGAGAACATTGCTAAACTAGTTTTGGCATTCTGCTGGGTGGATTGTACGAATGAGTTCACCGATGGAGCGCTTTTGCGCGATTGCGCATCCAGTGTTCGATCTTTGCGAAGGTTTCCTCGATCCGATTGAGATCGGGAGAACAAGGCGGCAAATACAGACCCTCGCCCCTGCGGCATTGATAATGTGGTGCAGCTCTGCGGGTTTGTGGCTGCTGAGTTTATTCATGATGACGATGTCGCCGGATTTGAGAACCGGCACGAGTTGCTGAGCGACATAGGCACGGAAGCACTCGCCGCTGATTGGCCCGTCGAAGATGCAAGAGGCTGTGAGGCGATCACAGCGTAGCGCGCCAAGGAGGGTCAGTGTGCGCCAGTGACCGTGCGGTGCGAAGGCCCGCAGGCGCTCGCCACTTGGAGCCCACCCGCGCAGCAGCGCCATATTGATCTCGATCTAGATCTCGTCGATGAAGACCAGCCGGCGAGGATAGGGGCGAAACCTACAAGAAGTATGTCGAGGATATCGCCCAGCTCTTCGATCCGGGCTCGCAATCGAACGACAACTGAAGTGAGAGCCCTAAATCCCGTACTGGGAGCTTGAACCTCGCGTCACAAAATGATAGATAGTAACTAATTACTATCTTTTGGAGATGCTGATGATCTCGCGATCGGCCTACCTTTCCGCAGAGGAGCGACGTGAGGTGACGGTTGAGACCGTCATCGACTTGGCGGCGGAGCAAAATCCTACAGACATCACAACCGGCGCGATCGCCAAGCGAATGGGTGTGACCCAAGGCGCCTTGTTCAGGCACTTCCCCTCCAAAGACGCGATTCTTCAGGCTGTCATGGAATGGGTGTCAGAGCACTTGCTTGCACGGATCGACAAGGCGACTTCCGCTGCGGTCTCTCCACTTGACGCGCTGGAGGCTGCGTTCACTGCGCATATCGAGTTCATCTCCGAGCATCCCGGCGTGCCCCGGATGCTGTTTGGAGAGCTGCAACGCGCCGAGCAGACTGTAGCCAAGCGCATGGCGCACACCTTGATCCAGCGTTATGGCGAGCGCCTCGGACGGCTCGTTGCGGAGGGCAAGGAGCGTGGCGAGTTGGCTGCCACGCTGGATGACAAGGCTGCCGTCACACTCTTCATCGGTACGATTCAGGGGCTTGTCATGCAATCCCTTATCGCCGGTGACGTCAAGCGCATCCGCGCCAGCGCGCCAGGAGCGTTCGAACTGTATCGACGCGCTGTCGAGGCGGCGAGATGACTCATCCGCATTTCTCGGCTGTCATATCTCCGCTTCGATCCCTCGAAGCTATGTTTGTGGCTGATATTGCCTATCTCGCGGATCATCCGAACATTCCACGCATGTTGCTCGCTGCGCTCGGCAGGACGAACAGTTCCGCACCTAGACTGATGATCGGGGCAGTTATCCAACGGTACGAACAGCGTCTCTCCAGCATAATCGAAGAGGCGCAACAGTGTGGCGAAATACGAACCACGATCGACAAAAGGATAGCTGCCCGTCTGTTCATAGCCGCCATCCAACATCTGGTGTTTAGGGCGCTGATCGTCGGGGATGTCGACAGCATCCGCAAGGCGGCTCCGGATGCCTTCAAATCATATCGTGCATGCATGGAGGCAAACCGGTGAAACTGCCCTCATTGCAGCGTCGCACATTGATGCTCATAGGCGTCGGAGCCGTGACTGCCGCCTTGTTCGGCTACGTGGTGTTGCGCTCCGGGCCGCTGGCGCCGGTCGCTGTCACGACCACTGCCGTCGAGGTCCGCTCAATCTCGCCCGCGCTATTCGGCGTCGGCACGGTTGAAGCTCGTTTCTCTTACAAGATCGGCCCCACCATCGCAGGCCGCGTCGCCAAGATAAATGTTGATGTGGGCGATAGGGTACGAGCCGGCCAGATCCTGGCGGAAATGGACCCGGTAGACCTCGACGCGCGCATCGCAGCGCTTGATGCGGCGATCGGCCGAGCAGAAGCATCTATAAAGACTGCGGAAGCACAGGTCGACGATGCGCTGGCACGCAAGGATTTCGCGCTTGCCCAGGCGAAACGTTATGAAGAACTCTGGAAGACCCGCGCCGTCAGCGAAGTCGCGGTGGAAACCAAGCGGCAGGACAGCCAGGTGGCTGACGCTGCTCTCTCGGCCGCTCGGTCGAATCTTCTGGCGTCGCAACAGGATCTGCAACGCAATCGCGCCGACCGCGACGGCCTGATCAAGCAGCGAGAAAATCTGGTTCTGTGTGCGCCGGTCGACGGAGTGATTGCAGCACGCAAAGCCGAACCGGGAACGACCATAGTTGCCGGCCAGGCGGTCATAGAAATGATCGACCCGAAGAATCTCTGGATCAATGCTCGGTTCGATCAGATTGCAGCAACAGGCCTGCGGCAGGACCTGTCTGCCTCGATTGCATTGCGGTCTCGCGCCGGCAAAGGCGTACCGGGACGAGTAGCGCGCGTGGAAGTCCTCGCTGATGCGGTGACGGAAGAAAATCTGGCCAAGGTGGAGTTCGACACGCTTCCCGAGCCGCTGCCTCCGATCGGAGAGTTGGCCGAAGTATCGGTCGCCCTGCCTCAGCTTGCCGCGATGCCGGCGATCCCGAACGCTGCGATCCAGAATGTTGGCGGCAAATTGGGCGTCTGGAAAATCGAAGACGGGAAAACCCGATTTACGGTCGTCCAACTTGGGGCCGCAGACCTGGAGGGGGTCGTACAGGTCACAAAAGGCCTGAAGGCCGGCGATCAGATTGTTGTTCACAGCGCATCCAGATTGGGCAGTACGAACCGCATTCGTGTAGCCGACAATCCTGCGGAGCTACTGAAATGATTAGTCTCGCTGGACGCGACATTCTGCATTCATGGGGCAAGTTCGTCTTCACGGGGGTCGGGCTTGGTCTGCTCATCGGTGTGACCTTCACCATGGCCGGCGTCTATCGAGGGATGGTTGATGACGGCAAGGTGCTGCTCGACAACAGCGGCGCCGATATGTGGGTCGTCCAGCAAAACACACTCGGCCCATACGCGGAATCCTCAAGCATCAATGATGACATCTATCGCGTGATCCTCGCGATCCCCGGTGTCGAGCGGGTCGCTAACGTCACCTATCTGACGATGCAGGTTCGAAAAGGAAACTCGGACGTGCGTGCCATGGTGGTGGGCATCGCGCCGGGAGACATGGCGACACCCGGCCGGCCGCCGTTTCTTGTCGCGGGGCGGCAGATCACGCGCAGCCACTACGAGGCGGTGGCCGATGTTGCTACGGGATTCTCCCTGGGGGACACGATCGTTATCCGACGGAACCACTATACGGTTGTGGGCCTCACTCGGCGTACGGTATCGTCGGGTGGCGATCCGATGGTCTTCATCCCGCTGAAGGACGCGCAGGAAGCGCAATTCCTCAAGGACAACGACTCCATAGTCCGTCAGCGCCGGCGCACCAGCGAAAATCCAGAGTTCAACCGGCCCTGGGTGCCTGGCTTGCTGGACGCAGTGATCGCCTTGCAAAACAGCAACCCTTACGTGAACGCAGTCCTCGTCCGCGTCAAACCTGGCTATGACCCGGAGCGCATTGCAACTGACATAGCAAGGTGGAAGCGGCTGACGGTTTATACGCGACCGCAGATGGAAGAGATTCTGATCGGGAAACTCATCGCGACGTCCGCCAAGCAGATCGGCATGTTCCTCGCCATCCTGGCCATCGTCAGCGCCGCCATCGTCGCCTTCATCATCTACACGCTCACGATGGACAAGATACGCGAGATTGCTGTGCTGAAACTGATCGGCACGCGCAATCGAACCATCGCGGCCATGATTCTGCAGCAGGCGGTCGTGCTCGGACTGATAGGCTTCGTCGTCGGCAAGATCACGGCGACCTTCGCGGCGCCTCTCTTCCCAAAATTCGTTCTTCTTCTCTCCGTCGACACGATGATCGGGCTCATAGGCGTCATCGTCATCTGTGCGTTCGCCAGCGTCGTCGCCATCCGCATGGCGCTCAAGGTCGATCCCGCCGAGGCGATCGGGGGCTGAGATGGGCAGCGGCGGAATCCTCATCGAAAAAATCAGGAAGCGGTATGGCAGCGGCGATACCGCGGTCGACGCCCTGAAAGACATCAATATGCAGGTTGCACCCGGCGAGGTGGTCGGCCTGATCGGCCCGTCGGGCTCGGGCAAGAGTACGTTGCTCAAAGCCCTGGGTGCGGTCATCGACCCGACTGGTGGGCGCATGACCCTCGGCGACGAGACGATCTATAATGATAGCTGGAGCATCCCTGATCTTCGCGCGTTGCGACGCGACAAGATCGGCTTCGTCTTCCAGGCACCCTACCTCATCCCCTTTCTGGACGTCACCGACAATATCGCGCTGCTACCCATGCTGGCCGGCGTCCCCAACAATGAATCCCGTCGACGCGCGCGGGAGCTTCTAAAGGCGCTCGATGTCGAACATCGCGCTACTGCAATGCCCTCGCAACTTTCCGGTGGGGAGCAGCAGCGTGTGGCGATCGCGCGCGGTCTGGTCAATCGGCCGCCGGTTATTCTTGCTGATGAGCCTACGGCGCCGCTCGACAGCGTGCGAGCGCTGACCGTGATCCGCATTCTCAATGAAATGGCCGCTCAATTCGGAACGGCCATCATCGTCGTCACGCACGACGAGAAAATCATCCCGACCTTCAAGCGCATCTACCACATCAGAGATGGCGTAACTCTCGAAGAGGCTGGAGAGGGGCGCGGTTTCGAATGAGCACAGCCTCTCGAACTATATCAACATTCCGTAAGTCGGGAGCGAGCTTGGAGGAGGTGAGAAGCCATGAGCAACATTGTCGAACTATGGCAGATAACAATACTCAGATGCTTCATTCAGCTCCCGCCTGGCGAGCACTCCTTGTCGTCCCTTTTCATCGAAACTCCAGCACGAAACACACTTCAATGCAGATGCAAGGTCGATCTTTTTCGACCGGACCTAGGGTGAATTTTCTGCGGAACACTTTCCTGAATTTTTGTGGATTTGCGTTTCTCGCGTTGTTGGGAGTCTTCCTTATTATGTTGCTTATAATATTCGCTGTGGTGGCGATCGGATTCTACGTAGCCGTTGGCTCTCATAATCTAAGCAGTCGGGCATTGCGGATAGGCTACGTCAGGGCTGCAAAAATTGGAAAGCTGCTTCGGTGCACCCTGTCAATGATCTCGATTCGGATAAAAAGATCGCTCCTGAAATTGCGATCGAGAACGAAGCGCTAGGAGCGCGGCCGCCTCATCGCTTGTCATCATGTCAAAATAAGGAGTTTGCACCCATGAGCTTGAATTCATCGACTGCCCCGTCGCGTTTCGATACGAACATCAAAACGCATCGTCACACGACATGGCTTATCGGCATGATTGCTGGCGTAGTAATGCAAATGACTAGGGCGCCGGCTCAGGTTTCTGACCCCAACGCATCATTGGCGGCAAAGGTTGCCGATGGACGTCCGTGGAAAATGACGATGGAAGATGGTCGTCCCGGCACCCTTATTCTTTTTCAGAATGGGACAGGCAAGATGACGGGCGGACTGATGGAGTTGACTCCAAAATGGCGATCGACGCCGGATGGTCTTTGTCTCAAGCCGGGAGCACTGCTTCCTGAGCGTTGTGTGCAATTGATTCGCACTAGTAATGGATATGTCGGGCTCCGAGAGGGCAAACAGACCTTCAAATTGGAACGGTAGTGCGCGCCTTCCGAAATGGATGAGGAGGAAAGGTCATGGTGTCTGTCTGGACATCAAATCCGGTGATTAAAGTACTTTCTGGAATCGCGATCCTGTTCGGAATAGCTACGCTTGTTTCCGGAGGGCGTGCTCTTTTTGAGCTAC
Source organism: Afipia sp. (assembly GCA_017308495.1). Taxonomy (GTDB): domain Bacteria; phylum Pseudomonadota; class Alphaproteobacteria; order Rhizobiales; family Xanthobacteraceae; genus Afipia. Next base: position 29,575 of record JAFKES010000079.1, read on the forward strand.
ATGGGACAGAAAATTCGGCGGCAAAAATTGTGCCTTTCGTATTGTATTTCAATTTTGCAGCCGGCTTTGCGTATATTATCAGCGGCGTTGGATTGATTCTGAAACGCAGGTGGGCGCCCGTATCTGCGGTGGCAATTACTATAGCGACCACCATAGTCTTTCTTGGTTTAGGTGGCTGGATATTGGCAGGCAACGCTTACGAAATGCAGACTGTCGTCGCGATGAGCCTGCGAACGGCATTTTGGTTTGGCGTAAGCGTCATTTCATCAATTAGATGCCGTGAATACTCGCTTTCGCCCGATGCACAAAACGATCCACCATCGAACCAATAATAGTGCGCGGGAACTCCCGTAACAATGAGGAAGCGTTCGGCCACGCTTCCAATGAAGTCGTGCTCAACGGCGCTGCGATGTCGAGGGGATGGAGTAGGACCGTTCGACTTATACGCATAAGCGCTGGCGCGACTGTTCGAAGTCGAAATGCGAGAACATAGCGGATTAACCCTGTTTCAGCACAGTTCCATCCACCTCCTTCACGGTGACATTGAACGGAATGCCAGCGCGCACGCTCTGGGACACGGTGCAGAAATCCTCAAACTGTTCCAGTGCACGATCGAGCCGCGGCAGGGTATCGGCCGCGACTCCCAGCGTGATCGCCACATTGACGCCGGTTACGCGCAGCCGGTTCTGTTCATTGCGGCTAACTTCCCAGGTTGCCGTAGTGACGAGGTGTCCAGGGTCGCCCTTGAACTTGCCGATCGCGAATACCAGGCTGGCTGACAGACAATTCGCCATCGCAGCTGCCAGCAGATGGGTTGGCGCTGGGCCTGTGCCGTCGCCGATCGGCGGGGTCTCGTCACCCATGATCTGTCCAAGTCCAGGTTCAAAATCGATCAGAAACTTGAATTTGTCTTGGCGCGTAATGGTGACAGAGTGCGTTTCGTTCATGAAGCAAGACTCCATTATCTGGATGGCAAGTGATTATGCATGGCATGTCAGCAGATTTAACAGGATGTTCATGCACAGGCTGAGCACCTTCTCTGCTGCCTGACGGTCTGGCAAGGCAACCCTCAATCACGCTTCGCGCCATGATCTCTCGACCTTTCGGCACTGAGAGGCACATTTTTATGCCTGACCATTCGGTCTTCAGGAGATTGGCTAAAGCTTCGACAACCGCAGCCTCTTCGTTCATGTTCGGATGGCCCCCCCCTGAAAGCTCACATCTAGCCCCGCGGTCGCTGCGTAAAAGAAGGGATACGGGTCTTCGGTTTCATTGGAGGCGTCCTCGGACGAATACCGTCGCCATCGTTAGCGTGGCCAAGGCGATGATCGCCAGCGGCCACAGGCTAGCGAGAATGTCACCGGGCGGCATGGCTTTGAGAAAGCTGCCTTCGACAATGATGAGGAAGTGGGTCAGCGGAATGGCCTGGGCCAGCCATTGCAGGACCACTGGCATGTTTTCTACCGGTGTAGCAAAGCCGGACATCAGTACCGCCGGCACGCCAATGGCGAATGCACCCAGAATGGCCTGCTGCTGCGTCATGCTAACCGCGGAAATCATGAGGCCGATGCCGACCACCGACAGGATGAATAGCACCAGGCTCGCAAGCAGCAACCCGAACGAGCCGGTAAAGGGAATGCCGAACAAAAACACGCCTGCACTGATCATGAAAAGACCCAGCAGGGTGCCGATCGCTAGCGCCGGCAGTGACTTTGAAATGATGATTTCCGGCGTTGAGGTAGGCGACACCAGTAACTGGTCGAAGGTGCCCAACTCGCGTTCGCGCGCAATCGACAGCGAGGTGATGAGCAGCGCGCTGAACAGCGCCAGAATACCCGTAAGACCGGGTACGATGAACCAGCGGTAGACCAGGTTCGGATTGAACCAGTGACGCACGACCACAGGTGTTAGCGCTTGCGCGTCGGGCACGACTTCGGCGCTGACATCGGCCGCTATGGTGGACAGATAGGCGACAGTGATCTGACCGGAGTTGCTGCGCCGGCCATCGACCAGCACCTGTGTGCGGCCGCTGTCACCGGCAGCAATCGTGCGTGAAAAATCGACTGGGATGGCAAGCGCGGCGATCACCTCGCCTCGGTCGATCAACTCGTGTAGATGCCGCTGGCTGTCCACGTGCCGGACTTGGGTGATGAAGCGGGCGCTATTCAGGCGCTGTACCAGTTCGTGCGACCAGCGGCCCGCATCCTGGTTATACACGGCGATGTCGACATTGCGCACTTCCAGCGTTGCGGCAAAAGCGAACACGAGCAGTTGCAGGATGGGCGGCACAAACACCACCATGCGGCTGCGCGGATCGCGTAGGACGCTGAGAATCTCCTTGATGAACTGCGCCCGCAATCGGGTGAAGCTGAAGATGGAGCTGGGCATGGGCCTACTCCAGGTTCTTGCGTGTGGCGCGCTGGGCAAGGATGAAAAACACGACACCGATGGCAGCCATCGCCAATAGATTGCGAGTGAATACCGTCCAGATATCTCCGGCCAGGAACACCGTCTTGAGCGATTCGACGAAGTAGCGCGCCGGAATCAGCCGGGTAATGGCGCGGATCGGTGCCGGCATGGCGTCAATCTCGTACAGGAAGCCCGAGAGCATGAAGGCTGGCAAAAAGCCAGTGAACAGCGCGATCTGCGCCGCCAGAAACTGGTTGCGCGCCAGCGATGAGATGAGCAGACCTTGACCCAGCGCCGGTGCCATGAACACCGCCGACAGCAGTAGCAGCGCTGCCAGCGAGCCGCGCAGCGGCACACCAAACACGAACACGGCCAGCGCTGCCGCACCCAACGTGGACAGCATGCCGAGCACGAAATACGGCAGTAGCTTGCCGATCAGGATTTCTACCACCGAGGCGGGCGTGGACAGCACGGCCTCCATGGTGCCGCGTTCCCATTCGCGCGCCACCACCAGCGCGGTCAGCATGGTGCCGATGATGGTCATCACAATGGCGATGGCGCCGGGGATCAGCGCGCGGCGGCTCTCGAGTTCGGGGTTGAACCAGTAGCGCGGCTCCAGCACCACGGCCTGGGCGGGCGCTGCAACATCAAGCCCCGCGCGCCAGCTTTGGACCACACCCCGGGCATAGTTTTCGACGTAGTTGGCGGTGTTGGGATAGGAGCCATCGGTGATGATTTGCACCAGCGGTTCACTGCCCCGCTGGGCCAGACGTCGCTCGAAGTCCTGCGGGATCACCACGTAGCCACGCAACTCGCCGGAGACGAGCTTGTCGGCCACTTCGCGCCGGTCGTGGGCAAAGTGCGCATCCAGAAAGCGGGTACCGGAAAAAGCGGCAGCCAACTCTTGCGCGGCGGCGCCGGGTGATTCCAGCACTACGCCGACGCGGACATCCTTGGCATCCAGCGACACTGCATAGGCAAACAGCAGCAGCAAGACCACCGGCAACACGAACGCGATCAGCAGCGTCGACGGGTCGCGCAGCGCCTGCAGGCTTTCTTTGTAAACCAGTGCCGTGAGGCGCTGCAGGTTGAAGCGGCGCAGGCTGGCTCGCCTCGCACTATCTCCGTCCTTGGATCGTGGGGCGGCGTTCATGCGGTCGCTTCCATTTCACGGTCTGCGGACTCCACCAGATGAATGAAGGCATCCTCCATGGTCGGATCCGGCCGCTCGGCATTGGCGGTGACACGCTTGAGCGCATCGGGGGTATCCAGCGCAATGAGTCGGGCACGCGAGAGCATGGCCACCCGGTCGCAGTATTCGGCCTCGTCCATGAAGTGGGTGGTAACCATGATGGTCACGCCCTTGCGCGCCAGGCCGTTGATGTGAGTCCAAAATTCACGTCGGGTGATGGGATCCACGCCCGAAGTGGGTTCGTCGAGGAACAGCACGGGAGGCCGATGCATGAGCGAGCATGCCAGTGCCAGGCGCTGCTTGTGCCCCAGCGGCAGGGAATCGGGCGTGGCGGACAACCAGTCGCCCAGATCGAAGGTTGCTATCATCTCCTCGATGCGTTCGCGTCGTGTATCCCCGTCCAATTGATACACCCCGGCCGAGAACTCCAGGTTTTGCCGCACCGAGAGCAGGCCATAGAGCGAAAACTTTTGCGCCATGTAGCCAAGTCGGCTCTTTGCCGCGCCGGTCGCTCGGCGCAAATCGTGCCCCACCACATGCGCCTCACCTGCGGTCGGCTTAAGCAGGCCGCACAGCATCTTGAAGGTGGTGGATTTGCCGGCGCCGTTGGGCCCGAGCAGGCCAAAGATTTCGCCCTTTTGGACCTCGAAGCTGACGTTGTCGGTGGCGGTGAATTCGCCGAAACGCTTGGTGAGATTCCGACAAGACACGGCAATATCGGAACCCAGTTCGACCGGTGGCAGGCGCTCGGCCAGGGCTGAGGTGCCACCGGGGCCGCCGCCGAGCAGATCGATGAAGGCGTCCTCGAAGCGAGCGGGTACCGGCGCCAGCCGCACTTGCGCCTGATCGGCCAGCGCCTGGATCTGCTTCGCTTGCGCGCCGTCGCGCAGCACTACGCGCACGCCAGCCCCCTGAATCACGCCATCGCTCACGCTGTCGAGATCGAGTGCTTCGGTCAGGACCGCCCGGCGCTCGGCGCCCACGTCTTCCAGACGGAAACTGCGACCTTCGAGCTGTGCAGTCAGTTCTTGCGGCGGGCCATCGAACAAGAGTTGGCCCTGGTTCAGCAACAGCACACTCTCGCAGCGCTCAGCCTCGTCAAGATAGGCGGTAGACCAGACCACCGCCATGCCTTCGTCGGTGAGTGCCTGTACCATGCGCCACAAATCCTGGCGGCTGACCGGATCGACTCCTACTCCGGGCTCATCCAGCAAGAGGACCTTGGGCCGCGCCATGAGCGCACAGGCCAAGCCCAGCTTCTGTTTCATACCACCGGAGAGCTTTCCAGCCAGACGCTTGGTAAAGGGGCCAAGCCGCGTGAAGTCGAGCAACTCAGCAAACAGATCGGCGTTGCGGTCCGCGTCCATGCCGCGCAACTGTGCATACAGGCGCATGTTCTCGATCACTGACAGGTCTTCATACAAACCGAAGCGCTGCGGCATGTAACCACTGGCGACGTGAATGGCGTCGTTGTCCCGCACCACGTCGTACCCGGCCAACGTGACGTGGCCGGCGTTGGGTGCCAGGAGGCCGGTCAGAATCCGCATCAGCGTCGTCTTGCCAGCGCCGTCCGGGCCAACCAGACCCGTCAATCGCCCGTAGTGGATGCGCGCACTCAAATTCCGCAAGGCCCGTACGTCGCCAAAATGCTTGTCCACACCTTCGATCACGACGGCTGCGGCATCTGCGTTTGCGTTCGAGCTGTTCGGCGCAGCTGCAATAACGGCGCTCGCTTGCATCTCAACGTTTCCCTATGGGACCGGGCTTAGCATCAACCTCGATCGTCACCGGCATGCCCTGGCGCAAAGCGGTGTCATGATCGGCTTCGTCGATGACGATGCGCAGGCGATACACCAGGTCCGTGCGCAAATCCGTCGTCTCCACCGTCTTGGGTGTAAATTCGGCGCGCGGTGAGATAAAGCCGATCTGACCGCGATAAATCTTTCCCGCAGAATCGCTCTTAACACGCACCGCGGTGCCGGGCGCGATCCGCCCCAAATCCGGCTCACCGATGTAAGCGCGCACGTACACAGGCTTGTCCAGACTCAGGCTGTAGACCGTGCTCTGGCTCGCAACCATACTGCCGGGTTCACGTACCCGCGCGATAACGGTTCCGTCACTGGGTGCCATCAATTCGGTATCCGCAAGAGAGATAGTGGCTTGCGCCTGTGCTGCTTGCGCGGCAGCGAGACGTCCGGCCGCAGCGGCGATGTCCTCCTCGCGAAAACCTTCGAATGCCTGCGACAGCGCAGCCTTGGCTGCCTCAACGCTAGCGGCTGCCTGGTCTCGAGCCGTGCGGGCGGCGTCGGCTGCGCGCTGGGTAGTGGACCCTGACGCAAGCAGACTGCTTTGACGCTGATAGTTGCGCTCAGCGTCAATGGCGACAACCTGCGCCTGTTTGAGCGCCTCTCGCGCCTGGGTAATTTCCTGCGGACGCAAACCGCGGCGCAGTTTGGCGAGTTCTGCCTGCGCCACCTGCACCTGAGCCTGCGCTGCAGCAAGTGCAGCACGATAGGGCTGCGCATCAAGAGCGGCCAGGCGTGTGCCGGCGCTGACGGCATCGCCCTCATCGAAAGCCATTTGAGCCACGCGCCCAGGCTGACGAAAGGCCAATTGCACCTCGCGGATGTCGACGTTGCCATAGAGGCGTAGCAGGTCAGTATTCTTGTTGGTGCGCTGTATCCATAAGAACGCAGCACCAAGACCCAGGACGAAAACCGCCCCGAAGACGATCGCCAGTTTCGCGGTGCGAGAGGAAGCAATTTTGATCATCGCATGCGTCCCATCCGCTCAATTCCAACGAGCTTTATGGTGCGCTGGTTCGACGTTGGCTCGCCGAGAGCATGGACGTAGAGAGCTTTCATTGCGCCGCTTCAATGCCGCGGCGATAGATGGCAAACACGGCTGGTGCCTCGCGACGAATCCGATTGACCTTGCCGGCCAACAATGACTGCATGACCAATCCTTGGATGGTACCAATGAACAGCACGGCGGCAGCATCCACGTCCAGTTCCGCGTCCAACTCGCCATGCGCCTTGCCTTCTTCCATCAAGCGGCGCAGTCGCTGTTCGTATTGACGGATTAAGGTCTGCACCATGCGCTTCGCGAGCGTCTCGCCAGAGCGCTGTAGCTCCCCGAACAGCATGCGTGGCACGCCAGGATGTTTGGCCACGAAGTCGATATGCGTCATGAACATGGCTTCGAGCGCCGCAACAGGGGATGCGGCGCCTTCGGCCGCCTTGTCCACGCTGATCAGCAACCGTTCGCTGACCCAGGACATCGTTGCTTCCAGGATCGCGTCCTTGTTGGGGAAGTGACGAAATAGCGCACCCTGCGTCAAACCCATCCGATCAGCGATAGCCGCGGTCGTGATCTCGGCCGGATTTTGCTGGGCTGCCAGGTCGACCACGGCTTGCACTGTGGCGGCTCGGCGCTCGTCGGCGGGCAGGTATTGAGAGCGATCATTCACGATCTGGAACTCCAAAAAGCAGGTGATTTGTTACTATCTTAGCACTCAAAATAACCTTTATGGAAGAAAGAGAATTTGGTTATTCGGCACGGGATTGAGTCTGGTTTTGATGTTCGGGAATGAGCGGTTTGGTTCGGAGTGGTTTGTGGCGTCGTTACGGCTCAAGCCGTATCGAAGAGCTCTTGTGCCGACGTCAGTCAGGAAGCGAGCCGTGCGCACTGATGCCAGAAACGGTTATCTGATGAGATGTGGGTTGCATATCCTAGTATGATCTATAAGATAGTAACAGATTACTCGCTAATTAAAAAGAGCTGGAGATGAACACTGTTGACATGGTCAACGAGCTCGCACCGACTTCGTCTGAAAGTACGCCGCCCGATACCTTGGATGCGGTTGCGAACGCCTGGCGGGCGCGAGGCACCGGCGGGTTGTCGCCGGCGGCGGGCTTGTTGGCGTGGTACGATTGGGCTCTGCACCTGAGTCTTTCGCCGGGCAAGCAGCGCAACCTGCTGGAAAAGGGGCTGCACAAGCAGCAGCGACTTGCGCGTTATGCAGTGCGAGCGGCAAGCGCACGCGACTGCCCGACTTGCATTGAGCCGCTGGAGCAGGATCGGCGGTTCGCCGATCCTGCCTGGCAGCAATGGCCCTTCAACGTGATCCACCAGAGCTTCTTGCTGCAGCAGCAATGGTGGCATAACGCCACCACCGGCGTGCGCGGCGTGTCCAGCCATCACGAGAGATTGGTCACTTTCGCCGGGCGGCAGTGGCTCGACATGTGGTCGCCGGCCAATTTCATTTGGACCAACCCCGAGGTACTGCGCGCCATTACGGACAGCGGTGGCGTCAGTCTGTGGCGCGGTGCAATGAATTTCCTTGACGATGCGCGGCGTCTTGCGCTGGATGGTACGCCAGCAGGGGTCGAAAGGTTCGAGGTTGGCAAGGACGTGGCGGTCACGCCAGGAAAGGTGGTGTACCGCAACCACCTGATCGAGCTGATCCAATACACACCCACGACGCCCGATGTGCATGCCGAGCCGGTCCTGATCGTGCCGTCCTGGATCATGAAGTACTACATCCTCGACCTGTCGCCGCACAATTCGATGGTGAAGTATCTGGTCGGCCAAGGGCATACGGTTTTCATTATTTCATGGAGAAACCCGACCGCGGTCGATCGTGACCTCAGCCTGGACGACTACCGGCGGTTGGGGGTCATAGACGCATTGGATGCGGTTACGGCCATTGTCCCCGAGCGTAAGGTGCAAGCGGTCGGCTATTGCCTGGGCGGTACCTTGTTGGCGATCGCTGCTGCTGCGATGGCGCGCGATGGTGACGAACGTCTGCAAAGTTTGACGCTGCTGGCGTCTGAGACCGATTTTCGTGAATCTGGCGAGATCGCGCTTTTCATCGACGAGAGCCAACTGGCGTGGCTCGAGGCCGGCATGTGGGACAAGGGTTATCTTGACGGCAGGCAGATGGCTGGCGCGTTCCAGATGCTCAATTCGCGTGACCTGATCTGGTCGCGACAGGTTCGCGAATACCTGTTGGGTGAGCGGCAAGTCTTCAACGATCTGATGGCCTGGAATGCCGACGTGACTCGCATGCCGTATCGCATGCACAGCGAGTACCTGCGGCAACTGTATCTGCGCAACGATCTGGCAGAGGGACGCTATCAGGTCGACGGGAGGCCGGTGGCGCTCGCCGACATCGACGTGTCCATGTTCATCGTCGGCACGGTGCGCGACCACGTCGCGCCCTGGCCCTCTGTGTACAAGATGCACCTGCTCAGTGATGCGGAGTTGACCTTCGTGCTCACCAGCGGCGGGCACAACGCCGGCGTGGTCAGCGAGCCGGGGCATCCCCGGCGCAGCTTCCAGATTGCCACCCGTGCCGCCGGCAAGCGCTACGTCGATCCGCAGATGTGGCGCGCCGAGACTCCTTTGCACGAGGGTTCCTGGTGGCCGGCCTGGCAGCAGTGGTTGGCGCAGCGCTCGGCCGGGCGCGTAGCGCCACCTGCCATGGGCGGCAGCACGTACACACCACTTGGCGACGCGCCCGGGACATACGTGGCAATGACGTGACATGGCCACCCGCGGCGGAGACAGAACTGCCGCGGTTTGATCGGGCCACCTCGCAAGGAATGGCCCACACCTGCCCCCATGGGGCACAACGTGACCGTGGAGCACTGCAATGAACAACGAACTGCCCATCCAACTCTACAAGGCCAATGCCGAGCTACAGCTACAGATCACCCGTTTGCTGCAAGAGAGCGGACATTGCTGGCTAGAAGCCATGCAACAGCTCAGCGCTGGTAGCGTAGAGGAGACCACCGCACGCATCCAGGGTCTCCAGCAGGCGGCAGACTGGCAGGCGCTCGCAACCTTGCCGTCCGAGGTGTTCCGGTGCCTGTATCAGGGCCGCGTTGGCGATGCCCAAGCAATCGCTCAAACGACCGCCAAGAGCCAGGCCGCCTTTGTCGATGGCCTGCGCCAGGCGCTCACGACTTGGCAGGGATCTGTATCCGAGGCATTCGGTACCAGCGGTGACTCAGCTCCCTTTGTGCAGCTTTTTCAACCATGGGCACAGCCCTGGTCGGCGCCAGCCGCGACGCCCCAGAGCAAGGCCGAAAAGTGAGGAGGTCACTATGAGTACCTCTCGGCGAACGGCCCTGGTGACCGGAGGCAACCGGGGATTGGGCGCCGCTATCGCCCGTGCTCTGCACGATGCCGGCCACCGCGTGATCGTCACGCATACGCCGGGCAACACCACGATTGACCAGTGGCAGCAAGCGCAAGCAGCACAGGGTTATATATTCGCCGCCTACGGGGTGGATGTGTCCGAATATGAATCGACGCAGGAACTGGCGCGGCGCATCCATGCCGATGGTCATCGGTTCGATATCCTGATGAAACAACGCCGGCATTACCCGCAATGCCACGCTGCGCAAGCTCGACAAGGATTGAAGCCGCCGCCCAAGCCGCCGGTATTCGATCCCACGATCGCGAAGTTCTATGAAAGCCCGACCACAGCAAACTATGACACCCGCCATCATCAAGGCCGCTGCTGTCCGGTATAGCAGGGGCGAGGATCAACAGAGCCATGACCGATAGACCGTTCCCGATCACGATCGCCGCCATTGTTGCTGTGATCTTCGGTATCCTGACCATCATCTCGGGCGGGCGTGCATTGTTTGGCGGAGTGGACATGGGGGCAGTCGTGCCCTTCGTCCTGAAGTTCAATTTCGTCGCCGGCTTTGCCTATGTGCTGGCGGGCATCGGGCTGTGGCGCATGGCGAGGTGGGCGGGGGCGCTGTCCGTCGTGATCGCGGTGGCGACTGCGGTGATGTTCGCCGCCTTCCTGTGGCATGTCTGGCATGGTGGCGCCTATGAGGTGCGCACCCTGGGCGCCATGTCGCTGCGCCTCGTCGTCTGGATCGTCATCGCGACTATCGCGATTAAACGCGGATTGCGCCGCTGACCGGCGACGGCAGAAAAATCGTCGTGAAAAGCCCGAAGCTAGACGGCCCGGCCAATAAGGGCGCCGATCACAGCGGTCGATGCCATGGCAACAGCGCCCCAGAACACGACCCGAAAAGTGGGTTTCCATATGCTGGCGCCGCCCGCTTGCGCGCCAATGGTCCCAAGGGCGGCAAGCCCGATGAGGCAGGCGATCGACACCGTCCAGACGGTTGTTCCTGCCGGTGAAAGCAGAGCGATAACCAACGGCAACGCAGCGCCGGATGCGAATGTCGCCGCGGACGTGAAAGCTGCCTGAACCGGCCTGGCCATCATGTGGCTCGACAGTCCGAGCTCATCCCTCGCATGCGCCGCGAACGCGTCTTTCGCCATCATCTGCTCGGCAACCTGCCGGGCCAGTTCGGGCGTCACGCCACGCTCCTCATAGATCTTTGCCAGTTCCTCCAGCTCTGCTTCAGGCTGCGTGGACAGTTCGTAACGCTCACGCGCCATGTCGGCTTCTTCCGTGTCAGCCTGGGAACTGACCGATACGTATTCACCCGCTGCCATCGACATCGCTCCGGCCACCAGCCCGGCGACACCGGCAACGAGGATATCATGAGACGTTGCTGTTGCAGCGGCGACGCCGACGATCAGGCTCGACGTCGAAATCAGACCGTCATTGGCTCCCAGCACCGCGGCACGAAGCCAGCCTATTCGTTCGATCAGATGGTTTTCTTTGTGAAGGGTGCGCATGGGCTGCATTCCTGAATAGGCTTAAGGTTTCGGAGGAAATGGCGGACGCCCGCCAACAAGACCTTTTCGTTCCGTCGCAACGAACGCTGTCGTTCAAAAGTGTATAGACTTCGATTACGGGCATCCTGCGGATGCAAGTCAACGTGATTTCAGTTGCCCGATAGCAGGCGACAGTATCGTTGCCGCAATCGATGTGACCAAGACCCCACCCAGGATCCCTCATGCCGAAATCTCTAATTTCAACGATTGCTTTTGTCGATCAGGAGCGCCTGCCGAGCGGCGCTCCACCCAGTGATAGATTGCCGGCAGCAACAGCAATGTCAGCACGGTGGACGACATGATGCCCCCGATGACGACGGTCGCGAGCGGCCGTTGCACTTCCGCTCCGGCGCCTTGCGCGACGGCCATGGGTGCAAAGCCGATGGCCGCGACCAGCGCGGTGGAAAGCACCGGGCGCAGGCGGTCTGTCGCAGCCTGGCGCACGGCATCGACGAGTGGCAGCGTCCGCCGCAGGGCGTTGATATGATCGACCAGCACCAGACCGTTCAGCATCGCGATGCCGGACAGCGCGATGAATCCGATCGCAGCAGTGATCGAAAACGGCATGCCCTGAAGCCAGAGCGCCATCACGCCGCCGGTGACCGCAAAGGGAATGCGCTTGCAGCGATCGAGAAAATAGTCGGAGAGCCTTGGTGATTGGATAAGCTATCGGTATTGTCGCAAATTGCAACTCGCCTGGCAGACCGAACCGACTTGGACGAGCGGAGTATTCGCGAGGGTTTTTTCGCTCGCGAAAACATCAACTCGACGGCCGTAGGCTCGGGAGTTGCCATTCCGCACGCCTTGATGGACCACTTGCCGCATCCGACAGGCCTTCTGATGAGACTACTTCAGCCGGTTGAATTCGGCGCAACGGACAATATCCCCGTGGACCTTCTGTTTGCGATACTTTGGCCTCAATCAAGCGCCGTCGACTTTCTCCCTATGTTAGCGCGAGTAAGCCGTTTTCTGCGAACCGACATCGTGCGCGATATGCTCCGCCAAGCGCGCTCCCCTGCCGACGTGTTCGGGGTTATCTGGTTCAAGCAGAAAGAGCTTGATGAGTACCAATAAGCGAACACGGATCACATCCACTCACGGATCATGGGTGTGTCGCAATCCAGTCGATTACGCTGCGCGCGGCCCCGGATCATCATCATCGGGATTGATGGGCTCCTTGATCGACCGTTCCGGAATAATTTTACGTTGAAGCGCGAACGAGATAACGGGCACTTCTACGCCAGTCGTGGATTCTGCCTTCGGCAAGGTTTCTCGACGCAGTCGATTTTTTCGATCTTCGGCCTCCGGCTGATATAAAACGGCGTCGAGAGTAATTGTTTCGACCCTGTTACCCGAGCACTCGACAACAATTGTCTCACCCCGCATTAATCCCAGCAGCGCGAGACCGCGAAGCGATGTAATCGAAAGACAGCGGTCGGGATATGCGTCCTCGCCACCATATGTGAGAATTTGGTTCTTTGATCGCTGGCCATTGGTCGTAAAGTCAATACGACTGTTGATGGTTGCTACTTGCGGATCGAGATCTTCGTGAAAGGCAACCATCACTGTCGATAGCTTTTTACGTAGCAGACGCAAGAACAAGTCGTCTCGATTGGCGCTGCGGTCGAGCAGAGTCTCCAGGATCGTAAAATCCTTGGCCGTTAGAAAATAGTGCCCCGTCTTGGGCATGGCAGTTCTCCGCCTCACCGCGCCATGAAGCGCGGCGAATCGAGATAGAGCCGCTTATTGAAAGATCGCCCCCTGGCCCCGGCGTGCGTCTCGCTGACGCCGCGCCAGGGGCTAAGAGCCTGCGATCAGGCACCCCGTACGGACAATCACCCCGCCGCAAGTTTGCGAGATTCAGACGGTCGCGGGAGAGACAGGCTGCTCTACGTCCACCACCGTCAGCTCATGCTTTCGCCCATCGCGTGTCGTCCATGTGATCGACTGCCCGGTCGACAAACCAATGAGCGCGGTGCCGATTGGCGTCAGTATCGATATCCTGTTTGCAGAAATATCCGCCTCGGCGGGGAATACCAGCGCAACGCGCCTGTTCTGCCCCGCATCCCACCGGAATTCGACCATTGAGCCCATCTGAACGACGTTGGTCGGCACCGAGCCGGCATCCGTTACCTCAGCCCGATCCATTTCGGATTGAAGTTCTTCGGCGACGTCGGGAAACCTGTTGACCGCGCCGATAGCGAGGTCGGTAAGGCGCTTATGGTCGATATCGCTGACGATAATTCTGGGTTTGCTATCGCGATTTAGAGACTTTGCCATGGCGCAGGACACTCTTTCGCGGTGTATGCGGTTCACCAGTGCGGCATGCACCGATCGCTTGACTGCTATCACGGATCGCCGAGAAAATCGCGCTTGCCGATCTCGACGCCGTTATGACGTAGGATATTGTAGGCGGTCGTAGTATGGAAATAGACGTTTGGCATCGAGTGTCCGAGCAGCAGCTGCAAGCCTTTGTAGTGGGTTTCCTTGCCAGAAACTGGAAGCACGACGTTCTTGTCCTCGGTACCGTCGATCTGCTCCGGCGGCACGCTTTGAATAAACGCGATCGTCTTGGAAATACGCAATTTGAGTTCCGCCAAGGTCTTTTCGTCGTCCTTGTAGACCGGCACATTCATTCCCGCCAGGCGAGCCACCACACTCCTGCTCTTATCACAGGCGATCTGCACCTGCTTCGAGAACGGAAACATATCGGGAAACAGACGCCACTCCATCAGTGCGGAAACGGCGATTCGCTTGGCGTCGATATGGGCCTGCGCCTTATCCAAAATGTTTGACAAATTGCCGAGAGTGTTGGCGAGCCGCGGCACGCTGGCCTGGTACATTGAGATTGTCATGTTGGAGCACTCATAAAACGGACGAGATAGCGAATGAGGAACTCTTACGCCGCCTTGGCTTCGATGTCGGGCAGCCGCAGTGTTGCGGTGATCTAGCCTATGATAGACACCGCGATCTCGGCTGGCGACACCGCGCCGATGTCGAACCCGAGGTAATGACGTCGAGCGCCTCGGAGACAACGGCACCGTCGACGCAACCGCCAGCGACCGAGCCGAGAAACGAGCCTTGGTCGTTGATGGCGAGGCTGGAGCCGGCCGGATGCGGAGCCGACCCACAGGGTCTCGACCACGATGGTAAGCGCGACGCCGCGACCGGCCTTGTGCCCATCTTCGGCGGCTTTGAGAATGTCCCGATCGGTGTTGAGCATGATATCCTCCTTAAGTGACGGCGGAGAGAGGTCAGGCTATGAACCGGAGCGCACTGTTCGGTGCAGATTATCCTGGGCTCGGTGAGAAAAAGAGATTTTGCCGGCGAGCCTCGTATTCGACAATTGTGGTCGATAGCACGATAAGATATATCTTGTATGTTTCTTTTTATGCGAAGGGAAGCCCTATCAGCCCAGGATGGTCACCATGATTGTTGGGTGGATGGACACCGCCCTATCGCATGTCGGGGTTTGCCAAGATGCCCTTCAACGAACGTTCCAAACACATCACGCAAGGCGTCGCCCGCTCGCCGAATCGGGCGATGTATTACGCGCTGGGCTATGAGAAAAGCGATTTCGACAAGCCGATGATCGGTATCGCCAACGGCTATTCCACTATCACGCCATGCAATGCCGGGCTGCAGCCGCTGGCTGACGCCGCCATTGCCGCGATCAAGGCCGCCGGGGCCAATCCGCAGGTTTTCGGCACGCCGACGATTTCCGACGGCATGTCGATGGGGACCGAGGGCATGAAATACTCGCTGATCTCGCGCGAGGTGATTGCCGACTGCGTCGAGACCTGCGTGCAGGGCCAGTGGATGGACGGCGTGCTGGCGATCGGCGGCTGCGACAAGAACATGCCGGGCGGCATGATCGGCATTCTGCGCGCCAACGCCCCGGCGATCTATGTCTATGGCGGCACCATCAAGCCGGGCCAGTGGAAAGGGCAGGATCTGTCGATCGTCTCGGCGTTCGAGGCGGTCGGCGCGTTCATGGCCGGCAAGATGAGCGAGGAGGATTTTGAGGGGATCGAGCGGAATGCCTGCCCCTGTAACGGTTCGTGCGGCGGCATGTATACCGCCAACACGATGAGTTCCTCGTTCGAGGCGCTCGGCATGTCGCTGCTTTACTCCTCGACCATCGCCAATCCCAATCGCGAGAAGCTCGACAGCGCCGCCGAATCCGGCCGGGTGCTGGTCGAAGCGGTGAAGAAGAACATCCGCCCGCGCGATATCGTCACACGGCGATCGATCGAGAATGCGGTGGCGCTGATCATGGCGATCGGCGGCTCGACCAATGCCGTGCTGCATTATCTGGCGATTGCGCACGCCGCCGAGGTGGAATGGACGCTGGACGATTTCGAGCGGGTGCGCCGCAAGGTGCCGGTGATCTGTGACTTAAAGCCGTCCGGCAAATATATGGCGGTCGATCTGCACCAGGCCGACGGCATTCCGCAGGTGATGAAGATTCTGCTCAACGCCGGGCTGCTGCACGGCGACTGCCTGACAATCACCGGCCGTACGCTGGCCGAGGAACTGGCTGATGTCCCCGACGAGCCGCGCGCCGACCAGGACGTCATCATGCCGATTGCCAGGGCGCTCTACCGCGAGGGGCACCTGGCGATCTTGCGCGGAAACCTGGCCGAGGACGGCGCGGTCGCCAAGATCACCGGCCTGAAAAGCCCGGTCATCACCGGACCGGCGCGCGTCTTCGATGACGAGCAGTCGGCCATGGACGCGATCCTGGCGGATCGGATCAAGCCGGGCGACGTGGTCGTGCTGCGTTACCTCGGCCCGCGCGGCGGTCCGGGCATGCCCGAGATGCTGGCGCCGACCTCGGCGATCATCGGGCGCGGTCTTGGCGAGAGCGTCGGCTTGATCACCGACGGGCGGTTTTCGGGTGGTACCTGGGGCATGGTGGTGGGCCATGTTGCGCCGGAAGCCTATGACGGCGGCACCATTGCGCTGGTCAAGGAGGGTGACACAATCACCATCGACGCCTACAGGCTCTTGCTGCAGCTCAATGTCAGTGAGGTTGAGATCGCCCGCCGCCGCACCGCATGGACGCAGCCGACGCCGCGCTACCAGCGTGGGGTACTGGCCAAGTTTGCCGCACTCGTACGGCCCGCTAATGAGGGCGCCGTCACCGGATAGATGCAAGGCGGCGTGCCGGGCGCGTTCAGCCGCTCTGTTTGCGGCTGTTGTCGATCTCCTCAAGGGTCGCCAGCGCCAGATTGGAATGGGCGAATGCGCCGCCGGCGCGCATTTCGGCTGCGACCCAGATCGCTTCCATGATTTCCTGTGGCGTCGCTCCGTCGCGGGTCGCCGCCTTGGTATGACCTTGAATGCAGTAGGGGCACTGCGTGACATGGGCGACGGCAACCGCAATCAGCTGTTTGGTTTTGCGCGGCAGCGCGCCATCCTTGAAGACGGCTTGGCTGAAAGCCAGAAATGCCGCTTCTACATCCGGCGCCAACTCGCGGCGTTTGTCTGCAAGGGCCTTGCTCGGCTTCGGATAGAGAGTGTCACTCATAGGTAACCTCCGTTTCTGATCGACTATCCGCTTGCGGCGGGGCGAGCCATACGTTTCCGCCGCCGGCACAGCGATGCACCTTGATGCAACTACTGTCGATGAACAGCCTGTCGGGCGCATCCGACGCGCCGGCCAGCGCGCCGAAAATACCTTCCCATATGTCGCGCTCGGGCCAGCGCACGAACCAGTTGTAGAGCGTCTTTTTCGACCCATAGACATCGGCGCAGTCCGCCCAGCGCCTTCAACAGCACAGTGCATGAACGATTCCACTCAGCACACGGCAGTCATCGACCCGCTTCTTGCCGTGCATATTGGTCGGCGATAGCGGTTCGATCCGAGCCGACTGCGTATCGGTAAACCAGAAAAATCAGACATTTCACCGCCTCCTCGCCGAGGCAATGAATTACGATCCGAACTCCGGGGAATCCCGCTATTGGGTCCGGACTCTAGCTCCTCAGAGGAATGGTACCGGGAGCAATTGGGGTTATCCCTGATACTCTTCCGGAAACACCATGTCCTGATCAACGAGGACATTGAATTTGTATCCTGGTCGGATTTCCAGCGTCGGCTGCACGTCCATGTTGCGTGAGATTATCCGCTCGGCCATGCGTCCGAACGTTTCCGCAAAGGTCCGGCGCGCCGAATACTCCGCGCTGTTCTCCATCCCGAATGAATTGCGATCGCGCGGGATGGCCATCTCGGTGCCGGCGCCGATCAGCGCGATCAGGATCGCTGAACCGAAGGTCTCGAGTAATTTGCGGTCGACCTTGTCGCTGAACCCGCCATAGCCCTGCGCATCGGTCCCCGCCATGCCGCCGATCTGCAGCGTTGCGCCATTCGGCAAAATGATGTCGGTCCAGACAACGAGCACGCGCGACTGACCGAAGGAGACCTTGCTGTCGTAACGCCCGAGCAGTCGCGTTCCCTGCGGAATGAGGAGCCGATGTCCGGTCGCGCTGTCATACACATTCTGCGACACCTGCGCCGTAATTCGTCCAGGGAGGTCGGAGTTGATCCCGGTGATCAGCGTGGCAGGAATAACGGAGCCGCGCTTGAGCTCGAACGGCGAACGCTGCGGCACTACGGAGTTTGGCAGATAGCCGAGCTTGCTGAGGTCGCTGTTGAAAAAGTTCTCCTTGGAGGTTTGGCCGTTGGGGTCGATGGGCTGGCCGGTCAGACCGGCACGGAGCGCTGCGGCATAAAGATCGGCAGCGCCCCCATTGCCAAGTGGGCCCGCTGCGCCTGGCCGTTGCTGCTGTTGTGGTGCCCCGCCGGGTACGGCTTTCTGCAGCTTGGCGAGGCTGACTCCCAACGGCGAGTCGTAGGCGGAATCGTTGGCCTGAAGACGCGCCATGCGCTGACGGTGTTGCTCGCGCAGAAACTGCTCACGCTGTTCCCGTTCGATGCGTGCCCGCCAGACTTCCTCGGATTCGATCCCCGACGGTTCGCGCAAAGGCGGTGGCGTTGGGTTGAACGGGTTCGCCGCCGGGCGTTCCGGTGCTCGCGCCGGCGCAGGCTGGAAGACTTGGGCCGGCGTCGGATCTTCGATGATGCCGTCGGGCACGTTGCGCTTCATCGCGTCGGCGTAGGTCGAGGCGGGATTCGACGCCGGACCGTCAGGACCACGATCGCCGCGAAAATACAAGCCGCGCGTCGTCAGCCCGTAAAGGATCACGCCGAAGAACAGGACGACGAACACGATCGCGGCGATCACCGGCAGCCGGTTCAGGCGACGGATCCTCGGCGCGGGTCGGCCGGTATTGAGATCAAGCGACTGCGCCATCACCAGCCTCCTCTATCCGCGCTGCATCACCGAGACGGGACTCGTCGCCTTCGCGCCAGAGGCTGTGACCGTATAAGCGCGGCCGAGATCGAGTTGCTGCGTTGACAACCGCGTCAGGATCGTGCCGTCGAGATTGTCGACCACATAAGCCAGCGGGATCGCCTTCTGGTCGGTTCGCTGATCGGTTGCGACCGCGTAGCCCCAGCTGCGCAACGCCGCCTCGAGCGCTTGGCCGAAGGGAGAGCCGTCCGACTTTAGGACGATCGTGCCGCTTGCCGGGCCGACATGCTCGGCGAGACGGCTGACCATGTCTCCTGCAATCGCGCTCGCGGCGGCGGGCGACAGCTCCACGCGTGACGAACTTGCAAGCAGCCCTGATCTTCCTACCGTACTGCACGCTCCGAGCAGCAGGGCAAGCAAACCGACGGGAACGACGCGGCGTGAGATCATCGTTTATCCTCCCCGCCGGATCGTGATCTTTTCCTGCGTCCACCATCCGACGCCCGAGACGAGCACCGCTTCGTCGATGTGGTAGTCGACGATCATCAGCGACCCTTTCATCCGATAGTTGACGATGCGGTTCTCGCCGCCGGAGATAGCGAACAGCACGGGCGCGTCCACGCCCGCGAGCGATGACGGAAACTGGATGTAGGTCTTCTGTCCATCGGAATAGACGCGGGTTGGCCGCCAGCTCGCGTTGCCGCTGACGTAGTACTCAAAGTTGAGTTGTTCGGCCGAGACGTTTGCGCCGGGTATCGTGCTGGCCTCGAGGCGCGCATTGATGTCCGCCATCCGCGGGCCGACGTCTTCAGGGTATTCGAAAGCGACGCGCGCCATATATTGCGTCGCGTGCGATTTGAGCTGGAGGTGATAGGTGCGCCGCGACGTGGTGACGATCATCGAGGTCACAAGCCGCGATTCGGCCGGCTTGACGATGAGGTGGATTGCCTGCCCGCCTGGCGCGCCCGACGTCGCCGGTTCCACTTTCCAGCGCACTGTGTCGCCGACGAGAACGTCTCGCACCACCTCGCCCGGCTGAAGCTCGATATCGCAGACCTGCAGCGGCGAACACACGATTGAGGGCTGGATCTCGCCATAGAGAAAGATGATCTTGCCGTCCGGCCCGTGCGTCACCAGACCCGGCGCGGCGCGCCAGCGTCCCGACAGATGCGTGCCCTTCGCCTCGTTCCGGTTCAGACGCTGCGCGGCGGCCTGATCGACCAGAAGCGTCGTCAATGCGGCCGCAAATGCGATGGTAAAGATCGTCAGTCCGGATCGGCTCGATGTCATGACTGTTTACTCCGCAGCCCTTTTCACAATTGCGCCGTCCAATCGAAGTCGCGCAGATAAAGACCGATGGGATTGAGACGGATGGTCTGCTCGTCCTGCGGCGGCGTCAGCACCACGGTCGCGACACCGCGAAAGCGGCGCGTCGAAAGTTCCTTGCCGCGACGATTGCGTTCGATCTCAGCCCAATCGATTTGATAGCTTTGGTTGGAGAGGGCGACGACGTTGCTGACCTCGATCGAGACGGTTGCCGTGCGGGCCTTGTCGAACGGTGAGTTCGCGCGAAACCAGGCGTTGACCTTCTCGGTCGCCGGGTCGGCGGTCCGCAGCATTGCATAGGTCCGGTCGATATATTGCTTCTGGACCGCGGTATCGGGCGAAACGGACCTGAAGTTGCTGACGAAGCCCGCCAGCGTCGCTCGCACGACGCGCGGATCGGCGTACTCGATCTGTTGCGGAAAGCCCGCCGTGACGGCGCTTCCGAGCTTGTCGACCTCAATAATGTAAGGGACGAGCTTGACCCGCGTGCTCTGATAGAGCGCGTAACTGGTGGTGACGACCGCGAGGACCATCCCGGTGATGCCGACGATGCGCCATGCAGCCGCCGCTTTCACATAGGAGCCGTAGCGCTCATTCCATTCCTGCCGCGCAGCAAGATACGGATTTTCCGGTGTCGTCTGCCTCGCCATCCCCCACCCTCGCCGCCCCTACTGGCGCTCGTCGGCATTGTTGTTGCGTTGCCCCGATTGCGTTCTGTTTCTGCGCTCGTCGAGCTTCGCATTTGCGAGTCCGAGCGTTGAAGCGCCCCACGTGCCGGGAACGCCGATCGCTTTATCGCGCGCCGCGGACGACAGGGCGCCGCCAGCAGCTCCGATAGCGTCGCTCATCCCCCTGAGGGCTGCCGCGCCGAGCGACGCGCCGCCACTGCGCGCGCCCGCATAGCTCGACGCGCCCACGCGCGCTGCGCCCGCGCCGAGCGCAGCCGCTCCAGCGGCCATCGAGCCCGCGCCGGCGGCGAAGGCCGCCGTTTGGCTTCCCGCCCGCAGGGCCTCCATGCCACTCGAGACCGAAACGCCCTGCACCACACCTTGCATGATGCTGGGGACGTACATGGCTATCATGAATACAACGACCGAAATGCCGGCGATCGCGAGCGTCGACAAGAATTGGTCGCCGGTAGAGGGCGAGTTTGCGAGATTGACGAGAACCTCGGAACCGATGCGCGCGATCATTACGAGCGCCATCAGCTTCATACCGACGCTGAAAGCATAGATGAGGTAGCGAACAGAGAAATCCTTCGTGAAGGACGAGCCGCCAAGCCCGAGCATGATCATGCCGGCGAGAAGACCTACATACATTTCGACCATGACGGCGACAAAGATCGCGGCCACCAGCGCAAAGCAGACGACAACGACAATCATCGCGAACACGGCCGCTATGGCGAGCGCGTTATCCTGAAACAGGCCAAACTGGGCTTTCGATGAAAGCGCGGAGGCCACTTTCAAGCCCGCGTTGAACACGTTCGCAGGCGACGCCGCGCCGCCGCCTGCGCCGATCTGGAAGAGGCTGTCGACGACAGCCTTGGCAAAGGCCGGACCGCGCTCAAGAATGAAGGCAAACAGGCCGATGAACAGAATGCGACGCACGAGCTCGGCGAACCAGCTATCGAGCGATGCCGCCTGTAGGGCAAGCCAAACCGCTGCGATGCCGATCTCGATCCCTGCAAGAATCCAGAACAGCGAACGCGCCGCTTGCAGGATTGTCGTTTCCCATCCCTTCGCCGCCGTGACCACCTCGTTTTCAAGATTGGTCAACAGGCTGCCATCCTGGGCGAGCGCTGGTGAAGCAAGCAGAAGCAATGCCGACGCTATGGTCAGGAGGTGTGGCAATCTCGGCATGATCGCACCTACTCCTTCCATCGCGGGCGCATCTGCTGCCCGCCGCTCGTGTCGTAGTCCGACTTCGTGTCGAAAAATCCTGATGGCTTATGGTGCGGCGCGGGCGCACGGCCAAACCACAGGCCTCCGCCGACGGCGAGCGCGACAATTGCGACAATAAGGAGGAGCGAGGCCGGCTTCACCACCTCGGCTCCATCGTTTGGCCGCCGGTGGTCGACGGCGCCGTCGAGGTAAAGAACTGATCGCGGCGCGCCTGCGCGAGATCGTCCTTCGCCTGCTTCGATTGGAACCAGGTTCCCATCATCGCGACCTGTTGCGCAAAGAGACCGCGCAGCTTTTGGGTTTGGGCCACCTGTTGCGCGGCGATCTGATGCCCGACCTGCAACGCCTTCATCTGGCCATCGGCCGACTGCGACATGCTGCGGAGCTGCCCCATTGTCGCTTCTTCGGAGGTAAACTGATCGGAGGTCAGCCCCGCCGCCTTCAAGGTCGCACCGATCGTGTCGCGGTTCGTCGTCGACCAGTTCTGCCAGGTCGACGAGAAGGTCGAGCCGGTTGGCAGATTGGTCTTGAAGTCGGCGTAGCTCTTGAAGCGCTGCTTCAGGACATCATCGGCATTGCCCATCGAGAAGGCGATGCCCTGCCCTTGCCCGACGATGTTGCGCAGCTGGTTGAGGTCTCTCTCGACCTGGCCCCAAACGTGCTGCGGCAGCCGGGCGGTGTTCTGCAACATATTTTCGTATATTCGCAGCTGGTTTTGGATCTGTTGGGAGAGCTGCGCGATTTGCGTAATTTGATTGTTGATCTGTTCGGTCGATTTGCCGACCATTGCGATCAGTTCAGAATTGTTCAACAGCTGGGTCCACTCGGTTGCGCCACCGGCGAGCGCGCCGCCCCCGCCGGCCGCCGCGGGCGTCGCCGCGAGGACACTGGACAGGACCGCAATAATTGCCGGGTTACGCTGATAACAACGTGTCGGCATCGACGACTCCTCTTGCATGCAGCCAGCGCGTCGGCCAGTCGGGTCCGTCCGTCTGACGAAGTTCAATGATCTTTGCGAGATCGTCTTTTCCGGTCGCGCCAACGAAAGCGAGCGTCACCGGCCCGAGCGCCATATCGAACAGCCGGCGGCCAATCGGCGACACAACGTAGTATTCCCGCTTTGGAATCGCAGTTGCGACAATCTCAATCTGGCGTTCGTTGAAACCGATGCGCTCGTAAAACTCACGCGTGCCGGTCTCGCGCGCCGCGCCGTTCGGCAAGCAGATCTTCGTCGGACAGCTCTCTTTCAGGACGTCAATGATGCCGGAGCGTTCTGCGTCGGAGATTGACTGAGTGGCGAGCACGACCGCGCAATTTGCTTTGCGCAACACCTTAAGCCACTCGCGAATTTTGTCCCGGAATGTCGGATGCCCGAGCATCAGCCACGCTTCGTCGATGATGATGAGGCTCGGCGCGCCGGAGAGACGCTTCTCGATGCGGCGAAAAAGGTAGAGCAGGATCGGCACGAGATTGCGCTCGCCCATGTTCATGAGCTCTTCGATCTCGAAGGTCTGGAACTCTGACATCAACAGACCGTCCTGCTCTGCGTCGAGCAGATAGCCCATCGGCCCGTCGACCGTATAACTATGCAATGCGTCCTTGATCTCGCGAAGTTGAACGCCGCTGACGAAATCCGACAGCGAACGTCCACGCGCGTTCGCCATCAGCGCGATCTGGCGCGCAATCGCGTTGCGATGGTCCGGCGTGACTTTCACGCCCTGCAACGTCACGAGCGTCTCGACCCATTCGGCTGCCCACGCGCGATCCGTATCGTCATCGAGCTCGGCGAGGGGACAGAACGATAGCCCCTCCCCTGCCCCGACGTCATAATGATCGCCGCCCGCTGCCACCGTCAGCGGAAACATCGAGCGCCCCTTGTCGAAGCAAAAAATTCGCGCCCCCGCATATCGCCGGAATTGCGCCGCGATCAGCGCGAGAAGGGTCGACTTGCCCGATCCTGTCGGGCCAAATACCAGCGTGTGGCCCACATCGTCGGTGTGCAGGTTCAGCCGGAACGGGGTGGAGCCGGAGGCGACCTGCATCAGAGGCGGCGCTCCCGGCGCATAGAACGGGCATGGCGCGGTTGGGCTGCCAGACCAAACGGCATTGAGCGGGATGAGGTCCGCCAGATTGCGCGTGCTGATGAGGGGCTCGCGGATGTTGGCGTACCAGTTGCCCGGCAGCGAGCCGAGGAAGGCCTCTGTGGCGTTCAGGGTCTCGATACGTGCCCCGAATCCTTCCGCTTGAATCAAACGTCGCACCGCTTCGGCCTTTTCACGCAGACGCCGCTCGTCGGTGTCGAAGATGACAACGACCGGGGTGTAATAGCCGTAGGCGACGAGGCCGGACGACGCCTGACCGATGGCGTCTTCGGTTTCGGCGACCATCAGAACTGCGTCTTGGTCGATCGACCGAGAATTCGTCTGGAAGAGCTGGTCGAAAAAAGGCCGGACCTTCTGCTGCCACTTCTTGCGCGTGCGCTCGAGCCGCGCCCGCGCCTCCTGATCGTCGAGGAACATGAAGCGGCTCGACCAACGATAGGTCAGCGGCATGAGATCGAGGGCGTTGAGGATGCCAGGCCAACTCTCGGCCGGGAAGCCATCAATCCCAATGACCGCGAGATAACGATCGTCGATGACGGGCGACAATCCGTGATGAAACTCCGCCGTTACCACGAAATCGAGATACATCGGGATCTCGGGCAGACGGATCGGATGGTTCTCACCCGTAATACAAAAGCGTACGAACTGAAACAGTTCGTCATAGCGCGCGTGCCGCACGCTTCCCTCGTCATCGACCTCCTGCGTCTGCATCCGCCTGATCGAAAGGACGTTGCCGAGATATTGCTCGACCTCGCGGATTGAGGTCAGGAATGTCTCTAGGGTCTTGTCGGCAAAGGACGTCGAACGGCTCTCATCGTCGGAATAGACATAGCGTGACAAGCCGGACTTGCGCCGCTCGGGCGGCCGATAGGTCAGGATCAGCGCGTGCTCACTTTCGAAATGCCCGCTCTCGGCCTCGAATCGGCGGCGACGTTCGTTGTCGATCGCCCGCGTCACCGCGTCCGGAAAGTGACAGGCCTCGCGCTGAGGATAGGCATGCGCGGGCACGCGCACGGCTTCGACCTGAATCATCCATCCTGATCCGAGGCGGGCGAGCACGGCGTTGATCAGCCGCGAGACCTCGTTGCGCTCAACATCGGTCGAGCTTTCACTGTCAGGCCCGGCGTAATACCAGCCGGCCATCAGCGAGCCGTCCTTCAGCAGCAGGACGCCTGGTGCAACAAGACCGGCATAGGGCAAGAGGTCTGCGAAGGACGGTCCGCTGTGCCTGAAATCGCGCAACGCCACCATCGCCGGCCTCAGTATTTTCGCCAGGGCGTGGACGTCGGCCGATAGTGCGACCGGTAGCGGATATGCCGCAAATAGACATGCCGCATCATCGGATCGAGCTTCGCCATCATGCGCAGAACGCCGACGATGCCGCTCCACACCAAGAGTCCCAGCAGAACGGAGAACCAGGTCAGGACCACAAAGATTAGAATGACGGCGGCTAGCCCGGTCATCAGCACGAGTTCGCGGTCCGCACCCAGCAGTAGGTTCGGACGCGACAGCGCGCGATGGATCCGCGAGTGATGGAGATTGGAGAACGGCTCAGCCATGCGGAAGGGCCCCCGGCTCGCTGGCCTCGACCGTACCGATCGATGCGCCAGACGCGCCGAACAGACCGACGATCTGCGTGGCGCCAAGCAAGATGCCGGCGACCAGGACGACGTACATTAGCCGCCGCGCGAAATCGTTGAGCTCGCCGCCGAAAATGAGCATGCCGCCGGCGACCGCGACCGCCGCCAGCGCGATGAAGCCGGCGACAGGACCGGTGATCGATTGCTGAATCTGCTGGAGCGGACCTTCCCAAGGCAGGCCCCCTCCCCCGCCCGCCAATGCGGGTTGCACAGCGAGCGACAGCGCGACACATGTGAGGAGACCAAGTGCTAGGCGACGTTCAGGCGACACGTTGCTCCTCCTCGCGGCAAGATTGGATTCGATATTCACCGTGAGCGAAGCCCTCGACGTGAAGGATGTCGCGCACGATGCGGCCACGCGCGGTCTTCTCGATCGAGACAATCAGGTCCACGGCTTCGCCGATGACGGCTTGCATCTGCTGCTGACTTGCTTCGGCTGTGAGCTGCTCAAGCCGTGTCAGCGCGGACATCGCCGAATTCGCATGAACTGTGGTGATGCCGCCGGGGTGGCCGGTGTTCCAACTTTTTAGCAGCGTCAGCGCAGCGCCGTCCCTGACCTCGCCAACAATGATGCGGTCGGGACGCAATCGCATCGTCGACTTCAACAGCCGGCCCATATCGATCGTATCGGTCGTATGAAGCGCTACGGCATTGTCGGCGACGCATTGCAACTCGGCCGTGTCCTCGAGGATCACGATGCGATGCTCCGGCGCGGAGGCGACCATCTCTGCGATTACTGCGTTGGTGAGCGTGGTTTTGCCGGAGCCTGTGCCGCCCGAGATCACGATGTTCATCCGCGAGGTCACAGCGTTGCGGATCATGCGTGCCTGATGCTCTGTCATGATCCGATCGCGCACATAGGCGACGAGTGGGATCACCTGCGACGCGCGCCGACGAATAGCAAAGGTCGGTCCGGACACGACCGGCGGCAGCAGTCCTTCGAAACGATGTGCGCCGATCGGCAACTCACCGGAGACGATCGGACGTTCGTCGTCGACCTCGGAATTGAGCGCATGGGCGACGCTGCCGATGATGATCTCGGCCGCGGCGTTGCTCATCTGACCGACGCGGGCGATGCCCTGCCCGAGGCGCTCAACAAACAGATGCCCGTCGGGATTGCACATGACCTCGACGACGCTCGGATCGTCGAGCGCCGTGCAGATCGTGTCGCCGAGCGCCTCTTGCAGCTTGCGGACGAGACGCGGATGAGAGCGCAGTTGCACCGAACGCCTCCCGCCCTACGCCGCAGAGCGGCGCAGGCCGCCTAGGTCGGATCGGTAGCCCGGCGGCCGCACCGATGCGAAGCTGGCGTCATCGGCCGGAAGCGCGCCGGCAATGCTGAGCGTCTCGCCAATCATCCGCGGTTCGCCGAGCCGCCGCATCGGCCAATGGGCGCGGTTCAGTAGCCGCTCGAAGCGCACGTCCGTCGCTGTGACGATCTCGCGGTAGCCCTCCCCCATCGACCATTCGATGATGGCGGCGAACAGCGTCAACGTCGCGTGGTGCAGGCCGCGCGCCGCCACCGCCTCAGTCGCGCCAGTGTCGACACAGAAGCGAGAGCTCTCGATCATCCCCGGATGCGCGTCGAGGCGCCCGCCGGCCAAGAGCTGTGGGAAGGCATCGGCCAGCATGGTCGGGCCAGTCGCCGGCAGGAGCCGGGCACACCCCAGCACCGGCCCCCGCTCGGCGACCACGAGGATGTACACCGGGTTCAGCTCGTCGAATCGGTCGGTCTCAACGCCGTCCGCGATCTCAACATCCCAACCCAACCGTCCGCCGAACACCCTCGCCCTCAGACGGTGCATTTCGGTGAGCAGCGCGCCGAACGCGCCTTTGTCTTCCGGCCTGATCGCAATCGCCCGCATCGTGTTGCCCCCGCCATTCACTTCGATCTCAGGCGACAAGACGAACACGCGGGTTTCGGTCTGTCAGACCGTCGAATCCGACAGGTATGCTG
This sequence comes from Afipia sp., assembly GCA_017308495.1. Lineage (GTDB taxonomy): Bacteria > Pseudomonadota > Alphaproteobacteria > Rhizobiales > Xanthobacteraceae > Afipia. The sequence continues at coordinate 57,134 of JAFKES010000079.1, forward strand.
CGCTGAGTCGCACGAGAGGACGCCGAGCGTTGACGGCGCGGCGCCGTCCAGCTGAAAGGTGACACCGCAAACCCGTCGAATCCGACAGGCCGCCTTGCGGCGAGGGAACACTCCGCACATACGCAGTAAGCGATTGAGATATAGGGCAGTCATGGAGACGCTCGGCTGGTCGACCGACGGCGTCACGCCGAGCGATTAAGGTTTCGTTAACCCTATTCTCCTTGCCACGCCGGGAGAATCGCACATACTGGCGCTAAATTGGGTTAGGTGCCGCATTCTGGCGCTATTTTATTCTCGGAGTCGATTAAAATGGGTGCGCTTCCACCTTTCGAGTTTGACGAGAAGATCTTGGCCCAGGGCGCTGAGATCTCCCGCCGTCTCGACCAGCTTCGGAACGAAAAATTCCCTCCCGACGCCAAGAAGACGCTTCGGCGTTTCCCAATGGCGGAGGTCGCTCACTATCTCGGAATCAGCTCCAATAACCTGAAACGACTTCATTTGGAGGGCAAAGGACCAGAACCTCAGCAGGAAACCGGAGGACGACGGTTCTATACAGCCGAGCAAATGACGGAACTTCGTCACTACCTCGATAAAAACGGACGGTCCGATGCCAAGCAATACGTCCCGTGGCGCAAGCCTGGCGAGAAGCTTCAAGTCATCGCGGTCGTTAACTTTAAGGGTGGCTCCGGAAAAACAACGACGGCCGCACATCTCGCTCAGCACCTTGCATTGACGGGCCATCGCGTGCTCGCGATTGATCTCGACCCGCAAGCATCGCTTTCGGCTCTTCACGGTTTCCAACCCGAGCTTGACGGCAACCCCTCTCTCTTTGACGCGATCCGATACGATGACCAGCGTCGGCCGATCGCCGACATCATCTCTCCCACGAATTTTCCGCTCTTGGAGATCATCCCAGCCAATCTCGAGCTGCAAGAATTCGAGTTTGAAACGCCTGTGGCGATGCAAGATGAAAACCCGGAAATACAAATCCAGGGCAAACGATTCTACAACCGGCTAGGCCACTCGCTGTCGGAGATCGATGACCGTGTGGACGTTGTCGTGATCGATTGTCCCCCTCAACTCGGATTTCTAACCCTCACCGCCCTCACCGCCTCGACATCTGTGCTCGTGACGGTTCATCCGCAGATGCTGGATTTGATGTCGATGAGCCAGTTCCTGCTCATGCTCGGCTCCTTCGTCAAAAACCTCAGAAAAAGCGGGGCGCCGGTCAAGATCGATTGGTTCCGATACCTGATCACTCGGTACGAGCCTACCGACGTGCCGCAAGCTCAGATGCTCGGCTTCATGCAGTCGATGCTGGTCGAGGAAATCTTGAAGAACCCGATGCTGAAGTCCACGGCGGTTTCGGACGCGGGTCTGACGAAGCAAACGCTGTACGAGGTTGAGAAAGCAAGCTTCAACCGCGAGACCTACGACCGCGCGATCGAAGCCCTCGACGCTGTCAATTTCGAGATTCAAGGCCTGATCCATCGTGCATGGGGGAGGCTATGATGTTGACTGCCGTCAAAACCTGGAAAAAGAGAGGGATTTTCAACCTGATAGCCGAATTCAGGAGATCTGCCGATGGCTCGTAAGAACCCCTTCGCCAAACTCCTGGATGCTGATGCCCGGCCGGCGGATCACGCTGCTGTCGAGTATGCCGCCAAAGGCGCATCACGCACGATCCTGAGCACGCTAGACGAGATGGCAGCGCGCGCCGACCAACTGGCAGCCGGCGAGGCAATCGTCGAGATCGACCCAAACCTGGTCGACCCATCGTTCGTCCGCGATCGCAGAGCCGAGGACGAGAAGGAGTTCGAAGAGCTCCTAGAGGCAATCCGCGAGAACGGTCAGAACTCACCGATTCAGGTCCGCCCTCACCCAAGGTCGCCCGGGCGCTACATGGCTGTGTTTGGCCACCGCCGCATCCGTGTCGCAAAGACGCTTGGTCGCAAAGTGCGAGCCGTGGTGAAGGAGATCGCGGACCGCGAGCACATCATCACGCTGGGACAAGAGAACTCTGCGCGCGCTGACGTGCCGTTTATCGAACGTGCGCTGTTTGCCGCCGACGTAGCGCGCCTTAAGCATGACGAGGACAACTCCATCGTTCTGAAGGCCCTATCCGTCGACCGGCAGACACTGTCCAAGATGCTGTCCGTGGCGAGTCTTCCTGCCGCCGTGCTGGAGGCTATCGGTGAGGCCAAGGGCGTCGGACGCGATCGCTGGTATGAGCTCAAACTGCTGATGGACAAGCCGTCCAATCACGATCTTGCGGTCGATGTGATCGGTGAAGACGCTTTCCGGGATCTCTCCAGCGAAAGCCGTTTCGATTGGCTCGTCCAGCGTCTCAAAGCGGGTCGGCCGACGAAGCGAAAGCGATCTGCGACGGAGAAGCGCAAATGGGTGCCCGCCAATAGCTCGATGTCCGCTGAAATAATCGCGTACACGAGACGCTTCACCCTTGCAATCAAAGCCAAGGGCGCAGAGGCGCGTGAGTTCGGCAACTACCTCTCAGAGCACCTGGACCGCCTTTACGAGGCGTTCCAGCAGGACTCGGCACACAGCAGAAAGGAACCGTAACCGCAAAAGAAAAAGGCCCCCGAAACAAATTCCGGAAGCCCTTCTCACAGATTGACACCTAGAGAATCGCATTTCCGCGAATCGCAGTCAAGAGTCTCCAAGCGTCACGACGTCGTTTTCGGCGAGCTGATTTCTTTTGCCTAGCGATAGGTGAAGGAAATGGACAGAAATTTTGTGACGCCGCCCTACGGGTGGCGAACGACGTCGCTTGCCCAAACGTCCAATGCAGCGCTCGATCGACGAGTAATATCCGCTGTCGAAGCCAGCGGAGGCGGCCATGAATAAACACGCCGCCGGCCTGCGCAAATCATCGTTGGAATCTCTCGGCGGCCAGCAGCTCGCCCGCGGCTTCCGCGAGGGCACCGACGCTTACGTGGTCTCTCGCACGGGAGCGCTGCGCGTGGCGAAGCGTGCTGCGGCGGCGATGGGCCTGAAGGCTGCGAAGATCGCGCTGATCGACCAGCTTTTCGCGGCCTCTAAGCCGGGAGATTGGGGCGTTCCGGGCCAGGCACCGATCGTGTGGCCATCCAATGCCAGCTTGGCGCGCGGCCTTGGGGTATCCGTCTCAACGCTGAAGCACCACCTCAAGGGCCTCGTGCAGGCCCGCCTCATCACCTACAGCGACCATCCAACCTACCAGCGACGTGGCCGCCGCGACGCCGCCGGCAAGATCGTCGAGGCCTATGGCATCGATCTGTCGCCGATCGCGGCACGCTTCGCAGAGCTGACCGACATGGCCGAGGCGGCCGAGTACCAGGCTCGTGAATGGAAGCGCCATTCCTACCGCCGCACGGTGCTCCGCAAGGAGATCCAGTCGCTGATCCTCAGCGCCACCCAGCACAAGCTGCCGGGCCCGTGGAGCCATCACCAAGCGCGCCTGGACGTTCTGAGGGAGCAGAGGCCGGCTGGTCTTGATGAGTTGGTCGCCCAGGTCGAGGGGCTCGAGGAGCTTCTGGAGGCTGTGGAGGAGGCCTACCAGACGGGATTTGAGGAACAAAATTTCAATACCGCGGTATCAAAATTTCGGCCCCTACAAACTACAGCCGAATCCCTTAACTCTGAAAAAAGTAATCAAAACCCTGAACAGCGTCGCGCTAACGCGCGACAAATTCTTTCCCCGGAGGCCTTCGGCCTTTCAGCCGAAAAAAAGTCTGACGCTGATTCTGCGCCCCGACAATCGACAAAACTGGCCTCTAGAGCCCTGGAAGAGGATGTTCAGTTCATTTCCTTGCCACTGATGCAGTCGGCCTGCCCGGCGGTTGAGCAATACGTCCCAGGCGCCTTCGCGGATTGGCGGACATTGCGCGAGGCGGGCCGGACGCTGTGCGTCTCGGTCGGCATCAACCCGCAGGTCTGGCAGGAGGCAGTCGGCATCCTGGGGCCTGATCTGGCGGTCGCCGCGGTCGCCGTCACCGTGCAAAAATCGGAGCTCGGCGCCGTGTACAAGCCTGGGGCATATCTGCGCACGCTGGCGCAGCGGGGCCGGGACGGCAAATTGCACATCAGCCGGTCGCTATTTGCCTTGGCCAAGTCCGGTCAGGCGGCCGATATCGGCGACGATATGGGGTCGTTGGAAACGCCGGAGTTTCCGGCGATGGGCTCGATTGCCTACACACACTGGCGGGATGTGGTCCGCAATAACGCTCCAGCGCCGGCACCTGACTGCGACACCGTTGCCCGCGCGTTCCGCGGCTGGGCAAAGACCCGCGGCATCGACCTCACGGCGCCGAATATCGAGAAGGTGTTCGCCGGATTCTGCAAGAAGTGGAGGGTGAATTGACGCCCGGCTCAGAGGCCGGCGGCCTTCGTCAAGTTGACGCGGAAACGGTCGCGGCGGCGCTGGTAGCCCCGGGTCTGCTCGGCGCTGGCATGGCCGAGCTGCTTCTGGACGTAGCGCTCGTCGACCTCAGCCGAGGAGGCGAGGCCGGCGCGCAGGGAATGACCTGCGAATTTCCCCTTCCGGTCGCCTTCGGGCAGATCGGCCCGCACGCCGGCGGCGAGGGCGGCGGCCTTGACCAAACGCGCCACCTGCTTGTCGGTCAGCCGGTCCGGCCCGACGTCCTTTCCGCCGCCGCGGACCCGGCGGAACAGCGGTCCGTGCCCGATTCGGGCGAGCTTGAGCCAGGTCTGCAGGGCAACAACCGGGCAGGTGGCGTCAGACGAGCCGCGGCCGATCTCGACCTCGCGCCAGCCCGTTTTGCCGCGCAGGGTGACGACCATGCCGTCCTTGAGGATCTCGCCCCAGCCGCTGCCGTCCTCGGTCTGCTCCGGCCCGACATCGAGGCCGACGATTTCGGAGCGCCGCAGCCCGCCGGCAAAGCCCAGCAACAGCATGGAGCGGTCGCGCAGGCCGCGCAGGCTGCCGCGATCGAGCGTCTCGAGCATGGCGATGATGTCCTCAGGCAGAACGGCGTCCTTCTTCACGGGCGGGCGGCCGTGGGTGCGCCGGATGCCGGCGAGCACGGTCGCGACGTGGCGGTCCTGGCGGTCGAAGGCGAGGCCGCGCTGGCGGAACTGCCAGCTCAGGGCGGACAGCCGCCGCTCGATCGTTGACACGGCATCGGGCTTCGCGCCTGCTTTCCCGGCGGCGCAGGCGGTGATGTAGAGCCCGATGGTCTGGACATCCGGGGGCAGGGGATCGAGGCTTTGCCGCCGGCACCAGACACTGTAGTGCCGCCAATCCGCCCCATAGGCGCGGCGAGTGTTCTCGGCGCTGGACGCTTTGATGTAGTCGCGCGCCCGGTCGACGAGTGGCGCGAGATGAGCCGGCATGCGGGGAGGGGAGGTTTCCGTCACGTCCCGCACCTTGTCCGGAGAGTCATCGCCAGGGGAAGGTGATCGCGTGCTCATGGTGTCCGTTGTACTTATCGAATATGTACAGGATTGACATTGTGGATGATCTCATGTACGTACATTGGCTGCATAGAGAACGAGTTTTGCGCCATGTCCCGCGTCGCCCTTGATGACACCAACCGCATGAACCTGCGGATCAAGCCTGAGGTGAAGGCACGGCTGCTGCGTGCGGCTGCGCTACGCCACACGGATCTGACCAGCTTCGTCACACAATCCGCCTTGCGTGAGGCTGATGCGATCATTGCGGAAGCGGACGTCGTGAAGACCACGGAACGCGACTTTACTCGCATTCTCGACCTCCTGGACAATCCGCCGAAGCCGAACGCCAAGCTCCGCGCGGCCGCTGCCGCATTGCCCAAATCGCTGTGACGGTTTCTGCCTGGCACGAGGAGGCAATCACAAAGGCCCATGACCGAAAGGCCTTCGACTGCGGCGACGACGCTCTGAACACGTTCTTGCTGCGGTTCGCGCGCCAAGGGCACGAACAGAACGCCGTCAAGACGTTTTGCGCCATCGCCGATGATACGCCAAACAAGGTCCTCGGTTTCTACAGTATCACTCCGGCCTCGGTCGCCCATGACGCTGTGCCGCCGGCAATGACCAAAGGGCTCGCTCGCCATAGGATTCCGGGATTTCTGCTGGCCCGGCTCGCCGTAGATAAGACGGTCGCGGGCCGGGGGCTCGGCGGACAGCTTTTGCTGGCTGCGGCCTTGCGCTGTCTTCGGGTGACGGCGGAGGTCGGCGGTGTTCTGATGATCATCGAAGCCAAGAACGAGCGCGTGGCGCAGTGGTACGCAGGCTTCGGCGCCGAGCCGCTCGCCGACCAGTCGCTGACGCTCGTCGCCCCACTCGCCACCTTTGCGGCCGCGCTCCAGACCTCCGGCCATCTCTGATCTTGTCAGAAGAGGGGAGGAGAGGCTGCCGGCGAGCCCGTCTGGTGTTTCCTCGGTCGACGAACCGGCGCCCGGCGGCGGGCTCTCAGGCGGCGCAGGGCCGTCCTGGGCGTCGAATGCGGGCTCGCGCGGGGCGTCAGGGCTCATTTTGCTATATTAAGAGAAAAACGTCCGATAATGCAACATTATCGGACGTTTTTATTTGCCGACAGGCGCGGCGGTTTGATGCGATAATCGTTGCCAAAAGCGCCGCGCTGAATCATGCTCCGGCATGCCCTCGCGCGCGCGAATCCTTCCCGAACCCCCGCCGACCGTTGCCCCGATGCCGGACTGGGCGCGGGTCGAGCGGCACGAAAACCCCTTTGAAGGGCCGATATTTCTGGCCGGCGCGGCGCTCGCCGCGCTGCATCCGGCCGCGCGTCACGATCACCCGATTGGCGGGCTCTGGCGCCAGCGCCTGGCGCTGAAGGCGGCGGCGGCCGTCGCCGGCGTCGTCGGCCGCCGCGAAGACGAAAGCGGTCTGCGCGACGCGCATTATCTGACCAAGGCCGGAGACGACCCGGGTCCGGCCGGCAAGCTGTTGCGCGTCTACCGGGCGATCGGCGATCCGCACCGTCTCGCCTCGGACGAATGGGCCGAGGACGTGCTGGACCTCCTCGACCTTCGCGACAGCGCCGAGGCCGGACAATTGTTCAGGGAGATTGGTCGGGCGATGTCGCAAACCGCCGGACCTGTGCAGGCCGCGGCGCGCGCGGCGGCGGCCTGCCTCTCGCTTGGAGCGACCGGACGAATTCTTGCGCCCTGGGTGGCCGACATGCTGCTCGCGCAGCGGCTGCGCTGGCGTGCGCCAATCCCACTGCTCGCCATCGGCTTGCGCTCCGGCGACTGGCGTTCGGCGCGCGAGGGGCGGACGGATCTGTGGGAGGATTGCTGCGCGCTGGCCTACGCCCGCGCCGCCGCCACGGCCCTTGACCTACATGCCGACCTCGGCCGTCGCGCCATGCAGCTCCTCGAGGCAACCCCGAAACTGCGCGGCAAGGAGGCGAGCGCGATCGTGGAGCGGTTGCTCGCCGAAGACGCGCAATCCGCCTCGGCGGGTCGCATGACGAGCGATCGCTCGAGCCGCCGCCTGTTCGAGCGTCTCGTTGAGCTCGGCGTCGCGCGCGAGCTGACGGGGCGCCCCACCTTCCGACTGTACGGGCTCTGACCATGGGCCGGCGCGCACGCAAGACCGAAGCGCTCGACACCGAACTGGCGGACCTGCCGCCGGAGCTGCGCTGGCGCGAATGGATGGGGCGGGTCGAGGCCGTGATCTTCGCGTCGCCCGAGCCGGTGACGCGCGAGGCGCTGACCCGCGTCGTCGGCCGCGAATGCAATATCGATCTGATCATCGACGACATTCGCGAAGAGCTGCGCGGCCGTCCCTATGAGCTCGCATCCGTCGCCGGCGGATTTCAGCACCGCACCCGCAAGGCGTTCGCGCCGGCGATCCAGACTGCGACCGGCCTGGGCCACCAGGTGCGCCCGCTATCCCAGCAGGAGAGCCTGATCCTGATGTGCATCGCCTATTACCAGCCGATCACCCGTGGGGAGCTTGGCCAGTTCTTCGGCAAGGAAGTTAGTCGTGATCTGATTGCCCATCTGCGCGGTCTCGGTTTCATCGCATCCGGCCCACGCGCGCCCCAGCCTGGCGCGCCCTACACCTACGTCACTACCAACGGGTTCTTGTCCCACTTCGGCTTCAATACGCTGCGCGACCTGCCGAACATGGAGATGCTCGAGGACGCCGGGCTGCTCAGCAAGGAAAAATTGTTGGCAGGGGATTTTCCGTTGCTGCCTGCGGACGAGGCCGTCGACGTTGAGCAGAACCTCGACGACGATGACGATACGGCCGGCTGAACGGAGATGTTGCATCGAGCGCACGCTTTTGCCGCGGCGCGCGCTCCCGTTTTTCCTACCAGGGCGAGCGACAAGACAAGCCGGCGCGGCAAGTCGAACGCGCGGCGCCTCGCACCTGATCAGCAAGCGCGATTCGTGGCGCTCTGCAAGAGCTGATTTCTCCTAGCCCTAATCACGTCCCGGCTAGCTGCCCTGTGGGCGAAAGCGCTAATCTTACCGACGATACCGATTCTCGCGGGAGACATCCCAGACAACGGAACGCTCTGGACACGATTACCGATGGCAGAGGCAGCGGCCAGGTTTGAAGCGTTGCGGACGTCGGTCACAGCGATGCCGCACAACATCGAGGCCGAGCAGGCCCTGCTGGGCGCGATTTTCATCAACAACGACGCGTTCTATCGGGTATCGGACTTCTTGAAATCGGATCATTTCTTCGAGCCACTGCATCGCGCGATTTTCGACGTGATGGCCAGCTTGATCGAAGCGAACAAGATCGCGAGCCCTATCACGGTCAAGACCTTTCTTCCGGCCGACTTGAATATTGGCGTGCTGTCGATCTCGCAGTATCTCGCGCGGGTCGCGGCCGAGGCCACGACCGTGATCAACGCTGTAGATTATGGCCGCTCCATCTACGACCTCGCGATCCGTCGTGAGCTGATCAACATCGCGGACGACATCCGCGATGCGGCGTTCAATTCAGCCGTTGACTCCGCGCCGCGCGAGCAAATCGAGCATGCAGAGCAGCGTCTCTACGAGGTCGCAGAAACAGGGCGGTTCGGCAGCGGTTTCGAGACATTTGATGCGGCCTTGACGCAAGCGATCGACAAAGCCGCTCTCGCCTATCAAAGCGACGGGAATCTCTCGGGGCTGCCGACAGGTCTCAAAGACCTCGACACAATGATGGGAGGGCTCCAGCCGTCGGACCTCATCATCATCGCCGGCCGACCCGGCATGGGCAAGACGTCGCTCGCAACGAACATCGCCTACAACGTCGCAAGAGCTTACCAAGCGCCCGATGCGAGCACGCATTCTCCGCAAAACCATTCCGGCGGCATTGTTGCCTTTTTCTCGCTTGAGATGTCATCCGAGCAGCTTGCGACGCGGGTCATTGCTGAGCAGTCGGAGATCTCGTCTTCAAGCATCCGGCGTGGCAAGATCTCCGAAGGCGATTTTGATACGCTTATTCGGCGCCGGCAGGACATTCGGCGCATACCATTGTTTATCGACCAGACGGGAGCGCTGACGGTCGGCCAAGTGGCCGCACGCGCGCGGCGGCTGAAACGACAGCGCGGTCTCGACCTGATCGTCGTCGATTACATCCAGCTTATGCAGGGCGCGACTCAGCGGGCCGCACAGAATCGCGTGCTTGAGCTGACCGAGATCACGACCGGCCTGAAGGCTCTGGCCAAGGAACTCGACGTCCCGATCGTCGCGTTGTCGCAATTGTCGCGAAACGTCGAGAACCGGGAAGAGAAGCGCCCGCAGTTGTCGGACCTGCGCGAATCCGGTTCGATCGAGCAAGACGCCGACGTCGTATTGTTTGTATTTCGCGAAGAATACTACCTCAAGAATCGAGAGCCGATGGCCGGTACCGAAGCTCACCTCAAATGGCAGGCGGAGCTTGAGGCATCGCGTGGAAAGGCTGAGATCATCATCGGCAAGCAGCGGCATGGCCCGACAGGGGCCGTGAACCTGTCGTTTCAGGGCGAGTTCACGCGATTTGCCGATCTCGCTGACGCGAACCGGGTCCCAGTTCGGTCCCTGTGACGGCCGCGAGGGCCACGATCTCCGGACAGAATGCGGGACAAATGGGACAATCTGGACAAACGGACCATCACGGGCTATATTTCGGCATGACCCGAAGGAGCAACCCGATGACGACCCGTCACACCGGCCAGGCCCGCCGATCCAATGTCGCAAGCCGCGTTGCGACGACGGTTCGCGATGCGCTGAAGAGCGAGCCGCGGCTGAAGCGGAGTGCCGTCGCGCTGTCGGCCCGGATCGCCGGCACGGCGGCCGCAGCCGTCGCGGACCTGCCCGAGGAAGCCCGCGCGACCTTGACGCGGCGCGAGCCGGAACTCATCACGCGCATCCGCGGCCTCGTCGAGGCCTTCGGTGAAACCGCCCGCCCTGCCCACATCGCGCTCGATTTTGGCCGCGAGGTCGAACCGCGCAAGGGTGCCGGCGTCGGCACGGTTGTCAGCGAGGCCGAGGGCGATGCGGCGCTCCACGAACTCGCGGTAGCGCGACGTCTTGAAGATTGGGCGGGCGAGGTTGCGGGCGCCAGCGCGTTACTGCGCGACTATGGGATCGCGCGTTCGAGCCTCCACCGCTGGCAACAGAACGGCGATGTGATCGCCCTCCTGAAGGGCGCCAAGAAGCACGTCTTTCCGGTTGACCAGTTCATCGACAGCCGACCGGCCAAGGGGATTTCAGACGTGATGGCGATCATCACCGATCCGCGCGTAGCCTGGCTCTGGCTCAGCCGCGCCAATCCCGTGCTTGGCGGCCGAAAGCCCATCGATCTGCTCAAGCGCGATCGTGTATCGGAGGTCGTCGAGGCCGCGCGTGACTATTTCACGCAACCATGAGGCTCGACCAAGACGTTCTGCAGCGGCTGGCCGTGCGGATCGATGTCACGGACTATGTTCGCGTCATCGATAACGCACACCGCGCGACACCGCTCGGCATGGGCGTCGGGCGCACGCGCTTCTCCAGCCCTGCCGACTCGTTCAAGCTGCTGTATCTCGCGCAGGACACTCGCACGGCCATCGCCGAGCGCATCGTGCGTGATCGTTTCCAAGGCAAAGCGCGGCGTGAACTGTTCGCGCAGGAGCTTCGCAGATTCTCTATCTTTGCAGTGAATAGTGTTGAGCCACTTTCGCTGATCGACTTGCGGCACGAGGGCGCAAGCCTCTTGGTCGCGCCGACCGATGCCGTCCGGGGCCGTGCCCATCAAGCCGGACGCGCCTTGAGCCAGCAGCTCTATGATCAGACGTCGGCCGATGGCGTTGTCTACATGTCGCGCATTACCAACCGTGAATGCGTAGCCGTCTACGACCGCGCCGTCGTCGCGAAGCTCGCTGTCAAAGCTCCGGTGATGTCGCTTATTCGCTTGGCGTCACTGCCGGCGGACATACGGGCCTTGCATATTGCAGTCCTGGATGACAGCGATTACGGTTGAAGATCAGGCATCTCAAGCCGCGCGGCTTATCTGACGAAGCGCCTCTGCGTACCAATCGATCTCGGCATGGCAGTGCGCCCAGTTCGCAGCCTTCTTCGGATGTGATGCAATCCACGACTTCAACGCCTCAAAGGCCGCAGATTTCAGAAGGTGTGGATACGGAGGTGGTGCGTCTGGCCGCACCGGCAGACCAAAGCGACGAGAGAGGCGCTGCACATCGCCTCGTGAAAAGCCCGCGAGAGAAATCCTTTCCAATGGCGGCGCGCCTTCGCAAACCCACCATCCTTCAGACTCGAGCTCCGCGCGCTCTGATTGATAGAAAATCGCCGACGCGCCGAGTGGTGCGGTATGACGTTGCGGCTTTCCGATCGGCCGCGCGCTGATCAGCGGCCCCGCGCTCCCGAGTTCGCCCCGAAACACGATGTCGTTGATCACGATCTGGAAGAAGGTGAGGTCGCTCGCCATCGCCAAGGGCCACAATCCGAATCAGATGAATCGTAACATGCAGAACCGGCGTCGCGGGTGGGGGCGCATGGTGTAGTGTTGCCGCAGATCAAGGTATTGCGGATCGCGACCATCGATCCTCAGACGCCGAATGATGAGGCGAGGGCAGATCAGTGACAGGGACTGAACAGCGTGCGGGACGGTTGCTCACCATTCTTGTGGTCGCGACCGCGTGGGCCGGATTTCTGATCGGCGTGTCGTTTCTTGCCACGCCCGTCAAGTTCATGGCGCCCAGCCTCATTCTGCCAGTGGCGCTCGATGTTGGCCGCCAGACCTTTCATGTCTTCAATCGCTGCGAAATTGCTCTTGCGGTCGCGATGTTGCTTCTCGTGATTTGGGGCCTGCGCTCGAGAATCCCGATAGGGCTCGCGGCGATCCTCATGCTCCTCGTCGTGATGCAAACGCTCTGGATGCTGCCGGCGCTTGATGCGCGCGTGGAAGCGATCCTGAAAGGCGGGACACCCGCGCCATCACCGCTCCATACCGCCTACATCGCTGTCGAATGCGCGAAGCTCGCGTTGCTTGTCGCCATCGCAAGGCGTCACCGCGAGGAGAATCTTGCGCCCCGGTGTTCGGTGAGACGGCAGGTTGCACCTCAAACCAGCAAACTGCCCTTACGAACGCAAGGTCCGCTTCTTCAGTTTCGAACCTTTCAAATTCTCTAGTAGATGCAACGCCTTGATGGGCGTTGCCTGGCGCGCTATCTGTTGTCATCGCTCCCGTCGATAGCTAGGCCGCGCATCGCATCAAACGCCGTCCAAGCCACACCCTGCTTGCGGATGAGCGAAGGATGCAGACAACCATGTCGCACGAGCTTGACATCGAAGCCGCCCGTCTCGAATTGCATCGCGCCGTTATGACGGCGTTCTGCAACACGCTTCATGCCAGCCGACTTCCGCCAATGACTGTCATGGCTCTGACGGCGGCGGCCGTCGGGTCGATATATAGGGAGATCGCTGACGAACATCGTCGTGACGACCAATGCCCCTGCGGTTGGAAGCCAGCGACGAGCGCCGATGTCGAAGCGCTGCAGTCTGCACTCGCCACCACAGCCGACGCCCGTCCGATCGCGGACCTCGGCGTCGTGCAAGTCGCAGGGCGAGCATGATGCAGAGTCCGACCGGCACAGCGATGAGCGGTTGGATACGACGCACCGTCGAGCGAGGCGTTCCGGCTGCGGCCGCTGTGACAGGGCATATCGCGATATTGCTAGCACTCGCCTTCGTCGGACCGGGCGATGTTATCATCAGTGAACTGCCAGCGGCGATTGCGGTCGAGATTGTCCTCGCTCCGCCGAGCAATGCGGCAGCCAGTCTTGCGGTTCCCGAGACAGTGCTCGACGCCGTGGCCGTGACTCCGTCGGAGGCACGCGAAGACGAGGTGGTCGATGATCCCGAGCAGCGTGAGCCGCATAGCGCGCCCGTCACAGCAGCCGCTCCCAACATCATTCCGCCGGCGCCGCCAAAGCGCACAGCCGCGAAAACGACCGCGGCGCGCAGTGCGCCGCCAGCAAAACGACCGGCCCTCCCGGTGGCCGCTCCGATCGTCGCATCGACTGGCGCATCGGACGGTCCTGCGGGCGGATCGACGGGAAGTGTGGGAACGAGTGTGTCGCCCGCTGACGTGCCCTCGATCTGAAAGGCACGCCTTATGTCGCACCTCGAGCGCTTCAAGCGTTATCCGGATGCTGCGCGCGCAAGCCGCGCCCAGGGAACTGCATTGCTGAGCTTCGGCATGGATCGCAACGGCCAAGTGCTCGGATATGCCCTGGTGCGTTCGTCCGGGTATCCCGAACTTGATGAAGAGGTGCTCGCGATGATCGAACGTGCTTCGCCTCTGCCGCCTGCGCCACCCGAGCTTGGACCGGACGTCGTACAACTCGTCGTCCCTGTGCGCTTTCGGTTGTAGCAGCGGCGCGAGGGAGATCTATCTAAGAGGCAACGGCGATTTCCGCCATCGTCCTCTCAAGATCCGGAGGTGAAGAATGATCCGGAAGATTAGCATCACGGCCGCTCTTGCTGGCATCCTCCTCGTGCCTGCATCGAGCCTCGCCGGCGTCAATGTCCGATTCATCAATTCCGAGCGCTATTCCGATGCTGGCGCGCGTGACGGTACGCTGGCCGCACTGCGCTCGCACCTTCAGCGCCTCGGCGAGCGCTTTCTCGCGCCCGGCCAAACGCTCACTGTCGACATTCTGGATGTCGATCTCGCTGGTCAGTATGAACCCTGGCGCCGCAATCTCGCAGATGTGCGTATCCTGCGCGATGTCACCCCGCCGCGTATCAAACTGCGCTACGTGCTCACCGAGAGAGGCAAGCGCAGCCGAAGCGGCGAAGACAATTTGACAGACATCAACTATCAGATGAACCCGTCCGCCCGCTCCTCCAGCGACCGACTCGTCTACGAGAAGGCGCTTCTCGACGATTGGTTCAGACGAAACTTCGCCGATCGCGGCGTGTCCCGAGGCCCGTCTTGAGCGCCGCCGGCGACGATACGATCGTAAGCGCCGCGGGGCTCGAAGCCTGCATCGGCAAGACGCCAGGCGCCATGAACCTGAAAGTCGTCGATCACCTCGACGCAGGCGCCCGGAAGTGGCTCGCTGCGTCGCCATTGATGTTCGCAGCGTTCGCGTCGCAGGACGACATCGTCATTCGCCTCGGCGGCGGCGTGCGGGATTTCGTCCATGTCGTGAGCGAAGGCCGCTTGCGGATTCCTACGATGATGATCGACGACCTCGTCTCCGTCCATGTTGGTGATGGCTTCGGCTCGCTGTTCCTGATCCCGACGATCGGCGAGACGCTTCGCGTGAACGGGCGCGTCGCCGCCATCGACGGCGAAGCGGTCGAGATCGCAATTGAGGAATGCTACATCCATTGCGCCAAGGCGCTGATCCGGTCGGAGTTCTGGAAAGCACAGCCCGGAGCTGATGTACCGCAGGATGTGACGACCTTCCTTGGCGCGTGCCGGTTCATCGCTCTAGCGACTGCCGATGCGCAGCAGCATGCCGACGTCAGCCCCAAGGGCGATCCTGCCGGCAGGCTTCTTCGCTGCGAAGATAAAGCGGCCGTGTTCGCGGATCGTCCCGGCAATCGTCGCGTTAATCCCGGGCGCACACCGTGTCGCGTATTTTAGTGGCGACGCCAGCCTCTCAACAAACGACCGCGTGCGCGAGAGCTTCACCGTGCAGGGGAAGATGCCGCTTCTCACCGCACGAATTGGGATGGATCGCATCGACATCGTGGACAGTCCCATTCTGGCGCGGGCGAGGCTCTGGCCGGCGGCGGCGCCCGGCGAGCCGATCGACCCGGCGGCAATTCTCGTCGGTCACGTCAAGCTCAGCAAGGAACGAGGGATTCAGGCGAGCCTCGTGCGCAGCGCGGTTTCCGTTCCCGGCATCATGCGCAAGGGATTGCAGCACGACTACAAGACCAATCTGTATTGACGGAGAGGTCGTCCGACCGCCCCATCTGAAGTGTTGTATGTCCGCGGGCCTACCCGGCGCCGGCGCCGACGCGGCGCAACAGAGCATCGACTTCCTGGAGGCCGAATTCGCTCTCTCCAGGCGACCGCCTTCCCTCATCGTCGGCGATTTCGGAGGCCACCTTCCAGGCTGCGGTTCGCTCACGGCGCAGCGCCTGAAGGCCTCTGATGAGCAACCTTCGCTCAGTCGCTCCGACGAACGCCCTCAGATCAATCGTCGTATCGTCCATGTTCGCCACTCCTCCGCCGTCGGCGTTCTCCGCCCGTTTGCCGTTTCCTATTTTCTCTTTGCCGCGAAGAACTCGACATACATGCGCATCGGCGTACTTGCCGGCGCAACTTCGTGCAACTGCCCGGGCTGAACGACGCCTGGCTTTCCCGGCTCCAGCACTGTCTCGCTCGGCGGCTCGTAGATCCGATAGGTCAACTTGCCTTCGAGAACGTGGATCAGCGCCCAGGTTCCCGCCTTGGTGCTGTGTTGCTTTCGGAGCGCCGCCGGTAGCGTGTCCTGATTGAACTCCGGCGAGCGGCTGTAGGCCTCGACGTTCTCAGGAAGATCGTTCATGCGTTCATTGTCCCGACGCTAGAATAAATACCGTTCGTCGGCCCAGCGCAGCAGCACCCAGGCGTCATTGTCGGGAAGGCGTACGCGGCCAGCACGTAGCCCCTCAGCAATTGCGTCGCCGACTTCGGGCGAGACGCGGTTGCCATGCGTCATCAAAAAAAACCATCCGAACGGAAGGCGCACCTCCCGATCGATCGCCTCGATGCGATCCATGAGGATATGCACGGAAGCATCACCTGCTTCCAAACGCTCTTCCGGCAGATGCAGCGGTCGAGGAATGAACGCGAGCTCACGTTCGCCCTTGTGTTCGAAGTCGCGGATGTCGAGCGCCCAATGCTCGTAAACGCGACTCGCTCGCGCGCTTGACTCCTCCCAGTATCGCGCGAGGAAGCTGCGGACATGCACGACACCGTGACGTCGATGTCTTCGGAAAAGCGTTCGATCAGCCCATGCGCCTTCGACAGAGACGTGCCGCCCTTGAACAGCAGACGCGGCCCTGCGGCTGGCCGCTCATGATAGAGGGCGTTGAGTGTCCAACAGACCCAGAAGTCCTTCTCGACGTTTCCGATCGGCGTCCCGAGCCGGTTGGCCGTCGTTAGGAAGAGGTCGAGCCTCTCGTTCGCTGGCGCGAGGATGATCTCGTTATAGGCGACACTGCTCATGCGTGAGTCTCTGGCACAGCGTCGGCGGGTCCGAGTAAAGGTCTGAGAAAATCCTGCATCCAAATCGGCATTGCCGACAGGCCTGCGCGAAGATCGTCGCAGATATCCTTTCCATGCTCGGGATTTTTGAACAGTCTGTTGAGGCCGTTCTTTATGGCCTCCCGATCGTTATCCCCCTCCATCATGTCTTGCATCCAATAAAGCGCTTGAACGACCCGCATGCCCGGACGTCCAGCCCAATAGAGACGGCTCGGCGCGGCCGCCTTGAAATGGATGACCTGCTGTCCGAGCTTGATTGGTTTGAGGCGGGCGTCGACGAGAACTTCAATGCGCGCCGGCACGGCTGTGGTGAGGCCAAGATCGTTCGCGGCCGTCATTCCATCGACCACGATGCGAACCTGGTCGCGACGCGCCACAGCTCTGATCACGGCGCGATAGTCGGGGACCCCCACCTTGCCCATGAGTTTGCTCATTCGCGGCCGGTCGTAGAGTCCACGATCGATACGGCGTAACTCGCCAGCCGCGACCAAGCGCTGCAGCGTCTTGTCGACGGCCGCACGATTGCCGAGATCGGCGAAATCGCTCGGAGTCCATACCTCTCCTGGAGGTGCCCCGTTGATACGGGCGAGGAGTCGCGGCCGGAGGTCTGTGGTCGGCTTATCAAGCATGTCCGAAATATGATGCAATTTTCGGACATTAGCAAGAGGTGTCCGAACGATACTGCATTTTTCGGACATCATCTTTCCTTCCCGTTCTCTGATCGAACCCCGCAGAGCGATTCCGACGAGTCCGATTGACTCTCGTGTGTGATGAGAACGAACATAGAACATACTCAATGCGGAAATGTTGCAAAGGACATGAGTACGTCCGCCCCCGATCTGTCGTGTCCGAGCTCCGGGCACGCATCGCCCGGCTAGAGGGCAGGATCGCGCATCAGCGCACAGTCCTGCCCTTCGGCCTGGCGGTGATCGACCGGATTCTTCCGGAAGGAGGGTTGCTGCGCGGGGCGCTCCATGAGGTCGCCGGCGACGGCAACGGCGCCGAGGACGGCGCGGCCGCCGCTCTGTTCGCCGCCGGCATCGCGGCGCGCAGCGGCGGCAAGGTGCTGTGGTGCGTGACGCGGGCCGACCTGTTCGCGCCGGCCCTCGCCCAGGCCGGGCTCGCGCTCGGGCGCGTTGTCTATGTCGAGTGCGGCGACGAGCAGGCCCTGCTCGCCTGCTTCGAGGAAGGATTGCGGCATCCGGGATCGCGCAGCTCTGTGCTCCACCGTGACCCGCTACAGATCGAAAGGTGCGCTAAGGGACGTCGGCAAGGCTTTGGGCTTGACCGAAGACACGATCAAGATGCTGTCCGGCCAAGTGTGGGGTTGGTCCCGCACCGGCATCGAGGACAAGCACGCCGCCGATCTCAACGTGAATCTCGGCGACCGACGCCTGCGCCTCGCGCTCGAGCTGGCGCGCGCGCTGATCGGCACGCCGCGCCATCTCAGCCAGCATCCGGGTCGTTTCGTCTCGACTCGCGATAGGCTCGACGACCTCGTGCCGATCGAACCTGCGGCGATGAAGGACCGCCAGGTGATTGAATGGGACAAGGACGACGTCGACGCATTGCGCATGATGAAGATGGATTGCCTCGCACTCGGCATGCTGTCCTGCATGAAGCGCGCCTTCGATCTTCTGTCGGAGCACAAAGGCGTCGCGCTCGACCTCGCGACCATTCCCGCCGAAGACCCGCGCACCTACGCGATGATCCGGCGCGCCGATAACGCCGAGTGCGTTTGCGGCGTGCCGGAAGTTCAGATATTCGGCGACGGCGAGCGTCTGAATGAGCGACACCATAGGTATGCGTGCATCAAGCATTCGCTGCATTTGCTCTGAGTGATCGCGACTGCCCGATCGCCGACGCATTCTCTACCCCCAATGGCCTGGAGAAGATTTCACCGCCGCAGACGACAAGAAAACCTCATCGCTCCCCCGCGTCCAAGCACAGGACGCGGGGCAAATCTTTCTTCCTTGAGCGCGCCGGCAGGCCATCGGCTCAGTTCGCATAGCGGATCATCCGCTGCATCACGTTGTTTTTCAGGATGAGGAGGTGGAAAGGCACGGCCAGCACATGCACCGCGACCAAGAGCAGAAGCACGACCTTCAGCAGATTGTGAGCCTGCGCCGCCGCTGTCACGCCGCCGAACCAGGCCAAGAGACCTGTCACAGAAAGCGCCGCGAGAACAAGATACATTGCCCAGTGTGCCATATGCGCCAGGCTCTTGAGCACAGTCGGTTCATTCTCCGGCGGTGGGGGTGCTCCACGTCGTAAACGCAAGACGAGGCGCCAGACGACGAAGGCGAGGATCAAGCCACCGCCAACAACATGAGCGAGGACCAGCGGATCGAAGGGAAGGGTCTGCCCCTTGCGAAATGCATCCCACGCGGCCGCGATGGAATCCTTGAAGATGTATTGGGCGGCAACAAGTGCAGCTACGGCCCAGTGTAAGACAATCTGTGTAGCGGAATAGTGCGTTGGGACGGTCATTGTCTTGTTCCTTTTCGACGGTGGGCCGGCGTCCGATTGGGGCGCCAGCCTCCGCCTATGTCCTTGCTGTTGGTGCCGACTTCTGTGCAGTCGATTGCCAGGATCGGAGGGGTTCTATCATCTGCCCCAGAACGGCGAGCTCCCCTGCCAGGACTGCATGCGCCCCATCATCTGCGCAGGAAAGCGCATCTCCTCAGCACTGATTTCCTTGTTGCCATCGGCATCAAGCATGGCGAAGGGCCGCTCGGCGAAGCCGCGCGTCACCTCGGCGAAGAGCGCCTTGAACTCATCTGCGGAAAGGCGACCGTTGCCGTCGGTATCGTACTTGGCGTGCAGCGCGGTAATGCCAGCCTCGGCTTCGCCAGTCGTCACCGTGCCATCGCGGTCAGCATCGAAGGATTTGTAAACGGGATTGTCGGCCATGGCACGCATGCCCTGACGGCGACATTGTACGCTATCTGAAACGAACAGGGCGCGGACGTCTGCACGAAGGCTGGGCCTGCTACCACACCGAGCTGCTGGCCTTCGATCTCGAAGGCATCGGACAGCTCGGAATCGTTGGCTGTGCCGTTGGTGCCTCCTTCGCCGTGCTTGTGGCGGAGCAGCTCTTTGCCTCCGGGCTGCGAACTGCTTGTCAGTGTCACCTCGGCCGGTCAGATCGCCGACAATGGCCCGACGCCGTATTTTGTGCTGATCGATCGTGCTTTGCGCGACGAAGGCACCAGCTACCACTACTCGCCGCCCAGCACATTTGCGGATGCGCCGAACCCAGGCTTGCTCGCGCAGGTCGAGTGCGCATTGTCGGAACGCCGCGGCATTGTCGTTCATCGTGGTGCGAGTTGGACGACCGATGCGCCCTATCGGGAGACGGAGATCGCGATCGAAACAGCACGCGCAAATGGTGTGCTCGCCGTCGAAATGGAGGCAGCCGCGCTCTATGCCTTCGCGACGGTGTCGCACCAATCGGTGATCTGCTTTGCCCATGTTACCAACAGCATGGCGCAAACGGAGGGTGATTTCGAGAAAGGCGAGGCTGACGGCGTGACCGCAACTCTCGCGGTTATCGTGGCAACGGCTCAAACCTTTTTGAAGGATCGGCCATAGGCGTCAAGCTCAATGCGCATGCCCGTGCCCATGGCGATGATGCAGATCGGGATAGTGCGGATGACGATGCACCAAAGGCGCGTGCCGATGCCAATGGCTATGTGGTTCGCCGACCGGATCGCCCGGACCATGCTCGTGCTGGTGATGCTCGTCGTGACTGTGCCGATGTTCATGCTCCATCGCTTCATGAATGTGGTCATGATCGTGTCGCTCGGAGAGATGTAGCCATAGACCAAGGCCCATCAGTCCGCCGGCAATCAGGAGCGTCACCGAAATTGGCTCGCCCAGAATCAGGACGGCGAGCACCGCACCGACGAACGGGGCTAGGGAGAAATAGGCTCCAGTGCGCGCGGTCCCGAGGTGGCGGAGCGCGAGGATGAACAGGGCGAGGCTGACGCCATAGCCCAGCAGGCCGATCACGCCAGCAGCTACGATGATGCCTGCGGGCGGAAACGCGATGCCGTTGACAGCCGCAATGATGAGGTTGATCGAGCCAGCGACCAGCCCCTTGAACATGGCGATCTGCACGGGATCGGCTGACGATAGCTTACGGGTAAGGTTATTGTCGATCCCCCAGCAAAGACATGCGCCGGCAATCAGGATCGCACCCCAGTGCAGCGATGCCTGCCCCTGCCAGGACAGAACGACCGCACCCATGAGAATGGCAAAAGCACCCAGGAGCAGGCGCCGGTCGACATTCTCGCGGAACACGATCCAGGCAATGCCCATGGTCGCGAGACCTTCGAGATTGAGCAGAAGCGAGGCGGTGGCCGCATCCGTCCGGGCCAGCCCGAACATCAGTAACAGCGGTCCGAGCAGCCCTCCGGTCAGGATGACCAGGGCGAGCCACGGCATGTCGGCTCGCCGCAACGGCGCTTCGATGGCTGGCAGTTGCAGAACCGCCCGCAACATATGGATGACGGCAAGGCCGAGACCAGCGCCGAGATAGAGCAGTCCTGCCATCATCCACGGATCGACCGACCCGAGCAGGAGCTTGGCGAACGGCGTGCTGGCCCCGAACAGGATGGCCGACAGGAGAGCCAGAACGATGCCGATACGGCTCATCTCAGCACTCCACCGAAAACGAGACCCGCGACGGCGAGCAGCACGACCACGATCCACGGCGGCAACTTCCAGACCGTGAGGAGGAGAAAGCCGGCCAGCGCCAGAGCAAAATCGCGCGGGGAGAGCACGGCGCTTGTCCAGACTGGATTGTAGAGCGCCGCGCCGAGAATGCCGACGACCGCGGCGTTCGTGCCGCGCATGGCCGCTTGCGCTGACGGGCGCAGTCGTAGTGCATCCCAATAAGGCAGCATTCCATAGACGAGCAGCAGACCGGGCAGAAAGATGCCGATGAGCGCGATGCTCGCTCCGGCGGTGCCGTTCGGCTCCGGCCCCATCACCGCGCCGAGATAGGCTGCGAAGGTGAAGAGCGGCCCCGGAACCGCCTGCGCCAGTCCGTAGCCGGCGAGGAAGGATTCATTGCTCACCCACCCAGGCGCAACCACTTCCGCTTGCAGCAGCGGCAGGACGACATGGCCGCCGCCGAAGACGAGCGCGCCCGAGCGATAGAAGGCGTCGAAGAGGGCCACAGCTTGGTGGCCGGTCGTGCTCACGAGAATCGGAGGGATCACGAACAGGGTGGCAAAAGCGACCAATGCGATCGTACCGCTTCGCCGTGAGACCGGGAAGCTCAGGTGGCCGGTGACGGTCGCACCATTGCCGCGACAGAGCCACAGGCCGAGGATCGCGCCGCCTGCGATGGCGGCGATCTGTCCAAGCGACCCTGCGATGAATACGACAGTGGCGACCGCAATCAGCGCGATCGCAGCGCGTGGTTTGTCCGGCGTCAGGCTCTTCGCCATGCCCCAGATCGCCTGCGCGACGACGGCGACGGCCACCAGCTTCAGTCCATGTAGGAAGCCTTCGGCGAGAGGGCCGGTGAACGCGGCAGCGCCAAGTGCGAAAGCGAACAGAATGATCGCCGAGGGCAGAGTGAACGCAAGCGATGCGGCGAGACCGCCGACCAGACCGTTGCTACGCAGGACACCGAGCGAAAACGCAACCTGACTTGATGCCGGCCCCGGCAGGAACTGGCAGAGGGCCACCAGGTCGGCATAACCGGCCTCGTCGATCCATTTGCGACGGACCACCAGTTCGTCCCGGTAATAGCCGAGATGTGCGATCGGACCTCCAAAGGAGGTCAGGCCGAGTTTAAGGAAGACACGGAAAACCTCCGAGACGCTTCCTTGCGGTTGATGCGTACTATGATCCATTCAGGAGACTCGTTGATTGATTATTCTCGTTACGGATGATGCATAATTGGCGTGGTCAGGAATACTCAGGTCGCCGCCGACAAATTGACCCGCTGTATCAATGCCTCCCCGCTCTCCTTGCGCTCGGAATAGCGGTCGGTCAGGTAGGGTGAGACATCGCGGATCAGCAGCGTGAACTTCACCAGTTCCTCCATCACGTCGACCACGCGGTCGTAAAAGGCCGACGGTTTCATCCGGCCTGCCTCGTTGAACTCCTGAAACGCTTTGGCGACGGAGGACTGGTTGGGGATCGTCACCATGCGCATCCAGCGGCCGAGAACGCGCATCTGGTTAACGGCATTGAAGCTCTGCGAGCCGCCGGACACCTGCATGACGGCGAGCGTGCGGCCCTGCGTCGGCCGCACCGCGCCGACCGAGAGTGGAATCCAGTCGATCTGCGCCTTTATCACCGCGCTCATCGCGCCATGCCGCTCCGGGCTGGTCCAGACCTGACCTTCCGACCAGAGCGACAAATCCCGTAGCTCTTGCACCTTCGGATGGCCGACTTCGGCCCCATCCGGCAGCGGCAGATCCGTTGGATCAAAAATACGTGTCTCCGCTCCGAAGTAGTTGAGCAGCCGTTCGGCCTCTTGGGTTAGAAAGCGGCTGTAGGAACGTTCGCGCAGCGAGCCATAGAGCAGCAGAATGCGAGGCGGATGGGTCGAAGGCGTCGCACACAGTCGCTCAATACTCGGCATATCGATGCAATCGCCGTCGACGTTGGGCAGGCTACGCAGCATCAGCGATTTGCCTCCGCAACGGAGACCGACTTGTCGCCGCGTTCATACCAGCCCTTGGAACGGTTCACGATCCACACAACCGAAAGCATCACCGGCACTTCGATCAGCACGCCGACGACGGCGGCGAGCGCCGCGCCCGAATGGAAACCGAATAGGCTGATGGCGGCGGCGACGGCGAGCTCGAAGAAGTTCGATGCCCCAATCAATGCCGATGGACCCGCGACACAATGCTGTTCGCCGCTCAGGCGGTTGAGGAGATAGGCGAGCCCCGAGTTGAAATAGACCTGGATCAGGATCGGCACGGCGAGCAGCGCGATCACCATCGGCTGCGCGATGATCTGTTCGCCCTGAAAGCCGAACAGCAGCACCAGCGTCGCCAGCAAGGAAACGAGCGAAACCGGGCCAAGCTTCGCAAGCAACCGGTCGAGCGCGGCTTGCCCGCCGCTCGCTAGCAGGCGGCGGCGCACGACCTGCGCGACGATTACAGGGATCACGATATAGAGCACGACAGACAGAAGCAGCGTACCCCATGGCACGGTGATCGCCGAGAGGCCGAGCAGCAGGCCGACGATCGGCGCGAAGGCCACCACCATGATCGCGTCGTTGAGCGCGACCTGGCTCAACGTGAAATGCGGCTCGCCCTTGGTCAGGTTCGACCAGACGAACACCATCGCCGTGCAGGGAGCCGCAGCAAGGATGATGAGGCCGGCGATATAGCTGTCGATCTGGTCGGCCGGCAGCAGCGGCCGGAACAGCCAACCGATGAACAGCCAGCCGAGCAGCGCCATGGAAAAGGGCTTTACCGCCCAATTGACGAACAGCGTCACACCAATGCCGCGCCAGTGTCGGCCGACCTCGCCGAGCGCGGCGAAGTCGATCTTCAAGAGCATCGGAATGACCATCAGCCAGATCAGCACTGCCACCGGCAGATTGACCTTGGCGATTTCCGCCACGCCGATTGCCTGAAACACGCCGGGCATGACATGGCCGAGCGCGATGCCGGCGACGATGCAGAGTGCGACCCAAAGGGTCAGATAGCGCTCAAAGGTGGACATGGATTTTCCTCACGCCGTCGCCACGCGGCGGCCGTGCTCGTTCACCACACGCTCGCCGTCTTCCTTGATGAACTCGCCCTGTTGAGGTGGCAGCAGGTCGAGAACGTCTTCCGAAGGGCGGCAGAGCCGAACGCCCTTTGGGCTGACGACGATGGGCCGGTTGATGAGGATCGGGTGCGCCATCATGGCGTCGAGAAGCTGGTCGTCGGTCAGCGCAGGATCGCCAAGCCCAAGCTCCGCATAGGGTGTGCCTTTCTCACGCAGCAGAGCACGAACGGAAATGCCCATGCGCTGGAGGAGTTGCGTCAGCATCGCCCGCGACAGCGGCGTCTTCAGATATTCGACCACATGCGGCTCGATGCCGGCATTGCGGATCATCGCCAGCGTATTGCGCGACGTGCCGCAATCGGGGTTGTGATAAATGATGACGTCCATGAAGGTGTCAGCCACGGATGGAGCCTTTCGCGGGTTCGCAGCAGGAGGACAGCGCAGCCATCGCCGGATTGCAGATCTCGGGGTGGCCTTGGCAGCAGTCGCGCATGAGGAATTCGACAAGGCGCGAAAGCGTCTCAAGGGCCGCGCTGTAGATGATCGAGCGCCCTTTGCGGCGGGACTCGACAAGCCCGGCCTGTTCGAGATGGCTCAAGTGAAAGGACATGCGCGAGGAGGACGCGCCGTCCATCGCTTCGCCAATGGCGCCGGCAGACATCCCCTCGGGGCCAGCCGCCACCAGAAGACGAACGATGCGTAGCCGGGTTTCCTGCGACAGTGCGGCGAAGGCATTGAGGGCTTGCTTTTCGTGCATGGTTATCTCAATAGCTCAACATATATTAAGGTAACTAATATATGAAGAACTTGCTCGGGGCAACTCGAGCCTTCTAACGAAACTTACGAAGCGGTTCGGCCCGGCCGGGCGGTGAGTCTTTGCCCGCTATCGCGGGGCCTGGGAGATCAAGAGCCAAACTTGATTCTCCACAACGTCGGGACCACCAGCTTTTGCCATAATTTGTGGTATCAATAGTCGCATGCGCCTCGGACACGGACTGGCCTCACTGATCTGGACAGCGATTCTCGTAATCGCTGTGCAGTTCGTTGTCGGTTCGGCCTTTGCGCATTCGCACCATCACCCGATGGTCTCGCAATCCTCGGTTGCTCATCAAAACAACTCGATACCGAAGCCGCACGCCCTCCAAAAGGGCGATACGAACTTGTCAGCCACACAGTCAAACCGTGACGACCGGCGGCCTGTTCCCACTCAATCCAGCGGATGCACCGGTGGATGCTGCGGCAATGGTATTGGCTGCTGTGGGGCGGTGATCGAGACTGTTTCCGGTTCGTTTCCTGACTTTCATGTGCGGACAGCGCCCATCTGGCTTGCCTTCCATCGCGGCTCTGGCGCCGATCCCGCTTCGCTAAGACGTCCTCCCAGAACCCTCGCTTGACGCTCGCTCGCGCTTTGGCGCGAGCCGCCGCCGGCATTCCGCCGGCGCTTCA
The DNA here is from genome assembly GCA_017308495.1 of Afipia sp. Classification (GTDB taxonomy): domain Bacteria; phylum Pseudomonadota; class Alphaproteobacteria; order Rhizobiales; family Xanthobacteraceae; genus Afipia. The sequence goes on from JAFKES010000079.1 coordinate 82,991, forward strand.
TGCGACTTTTGAGGTTCTGTCATGCGATTCCGTTATTCACTGCTGCTGATTTCAGCACTCGTCATGCTTGTTGTGCCGAGCCAACGAACGCTCGCTCACGAGGGTCATGACCACGACGCGGCTGCAAAATCCGTCACGCTCCCGGCAGCGCCTCGGGCGGAAGCTTCCTCCGCGGCGTTCGAACTCGTTGCGGTTGCGAGATCAGGCGAGATCGTCGTCTATCTGGACGGGTTTCAGTCCAACGAGCCTATCCCGGATGCAAACGTCGAGATTGAAGCTCCACAGGGTAGCGTCCAGGCGAGCTCGGCCGGCGACGGCACATACCGCTTTCCGGCGCCCTGGATCGAGATCCCTGGCCGGTACGATTTCATCGCAACCGTTACGAAGGGCGGCGATGCGGACATCCTGACGTTCACGATTGAGATTCCGCCGTCCGCGCAGGTAAATCCAGCTGCTGGATCGTCCGGGTCGGCGCTGGCGCTTGACTTGAAGGGTCGAATGTCCTCGCGGGGTTCACCGGAGCTCGTCGCTCTTCTGGGCGCCTTCCTGGCCGGTGGCTTTGCCGGTCTTTTCCTCGCACGCCGGCGCCGTGCCGCACAGGTTCTGATCGCTGCGGCCATCCTGCCGGTCCTTGCACTGAGTGCATTTGCGCACGAAGGCGAGGACCATAGTGCCCCGCAAAGCCCTCAGCCGGCCGGGACCAGAGACGTCGCTCAGATACTGGTAGACGGGTCTGTCTTTGTCCCGAAGAGTACCCAGCGCATCCTCGCGATCCGGACGATCGTTTCCGAGCCGTCGGTCAATCGGCGCACCGTCGAGCTTCCTGGCCGGATCATTCCCGATCCAAATGCCAGTGGATTTGTACAGACGGTCGTGGGAGGGCGAATCTCGCCTCCCGAAGGCGGATTTCCGCGTCTCGGTACGCGTGTGAAGAAAGGCGATGTGCTCGCATATGTAACGCCGCCTATGCAGGCGATCGATGTTTCCGATATGCGCCAGCGGCAGGGAGAACTCGATCAACAGATATCGATCGTCGAGCGGAGGCTGGCGCGTTATGAGGCGCTCGCGCCGAGCGGTGCAGTGGCGCGCTCACAACTTGAGGACACGCAGCTCGAACTACAGGGGCTCAAGGATCGTCGGACCGCTCTCGATAAGGTCAAGCGTGAGCCCGAGGCGCTGGTTGCGCCCGTGGATGGCATCGTCGCCGATGGTGCTCCGGTGGCAGGTCAAGTCGCCCAGACGAATGCCGTTATTTTCCAGATCATCGACCCGACGCGGCTTTGGATCGAAGCATTGAGCTACGACTCGGTGCCGATCCTGCAGAACGCCACGGCCCGCATCGACGGCAGAGATTTGAGGCTTGTTTTTCGAGGTGCGGGCTTCGCCGACCGCAACCAATCGATTCCGATCCACTTCGCGATCGACGGCGATCTGTCAGATGTACGAGTGGGCCGGTTTGTGACGGTTTTCGCCGACACGCCGGACGAGCAGCGGGGCATCGCCGTGCCACGGGCCAGCATCGTTCGTACAACGGCTGGCCAGGACGCGATTTACGAGCACGTCTCTGCGGAACGTTTTGAGCAGCGACCCGTCCGGATCGAGCCGCTCGACGGCCAACGTGTGTTGATCTCTCAAGGGCTATCACCAGGAAAGCGCGTCGTCGTGCAAGGCGCCGAACTCCTCGATCACATCCGGTGAGGGCGGCATTATGTTCCGATTTCTTGTAACGCAATCGCTCCGTAACCGGCTGTTCGTGCTTGCCGCTGCTGTGGCCCTCGTCGTCTATGGATTGTTCACGGTCTCCAGATTACCGGTCGATGTCTTTCCCGACCTCAACAAGCCGACCGTCACGATCATGACCGAAGCCGAGGGCCTCGCGCCCCCGGAGGTCGAACAACTCGTCACGTTCCCAATCGAGACGCAAATGAATGGCTTGCCGGGCGTCACGCGGGTTCGCTCGACCTCAGGCGTCGGTCTGTCGATCGTCTACGTCGAATTCGATTGGGGTACCGACATCTATCGCAACCGGCAGCAGATTGCAGAGCGGCTTGCGCTGATTCGCGATCAGCTGCCGCCCAACACGACGCCGCAGATGGGGCCGATCAGCTCCATCATGGGGCAAATTCTGCTTATCGCAGTGACAAGCTCCGAAGCAACGCCAATGGAGGTCCGGGAAACTGCCGATTTTGTAATCCGGCCGCGTCTCCTCACTATTCCGGGCGTGGCTCAAGTCATCCCCATGGGTGGTGAAGTTCGGCAGTATCGAGTCTCGCCGAACCCGCCGGCGTTGCGCGCCCTGAATATAACCTATGAGCAGGTGGAGAAAGCTCTGGCGCAGTTTGGGACGAATGCAGGCGGCGGTTTCACCGACCAGTATTCGCGCGAATATCTCATTCGAAATATCGGGCGCACCACCAGCCTGGAGGACTTGCGCAATATTGTGGTCGCGCGCCTGAACGGTGGTCCCATCTATCTGTGGCAGGTGGCCGCGGTCGAGTTTGCGCCGAAGGTCAAGCGCGGCGATTCCGGCTACATGGGCTCCTCCGCGGTGATCGTTTCAGTTGAGAAGCAACCGCATATCGACACCGTGCGATTGACGCGTGAGATCGAGCAGGCGCTCAAGGAGCTCACCAACACACTACCGAAAGGAATTAAGGCCGATCAAATTCTGTTCCGTCAGGCCGACTTCATCGACACGTCTATCCGGAACGTCGAACGGGTGCTGCTGGAAGCGGGCCTGGTGGTTGCTGTCGTCCTATTTGCGTTTCTGCTGAACTGGCGCACAACGGCCATCAGCCTGACGGCCATTCCGGTCTCGATTCTCACCACGGCTGTGGTCTTTCACCTGTTCGGGCTTTCTATCAACACAATGACATTGGGAGGGTTGGCGATCGCCATCGGCGAATTGGTCGATGATGCCGTCGTCGATGTCGAAAATATCTTCAGGCGCCTGCGCGAGAACCGGGCGCTTGGAAATCCCCGGTCCGTTGCCGAGGTGGTCATCTCGGCATCGCAGGAGGTCCGATCGGGCATCGTCTACGCGACCATGATTGTGATCCTGGTGTTCGTACCTCTTTTTGCCCTGTCCGGCATCGAAGGCCGCCTCTTTGCGCCTCTGGGCGAGGCATACATCATCTCGATTCTCGCGAGCCTTCTCGTCTCGATCACTCTCACCCCGGTCATGGCCTATTATATGTTGCCGGGCCTGAAGCGGTTGCAGCATGGCGACAGCGCCCTTGTCCGCGTTTTGAAGAGGTGGAATGCGGGCTTGCTGGGCTGGGGATTTCTCCACCGACGTCTGGTGTTTAGTTCTGTTGCGATTGCGATCGCGGCTGCAGCAGCGGGCGCATTGCTGCTGCCACGGGCGTTCTTGCCTCCGTTCAATGAGGGCACGTTCACCATCAACATGCTGTTCAATCCAGGCATTTCACTGGCGGAGTCTCATCGGGTCGGATTGATCGCCGAGCGCCTCATCCTGGAGGTCCCCGAGGTGAAAGCCGTCGGTCGACGCACGGGGCGAGCCGAACTCGATGAACACGCCGAGGGTGTTCACTCCTCCGAGATCGAAGTTGATCTCAAACCCAGCCTTCGCCCGAAGGCGGAGATCGTTGACGATCTGCGCAGCCGCCTTGCGATTCTTCCCGTATCGACAAATATCGGTCAGCCGATCTCCCATCGGCTCGACCATATGTTGTCCGGCGTGCGCGCGCAGATCGCGTTGAAGATTTTCGGCGACGACCTGGACACGCTTCGAGCCATGGCCGAACGGCTTCGTCAGCGCCTGGCGGGTATTCCGGGCCTCGTTGACCTGCAGGTCGAGAAGCAGGTGCGGATTCCGCAACTGGAAATCCGCGTCGATTACCGGCGCGCCGGGCTCTACGGCGTGCAACCTGCTTCAGTGATTGACCAGATCAGCCGGTTATCGAACGGTCGGGTTGTTTCCCGAGTCGTCGATGGGTATCGCCGTTTCGACGTGACGATGCGTTTACCCGACCGGCTTCGCACCACGCAGAAGCTCGGCGACCTCCTCATCGAGACGCCGGTCGGCTGGATTCTGGCGCGGCAGATCGCCGATATCCGGGAGACGGATGGGCCCAATCAGATCCTGCGTGAGAACGGACGTCGCCGCGTCGTCGTGCTCGCAAACACCGATGGTCAGGCCGACATGGTCAAAGTGGTCAGTGCCATCCGTCAGGAGCTTGCGTCGACCAAGCTTCCGGAAGGCTTTTTCACTCAGCTCGAAGGCACCTTCCAGGCCCAGGAAGAGGCGACCCGCATGATCGGCGCTCTGGCCATGTTGTCCTTGGGAATGATCTTCGCCGTTCTCTACAGTCGCTATCGTTCTGCTGCGCTGGCGCTGATCGTCATGGGCAACGTACCGCTGGCGCTGATCGGAGCCGTCGCTGCGCTCTGGATCGCCGGCCAGCCGCTGTCGGTGGCGTCGATGGTCGGGTTTATCACGCTCGCTGGCATCTCGGCCCGCAATGGCATCCTCAAGATCAGTCATTACATCAATCTGGCACTGCACGAGGGAATGCCGTTCGGTCGAGATTTGATCGTCCGCGGCAGTCTCGATCGTCTCACCCCGGTTCTGATGACGGCATTGTCGGCGGGATTTGCGCTACTGCCGCTACTGATCGATCCGGCGTCTCCCGGAAAGGAAATTCTGCATCCGGTCGCCGTCACGATCTTCGGCGGCTTGATCAGCGCCACCCTGCTTGATGCGATCCTGACGCCACTGCTGTTTCAGCGGTTCGGTGAAAGACCCTTGCGGCGGCTGCTGGAGACGCACGGTGATCCCGAACCGGGCGTCGCCACCTCAACCACTCGTGAAGCTTTCTGAACACAGCAAAAGGAGCACCCATGAAACTCGCATATATCGGAGCAGCGGCGCTGCTCATCGCTTCAGCTTCAATTGCATCGGCTCACGCCCCGAAGGTCGGAGCCAACGGTGGCGCACAAGCCGATGCAGGCAGCTTCCATGTTGAGATCGTTCCCGAACGTACGACCCTGCAGGTCTTCCTGCGAGATCATTCCGATAAAGCCGTCGTCACCAATGGCTTCAAGGGAACGGCCATCTTCGTGATCGACGGCAAGGCGCAGCGCATTCCACTGACGCCAGCCGGCGACAACAAGCTGACCGGCACATCCACCATCTCCATTCCGAGCCAACCGAAGGGAGCGGTGCAGATCACCACCCCCTCGGGCAGCACGGTGCAGGCAAAATTCAACTGAACAGGAGCTTTCATGAGAGGGCAGGCGGCGTCCATACGTGGCGGCGGGGCCAGGGAGCAATCTTGCTCATCAGAAACCAATCCTCCAATATGCGATTGAGGCTGCGGGGGTTCAGAAGGAGATTTGAGATGCGAACGCACGTTCTGGTTCTTACGACCTCTGCATTGATTCTGGTTGGTGCGGCTACGTCCGCAATTGCGCAGCAAGGGGCTGGTAGCCCGATGATGCAGCAGCCGAGCCACGAGCAAATGCAGCAACAGGGCTCCGGTCAGGGAAGCATGGCTGGGCAACGAGGCATGATGGGTCCCGGCATGATGGGGCAAGGCAATATGATGGGCATGATGGGACAGCGGGAAATGGGAGGTGGTATGTCGGCGCCAATGGGTATGACGAGCCGCCCTTTCATGATGCGCATCATGTTCATTCTGATGGACACCGATGGTGACGGGACCGTCTCACTACAAGAATTCCAGGCGGCCCATGAGCGCGTCTTCAAGGCAATGGATTCCAACAAGGATGGCCGCCTCACCTCTGAGGAGATGCAGTCCTTCATGCAGGGCGCTGGACGATCCATGCCACAGTAGTAGTGCGGCGGAACGCCAGGGCGTCAGACGGTACACGGGCAGTGCGGTCAAGACGCCTGGCGGCCGCAGTTCAGAGCTTAAAAGGTTCCGGGTGGGAGATAACAACGGCCAATACAACGCGACGAACTTTCCTCGCTGGTCGCGCCGCCATCGGCACGGCTGCGGCCGCTAGGTTTTATGGTTTGGCGTTACCGCATATCCGACCGCAGAATGGATCGCAAATCAGATCATGCAAGCGTGCGACCGAAAGCAAGCCTCTCGCTGCCTGATCCGCGGCCGAAACAGGGCCTATGGCGAAGTCTATATTCGAAGTGTTCGATCCATGGGCATTCATGATCGATCGACGCCGCCACGTTCGCTGCGGCAAAACATATATACTGAATGTCTGATCGGTTTGGTCAGTTGGAGCGCCTTGACCATGTTGTTGCGCTAGGTGAGCCGCATCTTCGTCACATACTGTTGTCTTACAAGAGCTACTATAATGAGATGCGCACGCCCTATCGATGGAGAAGGATGCGCCCCTATTGCGCACGGTTCAGAGAGCAGGGCGTATTCTTTACCTTCCGATCCTGAGCGGGCTGCATCACCAATATATTCGGATTTGATTTGCGACAGGCACAACCATCGCTAACAGCCAGCTTGCAGATTGGCGCGCCGTCCGACTTGTCGGACTGCTTTCCGAGCTCGTTCAACCTTGGCTCCGCGCTGCAGCAACGCGATAGTGACCGCGGCCACCGGTTGACGTGCATCAAACAACCAGCACAAAAGCGAATTATCTTGGGAAAATGGGAGCCTCCAGGCGGAGCTCCACAGGAGAAGACAGATGATGGATGGCTGGATGTATGGGTACGGCTTCGGCCCTATCCATTGGCTTTGGTTCATTGTGATGATCGCGGTGGTTATCTATCCCGTGGGCCGTATTCTCAGCCGAATCGGATTCTCGCCGCTCTGGTCGATCGTGATATTCATTCCGTTGGTTAATCTGATCGCGCTTTGGATTTTCGCCTTCACTGATTGGCCAGACGGGAGGGCAGAGTAGGTCCGCAGAAATCATCATACGTAGCACCGTTGCGATGCAAGCTGGTGCTCATGGCCATTCTCCATTTTGGGCCTGTGCTGGTTTGCCAGTGATGATCCGTTGGCCAACGCTGGTCGTGATCGTCTCGGTAGTAGTTTACTTCCTCGGCCGGCTGTGATCGTGCGTGCGATCTATCCAATCGACAAAAGTGATCTCGACATTCTGCAGCTGCTGCATTTTCTGACGCTCGCGCTGCTGTCTGGGCGGTTGCTTCCGTCGACCTGCGCTTGAAATGTCAGCTTTTTGCAGAGCTGCCGGCTCTCGGTGAACTTCCTAACGAATCTTTCAAGAAGGTGCGGTTGGAATCGCACATGATTCCATTCGGCCAAACTACCAAGGTTGAGACTAATCACCTCAACGAGCTGTACTGGATGCACTAATTTACACCAGAATCCGTGGATCAAGGAGCAGCTTCTATCGTGTAGGCAGGCAGCCGCCGGCGTGCTTTCGTTCGTAGGGAATCGCGATGCTTCGATTAGAATTGCCAGATGTTTATCGATCCCCGGGCATGCCAGACGGGAAATCAGGTCACGGATGATGTTGAGACGTGCGGCCTTTTTGTCATCGGCGTGGACCACGATCCAGGGAGACAATTTGCTGGAGGTCGCAACCATATCCGGCTGCTACCTGGAATGAACGGCAAACCGTGCCGAATTGGCTCGCCCCAGCCTAAAATTGAGCGCACACAGCCCATTATTCAATGGGCCTTAAAAGACTGTTTCTGCGCTAGCGAAAGAGTATGCTTCCAGCATTGACTTTTGCTTGGCAGGGGTTTCCTGAGTGATGAGTATCGCAAAAGACGAAGCGCACGCAAAAGCGCTCGCTCACGAGCATGGAGCCCACGAGGTACGAAACCATACGGCGCGAAACCACGACGGGCACGCTGATCACGACAAGCACGCGGGCCATTCGGTCGCGATGTTTCGTGACAAGTTCTGGCTGTCCCTTGTTCTGACGGTCCCCACCCTGATCTGGGGTCATATGCTGCCGAGCGCCCTTGGTTATGCGCCACCCGCTTTTCCCGGGTCGCGCTGGATTGCACCCGTGTTCGGCACCGCTGTGTTTCTCTACGGGGGGTGGCCCTTCGTGCAGGGTGCGATCCGCGAACTGCGCGACCGTCTTCCGGGCATGATGACGCTGATTGCGCTCGCAATCGGTGTCGCCTTTGTATTCAGCGTCGCGGTGACCTTGGGCTTTCCGGGTATGCCGCTCTGGGAAGAGCTCGCGACGCTCGTCACCATTATGCTTCTCGGTCATTGGATCGAGATGCGCTCGATCAATCAGGCGCAAGGCGCGCTCGCAGAACTCGCCAAGCTGCTACCGAGCAATGCCTTTCGTATTATTCGCGATGCGAGCGGTGCAGAGCGGATAGAGGAAGTGGCACTGACGGCGCTCACGGACGGCGATCTCGTGCTCGTCAAACCGGGCGCAGGCATTCCCGCTGACGGCGAAGTGCGCGAGGGTCACAGCAACGTCAACGAAGCGATGATTACAGGCGAGTCGCGGCCAATCGGCAAGAATGTCGGCGACCGCGTGATCGCCGGAACGGTCAATGGCGAAGGCTCGCTGCGCGTGCTGGTGACTGGCACTGGCGATCGGACCGCCCTTGCCGGGATCATGCGGCTTGTCGAACAGGCACAAACATCGCATTCGCGCGCACAGGTCATTGCCGACCGCGCCGCCTATTGGCTCACGCTTGCTGCCCTCGGCGCGGGGGCGTTGACACTCATCGGGTGGTTGGCAATCGGCGCGGAGCCGGCCTATGCGATCGAGCGTTTGGTCACGGTCTTGGTTATCGCCTGTCCGCATGCCCTGGGACTTGCTGTACCGCTCGTCGTCGCAATCTCGACGACACTGGGGGCGCGGAACGGCCTCCTGGTGCGCGATCGCAGAGGACTCGAGGAAGCTCGACTGCTCAACGCGGTTGTCTTTGACAAAACCGGCACACTTACGCTCGGAGAGCATCGCGTCGTTGGCGCGCAGGCAGCGGCCGGCGTTGACGCTAGCGAAGCTTTGCGGCTCGCCGCCGGCATCGAGCAGGACGCCGAGCACCCGGTCGCCAAGGCAATTGTCACGAGCGCCACAGAGAAGGGACTCACTGTGCCGCGGGTTGCCAATTTTGAGGCTATCCCTGGGTACGGGGTACAGGCCGATCTCGATGGACGGCGACTGGTCGTTGGTGGACCTAACCTCGTCCGCCGCGATCAGATCGCGGTGCCGGCGGAGATCGAGGCATTTGCCGAGGAAGCCGCCCGGCGCGCCGAGAGTGTCGTCTATCTCATCGAAAACGGTCGGGCGCTCGCTGCATTTTCAGTGGCGGATGCGGTGCGCCCGGAGTCGGCCGAGGCAGTGCGTCAGCTGCACGCCCAGGGCCTCAAGGTTGTTATGCTGACCGGCGACGCCCGCGCTGTGGCTGAAGCCGTAGGCCGGGATCTTGGCATCGATACCGTCTTCGCCGAAGTACTGCCCGAGGACAAAGTGGCCAAAATCCGAGAACTGCAGCAGCAAGGTCTGCGAACCGCTATGGTGGGAGATGGCGTCAACGACGCGCCCGCGCTGGTTGCGGCAGATGTCGGCATTGCGATCGGGGCAGGAACAGACGTGGCGGTCGAGGCTGGCGACGTAGTCCTGGTGCGGAGCGATCCAAGAGGCGTGCCACGCATTATCGCATTGTCCCGGGCGACCTATCGGAAGATGGTGCAAAATCTCTGGTGGGCGGCCGGCTACAATATCGTGGCGATCCCGCTGGCTGCAGGTGCCCTGGCTCCCATCGGGGTGGTGCTGTCACCCGCCGCAGGTGCGGTACTGATGTCGGTCAGCACCGTGATTGTTGCAATCAATGCTCAACTCCTGCGAAGAGTTAGTCTTTAGGGGAGCGCACGAGATTGGATATTGTTAATCAGATCTGGTTCTCGTTGGACTCGTCAGTCCCGAACATGTGCGGTATTTCAGCTTTTCCGGTTCTCTGAGCCATAGCAGAGTAGGCTACGAGTTTTCGTCGCCTTATCGGTTATCTGCTGACGGTCTTTGTGATTGTAGGATTCGTTACGGCACCATTGGTTTCGCCGGTGGCCGCGTTGGGCTCTGCCAATGTCGCGATGTTCGACACGGCGTCGATGTCTGGCGACATATCGTGCTGTCCCGGCACGTAAAAAACAAGGACTGCAAGGATTGTCTTCTGATAGCGGTTTGCATGACGAAGACTCTGACGACTCATTCCGCCGTTGAGGCGGCTGTCTTGCATCCAGCCAGCTATCACTGGATTGCAGTCTTGGACGACGTCACGAACGATGGTTTTGATCGTCCACCGCCCTGACCATCTCTCCTCGAACTCTGGTTTGATGGGCGCGTCCGCGCCGTTCAATGCCGTACGGTGGAAAGCCTGAGGCGGATAACGCCTGTCGTCCATGGGGTAGATTAGCGACGTTCGAGGATATGCAAATGAAGTCACGTTATGCTCGCGTCTTTCGGGCGCGCTGACCGCTATTGTCAGCATAGGCATGGTCAGTGCTGCAGCCTTTGCGGACATCAAGGATTACAGTTTGTATTGGTGGATCAGGTCATCCAGACCGGACCTGACAAGATAATCGCGGTCAAATTGATCAATACCAGAACCGGAAAACCGGTGTCGGGCGCTGTGATCCCGGAGGCGAACCAGGCGTCTACAGGTTCAAGGCTGTCTGTCGACAGATAATTTGATATTTTTCTAAGGTTAGGCATTGGCCAAGCGTCCATCGCGAAGATGGAATATGCGATCGAAGCGGTCGAAGATCTTTTCGTCATGGGTGACGGCGATGATGGCTGCATCATGCTCGACCGCGAGCTTGCGCAACAGATCCATAACGATACCGGCACGCTTGGAATCGAGCGCAGCGGTCGGTTCGTCCGCCAGAATGATGCGCGGGCTGTTGGCCAGCGCCCGGGCGATGGCGACGCGCTGAGCTTCGCCACCCGAGAGCTTGGCCGGCATGGCATGTTTGCGGTGGCCGACCTCCAGATCGCCTAACAGTTCGCCGGCCCGCTTGCGTGCCATTGCTGCATCGGCGCCCGCCAGTTGCAGGACAACCGCCACATTGTCCGTCGCATCAAGGAACGGCAGAAGATTGTGAAACTGGAAGATGAAGCCGATCTTGTCGAGCCGCAGACGCCGCAGGTCGCTACGCTGCCACGCACCGTCACGCAGGACCAGTTCTCCGTCGAGCTCCATGGCGCCGGCCGACGGATCGAGGATGCAGCCGATGACGTTAAGAAGCGTGGTTTTGCCCGAGCCTGAAGGTCCGAGCAGGGCCACGACCTGGCGCGGAAATACCTCCAGCGAAACCTCACGCAACGCATCCACGCGCGTCTCGCCCTCGCCGAAGTGCTTGGAGATACCCTCAAGCCGTACCAACGGCATGTCTGATCCTGGGCCCGCCATGTCAGCCTCCGAGCGCTGTGGCCGGATCGACCCGCAGCGCCGCGCGGACGCCGAGGCCGCTGGATAAAAGGCACACCACGAACACGATCAGGCCAAGCACGGCCACATTGTCCGGCTCCAAAATCACGCGGCGTGGGAAGTAGTCCTTGATGCCGATGATCAGCACGGCGCCAATCGCGAAGCCGATCAGACCAAGAGCCATTGCTTGCTGCACGATCATGCCGATAATCGTGCGGTCGGGCGCTCCAATCAATTTCAGGGTGGCAATCTGCTTCAGCTTTTCCATGGTCATCGTATAGATGATGAGTGCGATGATGACCGCCGAGACGACCAGCAGCAGCGAGGTGAACAGCCCGATCTGCCGGCGTGCGCGGTCGACCAGCGAGCGCGACAGAATGGCCTCCTGCTCCTCTTGTGTGATTGCTGCCAGATGTTTCCAGCGCCGTATCGTTACCGCAGTGGCGTCGGGAGAAGCATTGGGATGCAAACGGGCAGCGACGGCATTGATGGTGTCGAGGTTTGCACCGCCGGTGCCGCGAGCCAGTTGAACGCGCGCCGCCGGTGGCGCGAGATCAAATTGCAGCTTCTGTGCGTCGGCCAAGGTAATGTAGATCGCAGGGTCGCCGCCGGAATTGACCTGGTTCCGGGTTAGCCCCACGACGGTGAACGTTCTGCGGCCAAGCCGAATTCGCTCCCCCAAGGTCAATCCGGATGAGCGGTCGGCGACCATTTCATAATGGCTGCGGGCAATCTCGCGCCCCTCCGCGATCTCTGGTGGACCACCTGGTCGCATCAACTCATAGCCGATGACGTAAAGCCGCAGTTTGCCGCCTTGGTGCTCAGCCTCGACGGTCTGGTAGGTGATACTGCCGGCGGCTGTTACATCGGCAATGCGCGCCACCGCCTCGCGAATGTCGCCGGGAATCCGCGAGGCTTCGGCAAAAGGCCCGCGCGTATTGGCCTCGACCACCCACAGATCGACGGCTGGCGCCCGCGCGATGGTCAGGGCATCGACGACGAGGCCGCGATAGATGCCAATCATCGCCAATACGACGCCGAGCAGGAGACCAAGTCCCATGCATGTCAGCAAAAAGCGGCCGAGATTGTGTCGGATATCGCGATAGGCAAGGTTCATCTGGATGTCGCCCTGGTCACGCGCGCCGCTCGGCCTTCACGCAGTCCGCTTTCCAGCCGCGTGATAACGCGGGCGTTCTCAGGAAGGCCGCCAATGATCTCAAGGCGCGCATCCTCGGTGCGATGGCGGAACTGAACCAGGCGGCGCCGCAGGCGCCCGTCCTCGAGCGTCCATACTGTGCCTTGCCGGCCGTCATAGCCATGCACCGCGGCTGACGGCACCAGCAGCGCCTTGTCGAGGTTCGCTACCGTGATCCAAAACTCCACCTGCTCGCCAAGATAGACGCGGGCCGGTGGATTTTCGCCTCGGAGATAGACGCGCCGTTCCTCGGTGACGCGGTCGCTTTCAAGCCCGATTCGGACCACGCGGCCGGTGAAAGTTTCAAGTGGCCGCGAGCGCACGCGTGCTTCGACCGGCTGCCCTTCCTCGATGAAGCCGGCGCGCGCCTCATCGACATGGGCCAGCCCCCAATAGCTGCCGACGGCAACGAGGGTGAAGATCGGATCACCAGCCTTGATTACCGAGCCCAATTCCTTGTGACGCTCGATGACCACCGCGTCGAAGGGTGCGACAAGCGTCCGATGTCGCAGCATGGTCTCCTCGTACTGAAGCTGGGCACGGCTATCGGTCAATTGCGCCTTGGCGCTTTCCGCTTCGCTCTCGGCGACATCGACATCCGCCTTGGCCACCGCCTCGTCACGGATTGCTTCTTCAGCCGCCTGCTGGGACACCACGTCGCGGCCGGCCAGTGTCTGCTTGCGTCGGTTGGCCTCCTGCTTTTGAACGAACACCGCGCGCGCCTTCTCCAGATTGGCTATGCTCTTGGCGATATTAACGTTAGCGATCAGTAAGGCAGCACGTGCTTTGCCAACCTTGGCATCCTGCTCGCCAGTAGAAAGCTGGGCCAACACTTGCCCCTTGGCGACGCGGTCGCCATGGTCAGCGTTGAGTTCGGTGAGCGTGGCGCCGACCTCGAACCCGATCTTCGACAGCACGCGCGCCTCTGTGGTTCCAAGGCCGAACACCCGGACTGGGACATTCTGTTCGATCATTGCGACTTGGACACCGATCGGACGGTTGGCGTAAACAAAGACTCCGGCGGCAATGGCGGCAACGACGCCGGCTGTGACTAGCGCATAGCGTACCGCCGGCTTGCGCAGCGCGGCGGAAATGTCCGCTATCCGTCGTGCTCTGACCTCAATGGTCTGGCGTACAGAATCATTCATGGTCGGCTCTGCCTGTCACTGCCCCTGATTGCGGATTGACTGCACTAGATCATGGTCTGCGCAGCATCGCGCGACCAGCATAAACACCAATGCGGCGATGACCGCACCCGGTATCAACGCAAACAGGAAGGCGAAGATATAGTCGACCGCTGCGCTGAGTGCGCCGATATCAGCCAGCGTCCAGACCGGCACGGCAAAAGTCGCCGCCAGGGTGACGATTGATCCGGCGATTAGCGCCGCGAGAATCGGGCGTTTCGCCGGCCGTCCGGCTCGGCGCAGATTCAGTGCACTTGCCACGATGCCGACAAACAGCACGAGCGCGAGAGTGAGCAGAAGCCAGAGCCACACACCCATGCTTTCGTATAGGATGAAGAACAACGTTATCGGATTGAAGTCGCTCACGATTGCCTCCCTTTTTCGGACTACGCCCGACCGCGCAGCATGGCGCGGTAAGCGCCCTTCAGCCCCTTTTCCTCGATCAGCCACGACACCCAGAGTTCCTCAAGTGGCGGGATGAACGGGAACGAGGGAATGAGCTTTCCGTCGTAGTCGAACTCATTCAGCATCGCCTTACCGACGCCTGTCACCAGCGGGCAGGAAGTGTAGCCGTTATAGGCCTTTGTCGGCTTGCGCCCTGCGGTTTCGGTGACAAGATTATCGACGACCACGGGCACCTGCCATTTGACGCTGGCCGCGGTCTTACCGCGCGGCACGCCGGCGATATCGCCGACGGCAAAAACCTCCGGGTAGCGCGGGTGGCGCAGTGTGGCCTTCTCCGCCTCCACCCATCCATCGGCCGCCAGCGGTCCCGTCCGCCAGGGCAGCGGGCTGTTTCGTACTGCGTCGGGCGCGCGCATTGGCGGCACGACGTGGATGAAGTCGTAGTCGAGCGTCACATCGCCCTTCGGCGTGGCATAGGTTGCGCGCTTGGCGCCAGGATCGATCGCCTTCAGCACATGGCTGTAATTGACCGCTACGCCGCGTTCGGCGAACAGTACCTTGACCTTGTCGTGAACCGGCGGAACGGCGAACACTGCCGTGTTATGCGCATTATAGATCAGCTTGAGCGCGCCGCGCCGGTCCTTGCGGCGCGCTTTGTCGTCAGTGATAAACGTCACCTTGAGCGGCGCGCCGGCACACTTCATCTCGCTCGCCGGGCGGCCGAACAGGCCGACGCCACCTTGCTCGACGAAGCGGTCTATGGCGGCGCCCGACGCCGCAGCCTGTGCCGGACCGGCATAAATCGAGGCGATACCCTCCCGGCCAATCAACGATGCATCCATGCCGGCGATTGCCTGATAGTCGAGTATTAAACCCGTGGCGACGAACAGAAAATCATAGGCAACCCGCTGGCCGGCAGCGGTAACAACCGCCTTGGCGTCGGGGTCAAATTCCGCCACCGCCTGCTCGATCCAGTCCACACCGCGCGGCACGTAATCGACGTTGTGCTCGGTGACGTCAGCAGGGTTCCACAGCCCGGTGGCGACCAGCGTGTAGCCAGGCTGGAAATGATGCTCCTTTTTGGCGTCGATCAGCGTGATCGTGGCGTTCGGCACTTGCCGACGGAGCCTTGCGGCGAGCGAAAGTCCGGCAGCGCCTGCTCCCGCGATGACAATGCGTGCGCGCGTTTCCGATGTCTGTGCCGGCGCCACCATCGCACCGCTCGCCGCAAGCGCAGTGGCTCCTACGAGGAATTCACGTCGTCTCATCGGCTTTCTCCCTATCTATCGAGGTAAGTCTTGAGATCATCACTTATGTCCGGCGGCCTGCTCGTGTGCCAACTGATGATGGCGGGCGCATTCATTGCTCCGGAAACGCGTGCGACCTCGTGGCCGTTTGCGTCGCCGACTTTGGGAGAGGCTCTGTTGCCGTGGGTCATCAGGAAGAGCCAGGCGAAGGGAAGCCCTGATCGCTTCGGTACGGTCCATGAGGACATGTACCGAAGAATCGCCGGCTTCCAACTTCTCCGCCGGCAGATGCAGGGGACGGGTGATGAACACGATCTCACGCTCATCTTTGTGCTCGTAATCCCTGATGTCGAGCGCCCAATGTTCGTATACACGTGCGTTTCTCGCGCTAGAGTACTCCCAGTCCTGAAAAATCCGGACCTCGCGCGGTGCGAAATCGAGGTAGTCGGGCTGCAAATCGAGAAACGGAGTCTGCGTACCGTTGGAGCCAACCCAGACGCACCGCTCCAACTTGGGCCGCCGCCCCTCTCGTTTGTCGCGCTCTCGACGTGCGCGGCGCGCGAGAAAGCTGCGGACATGCACAACGCTGCTTCCAGCTCTGCCGAGCAATCGGTAGAGCGGACCCGCAAGCACCTTGTCATCTGACATTTCGTCGTGCGAGATCCATGATGGATCGAGCAGGTTCTCTTCGCCCCATGTCCGGCGTGATGGGTTGACGATCGGACCCGCACGCCATTCGGTCTCGCGACCGAGCGAAATCTGCACATAGCCAGCCGCGCCGGATCCCGTCGGGGCGAAGGCATAGACGCTGTTGCCGTGCCATTCCGAAATCTGGAGATCCGTGTCCTGCAACCGTCTCCAGAGGGTCGCGATGTCTCCATTGTCCTTCGCGAGCTCAGCTTTCATCCACGGCCGATACTCGGCGATCCGTGTGCCGTCGACGGTGAGCACCGAGCGCGCGGCACGCCAATATTGATCGTCGAGGTTCGCTGCCGAAAAGGAGAATCCAAGAAATCCATCCGTCAGCGCCGCCGCGAGCGTTGCTTCGCTAGCGCCGGAGGGAAGTTGCGATAGTATCGTTTCGACCAAGGCCGCGGCCGGCAGTATCGCAGGGATTTCCGCACTCTCTGTCATGCGATCATCTCCAATCACACCCAGGATGCTGATGATCTCGGCAACCGGCCTTCGGGGTCAATGGCGCGCAGGCTGGGCGCACCCGCTTCATTCCAGCGCCATAGCACGACGCAGGTCCCGCCGGGCGACATCACAGAGGGATAGATCGCGCCATCATTTCCATTGGCGAGCAGTCTCGCTGCGACGTCGTGCGTCGGAACGCTCTTGCCTTCGTCGAGCAGCATGCGCCATTCGCACTTGTGAATCTCTGCGGTCAACTTGTAACGCGCGAGCGTATCATCGTCGGTCAGATCGACCATCGACGCGCCTTCCAGTTCAAACTGAACCAGGAGCGCAGGGTGCTGCACGAAGCCCTGATTGTACTCAGCCCATGCCGTCGAGATTTCTCGCGCAGCATAGACCGCCGATTGACCGATCGCGTTCCATCGTCCGCCGAAACGCGCCGCGCCCGCGCCTGACAGTGGCATGTAAGCCCATCGCGGCACGAAGGCGCGCCACAGCTTGATGATCGTCGCGGGGGTTTCCGGCTCAGGCATAAACGCCCGATCTCACAGCCTCTAAATACGCGAGCACCTTCTCTGCATCGCCCTGCCGCACCAGATCTTGAGCTGTCTTGCCGCCCCAGCCGGGGATCGGTTGATGCTTGAACCAGATCGCAGCACGCTGTTCGTCGCCCGACATCTCCGAGGCCACTGCCAGAATTCGGACAAGCGGGCTCAAGGCGGCATCCACGCGTCGCGCACTTGCCTTGCCGGTCAGTGTGTTCCGGGCGACGCCCGCGAGCTTCGCCAACTCGGTCAGCGTAACGCCAAGGCGCTCTGCGACCCGCTGCGCTGAAAGATACGGCGTGCCATTGTCTCCAAACTGGGTTGCGGCAGTCACGAATGCTGGGTTTGCCATATTGCGCTCCGAGCGAAGAATGAGTGAGATACTATCACTTTATGCTCAATATATGCCCAAATCTCGCATGGTTCAATGACCGCTACTGACCAAAGTTTCTATCGAAACTTTGGTAGGCCCCGTCGCAGCGTCCGAACGATGCTGCATTTTTCGGACATCCCCCCATCCTCGTCCGCCCTTCCGGCCGCCTTTCTTCGCTCAGCCAAGCTCGTCCGCGATTGACTCTCGGAGGTCATGAGACCAAACATAGAACATGCCAATGCGGAGAGCGTTGCAAAGGACATGAGTACGTCCACCCCCTCTGTCGTGTCCGAGTTCCGGGCACGGATCGCGCCCGGCTCGAGGGCAGGACCGCGCATCAACGCACGGTCCTGCCCGTCGATGTAGCCGCGATAGACCGGATCCTTCCGGAAGAAGGGTTGCTGCGCGGGGCGCCGCATGAGGTCGCGGGCGGCGGCGGCACCGTAGACGGCGCGGCCGCCGTCTTGTTCGCCGCCGGCATCGCGGCGCGCAGCGGCGGCCAGGTTTTGTGGTGCGTGACGCGGCCCGACTTGTTTGCGCCGGCGCTCGCCCAGACCGGTCTCGCGTCCGGACGCCTGATCTACCTCGAAGTCTGGGGCCGGTCCCGCACCGGCATCGAGGACAAGCACGCCGCCGATCTCAACATGAATCTCGGCGACCGCCGTCTGCGGCTGGTGCTCGAGCTGGCGCGCGCGCTGATCGGCACGCCGCGTCATCTCTCGCAGCATCCGGGAGGATTTGTGCTCACGCGCGATCGGCTCGACGATCTCGTACCGATCGAACCTGCGGCGATGAAGGACCGTCAGGTGATTGAATGGGACAAGGACGACGTCGACGCCTTGCGGATGATGAAGATGGATTGCCTCGCCCTTGGCATGCTGTCGTGCATGAAGCGCGCCTTCGATCTTCTCTCGGAACACAAAGACGTTGCGCTCGATCTCGCGACCATTCCCGCGGAAGACCCGCGCACTTACGCGATGATCCGGCGCGCTGATACCCTCGGCGTGTTCCAGATCGAAAGCCGGGCGCAGATGTCGATGCTGCCGCGACTGAAACCGCGGACGTTCTACGACCTGGTGATCGAAGTCGCGATCGTGCGGCCGGGGCCGATCCAGGGCGACATGGTTCATCCGTATTTGCGCCGGCGCGAGGGCAAGGAGGATGTCGTCTATCCGACGCCGGAGCTCGAGGCGGTCCTCGGCAAGACCTTGGGGGAGCCGCTGTTTCAGGAACAGGCCATGAAGGTCTCGATGGTCTGCGCCGGGTTTTCCGCAGGTGAGGCCGATCAGCTCCGCCGCAGCATGGCGACCTTCAAGCATACCGGCGGGGTCAGCGCGTTTCGCGACACGCTGGTCAACGGCATGATCGCCAATGGTTACACGCGCGAATTCGCCGAGAAGACGTTTTCGCAACTCGAGGGCTTCGGCTCTTATGGATTCCCGGAATCGCATGCTGCATCGTTTGCGTTGCTCGCCTATGCCTCCTCCTGGATGAAATGCCATCATCCAGATGTCTTTTGCGCCGCGCTACTGAATGCGCAGCCGATGGGATTTTACGCGCCGGCGCAGATCGTGCGCGATGCGCGCGATCACGGCGTCGAGGTGCGGCCCGTCGACGTCAACCGATCCCGATGGGACTGCACGCTGGAGCCGACCGAGCACGAGGACCGCTTTGCGGTCAGGCTCGGCATGCGCATGGTGCGCAGCCTCGCCAATGGCGATGCGGCGCAGATCATCGCCGCCCGCAGTGATCGGCCGTTTTCTTCCGTCGACGATCTGTGGCGCCGTGCCGCCGTGCCGGCCGCAGCGCTCGTTCACCTTGCCGACGCCGACGCCTTTCGTCCGGCCTTCGGTCTTCCGCGGCGTGATGCGATGTGGGCGATCAAGGCGCTGCGCGACGAGCCGCTGCCGCTGTTCGCCGCCGCGGCTGCGCGCGAGGCGAGGGCTGTACTGGAGATCCACGAGCCGGCCGTCGCGCTGCGCCCGATGAAGGCGAGGGGCGAAGTGGTCGAGGACTATGGCCATGTCGGCCTGACATTGCGCTCCCATCCGCTGTCATTCCTGCGTGCCGATCTTGCACGGCGGCGCGTCGTCACCTGTGCTGAGGCGATGGCGGCGCGCGACGGGTGCTGGCTCGACGCCGCCGGCCTCGTTCTGGTTCGGCAGATGCCCGGATCGGCCAAGGGTGTGATGTTCGTCACACTGGAGGATGAGAGCGGCATCGCCAATCTTGTGATCTGGCCGCAGGTCTTCGAGCAATATCGGCGCGTTGTGCTGTCGGCTGGAATGCTTTCGGTCCGCGGGTCGTATTCAGCGGGAAGGGGAGGTGGTGCATCTCGTGGCGCGCCACCTGGCCGACCTCTCGGGGGATCTCGCGAGCGTCGGCGAGCGCGACGACGCCTTCCCATTGCCACACGGTCGCGGCGATGAATTGCACCATGGCAGTCCGACGCCCGATCCGCGCGACCTGCCGAAGGGCCCGCGGCCGCGTAACCTCGGGAATACATACGGCCACATCGACCAGATCCGCGTGAAGACGCGGGATTTCCGCTAGAACCCAGACCCTCGTTTCGCCAACCGCGACTTGCACAACCGCCTGATTGCGCCACCGGCCTCTTTGACTTCGGCTCACTCATGTAATACGTTCGGTTACATGATACGGGACAGCCGATTGTCAGGTGTTCTACGTGTCTTGTTGCACTTGTCTGAGCAGGGCGAGCCGACGACATCCGAAACGCTGGCGCAGGTGATACAAACCAATCCGGTGGTGATCCGCCGCATCATGGCAGGCTTGCGCGAGCGCGGTTACGTTCGCTCCGAAAAGGGACACGGTGGCGGATGGACGCTGGCGTGCGATCCATCGAAGCTGACGTTGCGCGATGTTTACAAGGCGCTCGGTGAGCCCTCGCTTCTGTCCATCGGCACCCGAACGCGATCACCCGCTTGTCTGGTCGAACAGGCGGTCAATGCCGCCCTCGGACGCGTTTTCGAGGAAGCTGAAGCGATGATGCTGTCGCGCCTCGGTGCGGTGACGCTTGCTCATCTCAATGCCGACTTCCACCAACGACGTGTCGCGCCCAAGCAATCCCGGGCTCGGAGACGATGCATTCCGTCTGACGGGGCACCCTGCCGGCGCAGCGGCGTCATGAGGACAATGCCCTCATCGCGGTTGTGAGACAGTACCGCGAGCGGAGATGAGATGCGCGTATTGCTAATCGAAGACGACAAAATGATCGGCCAGAATCTGAAGGCGGCGCTGGCACGGGAGGGCATATCGGTCGACTGGGTGCGTACCGCATCCGACGGCGAAGAGGCGCTCGCAAATGGCGGACATGGACTCGTGCTGCTCGATCTTGGTTTGCCCGGCCGATCCGGCATAGATCTACTGAAGATGGCGCGCCAGGCCGGAAACCGCACGCCTGTCTTGATCGTGACGGCGCGCGACGGTCTGGACGACCGCGTGGCCGGCCTCGACGTCGGCGCCGACGATTATATTGTGAAACCGTTTGAGACGCGTGAACTCCTTGCGAGGATGCGGGCGGTGCTCCGCCGCCAAGCGGGCGCCGCGCAATCCCTGCTTGTTGCCGGGGAGCTCGCGCTTGATCTCGAAACCCACGAGGTGACCTATCGCGGAACGACCGTCTTGCTCCCGGCCCGTGAATTTGCGCTGATGCAGGCGCTCGCAGAGCGGCCTGGCGCGATCCTGTCGCGCGCGCGCATCGAGGAAAACATCTATGGCTGGGGCGAGGAGGTCGAGAGCAACGCTGTCGATGTTCTCATCCATTCCATCCGCAAGAAATTCGACAAGGACATCGTCCGCAATGTCCGTGGCGCCGGTTGGATGATCCCTCGGGGCGAGACATGACATCCTTGCGGCGGACCGCGCTTATCTGGATGACGGTTCTATTGACCGTCGTCGGTCTGGCCGCCTTCGCAATCACCTATGAATTTGCTCGGCAAGAAGCCGCCGATTTCCTCGACGGACAATTGCACCAGATCGCGCTCAACGCGGGTGATACCGCGACGGACATCGCGGCGCCGTCCGCCCCTCCCGATCCGGAGGACCAGTTCGTCATCGAAATATGGACGGCAGCAGGCACCGTTGTCCGCCGGACGCCGAACGGGCCGGAGATTCCGCGTCTCGATCATCCGGGTCATGCGACGGTCCAAGCCGCAGGCGAGGAATGGCGCGTCTATCTCGCCCATGGCGCGACGAGATCGGTGCAGGTGGCGCAACGGATGAGCGTGCGGCAGGAACTGGCGGAATCGTCCGCCATTCAGGCTGGCGCTCCGATCCTTGTCCTGATACCGCTCAGCTGGCTCGTCATTGCCTGGTTGCTAGGGCAGCTCTCAGGCCAATTGCGGAATCTCGCCGGCGACATCGCCAAACGCAGCCTCGACAGCCGCGATCCCGTGCCGAGCAGCAATGTACCGGCTGAAGTACGGCCGCTCGTCGAAGGCATGAACGTGCTGACAGGTCGCCTTCAGGACGCGCTCGAACGGCAGAAGCGTTTCGTGGCGGATGCGGCGCACGAATTGCGCACACCATTGATGGCCATGCAGGTCCAGCTCGACAACCTTGTCGCCGGAGCCGATCCCCATAGTGGTCATGCCAACGCGGAACTCCGCTCGGGCGTTCTGCGCGCGCGAAGGCTGGTCGAACAATTGCTCCGCTTGGCGCGGTCCGAAGATGCGGGCGAGTCTGGCGCTTCAGAGTCGATCGAGCTTTCTGATTTTGTCACGCAATGCGTCGCGGACTTCGTCCCCATCGCCGAGTCCGGAGGCATCGATCTCGGCATAGGCAAGGTGGAGCCGGCGACGATCGATGGATCGCGCGCCGATCTTGCGTTGCTGTTCGGCAATCTGATCGACAATGCGATCCGATATACACCGCGCGGCGGGTCGGTCGATGTATCGGTCAACCGCGTCGCGGATGACTTCGTGGTCGAGATCAAGGATACCGGCTGCGGCGTGTCCGAAGTCGACATTCCGCGATTGTTCGATCGCTTTTTCCGCGCGGCGCCGGTTGATGTGGAAGGCAGCGGGCTCGGCCTTTCCATCGCGGCGGCCGTCGCCAAGCGTCATGGTCTTTCAATTGAAATCGCCAATCGAAGCGATACCAAAGGCCTGATTGTTCGCGTCTCCGGAAAGCTGTCGATCGCACGCCTCATTCGCCCATAAGTCTGGCGCACTACGGCTATCTCCATCTGGGGTGGGATGAAAGTTCCCAGCCGTTTGAGCAAAAGGAGAAGCACGAATGACCATCAACAACATCTCGAAGATCGCGGCCGCGTCGGCAGTCGCGTTGTCCCTCGTCGCCGGCGGGGCGACGGCCTACGCCAAGGAGCGGTCGGAGGCGCCGACCAACGACGCTGCGGTCATGTCACAGGCCAAAGTGTCAATTTCCGAAGCGATCGCCAACGCCGAGAAGGCAACGGGCGGAAAGGCAGTCGGAAGCGGCATCGAGAATCAGAATGGCGTGACCCATTTCGAGGTCGAGATCTTGAAGGACAACGCGCGCCAGAAAGTGCTGGTCGACACCCAGACCGGGCAGGTCGTGAAAACCGCCGCTGCCGATGATGACGACGACGGCGACCAAGACCAGGACTAAGCATCCATCGCGAGGGTCATGTGGCGTTGCTCTGCGCCACATGACTTTCGTCTGAGCGATTTCAGCGAACGCCAGCGGGCTTCGACACGGCTGCTTCCTCGGTTGGCCTGTCGAAGCGGCCCAAGCCAGTGATCCAGGCCGGCAGTGTGAATAGTCAACGATCTCATCGCCGTAGGGTTATCGGGACAAGCTGAGACGTCGCCCTTTTGGAATCAATGCTCCAATCGAAGGAGACCCTTATGAATAGCGAACTTTCCGCGACCTTGAGCAAGGTTCCGGCCGTAACCCTTGGATTCTGGATCATCAAAATCCTCGCAACGACGCTCGGCGAAACGGGCGGCGATGCGGTGACAATGACGCTTCTTCACGCCGACAAAAATGCAGCTAACGGCGGATATCTGATCGGCGCCGGAATATTTCTCGCGATATTTGTCGCCGCGGTTGCCGCTCAAATCTCCACGAAGAAGTTCAATGCCTGGGTCTACTGGATCGCCATCGTGGCATCGACGACCGTTGGCACGGCCTTGGCAGATTTCTTCGACCGTTCGTTGGGCATTGGCTACACCGGCGGCGCATCGATACTCTTTGGCCTCGTCCTGGCCTCTCTCGCGGTCTGGTATCTTGCGATGGGCAGTGTGGATGTGAGGACCGTTGCAACTCCGAAGGTCGAGATTTTCTATTGGGTGACGATAACCTTCTCCCAGACACTTGGCACGGCTCTCGGCGATTGGCTCGCCGACACGGGCGGGCTCGGCTATCAGGGCGGCGCGCTCGTCTTCGGGCTCGCGCTGGCGATCACCGCCGCACTCTATTATTGGACAAGCGTCTCGCGCGTCCTGTTGTTCTGGGCGGCCTTTATCCTGACGCGACCGCTTGGAGCGACGGTCGGTGACTTTCTCGACAAGCCGATTAGCCACGGCGGTCTTGATTTGAGCAGACCGCTCGCTTCGGCGGCGCTAGCGGCGGTCATCATTGTCTTGATCTCGCTGCTGCCCCAGCGCGCCGGCCAGCATCCGGCGTGATTGTGGATCAAGCGATATGTGTCCTCGCCCAGACGAAGGAGTGGAGTCCACGGCCATCGTGAGATGGACCGTCAGGACGACACATTCGGCGAAGGATCAGTGCCGCTTTGTCCGCGGCGAGGCCGTATCGCGCTGCCGTCGTCTGACGCTGCGCCACATGGTGTTCATCTGGACGACTTCAGTCAAAGCCAGGGAGCTTCAACATGCGTAATTCCTCCATCGGCGTGCGTCTTCTTGGCATCGCGATCGGTATCTGCGCCGCCTTCGGAATCGTCGCCGGGGTCGTGGTTGCAATCGTAGTCTCGCCCATCATTTTCGTAGCGACCGCTTTCCTCCTACGCCGCGCTGGCTTCAATGGTCGCCGTACGCGGTCTGATCGCGTCCATCCCGAATGGTCGCGCGACGCCGCACCCGTCATTGACGGCGAGTTCGAGGTCATCGAGGAAGCCATGCCGGAACCAGGTTCGCGGCAGGAACGAACCGTATCAGCAGAGCGGCATCATGTTCCGAGGGCGACCGGCACGCCGTTTGAAGAGCGGCGTGCCGCAGGTCACGGAAACCGATTCGAACTGCCATGACGCTTTCCATCGACAACCTCTTGCAGCATGCCGCCGAACTCGTCTCGCAACAGCCGACGCTGGCGATCGCGTCCGTTTTCGTCCTCGCACTGTCCGAATCGCTGCCCGTCATTGGCACCGTGGTGCCGGGCACCGCGACGATCCTGACGGTCGCGGCAATCGCGGGGGCCGGGCTGATCCCGGTATGGGCAGTGCTTCTCGCCGCTTGCCTCGGCGCGATCGTCGGAGATGGCGTGGCCTATTGGATTGGGCATTCCTATCAGGAGCGGGCGCTGCGGATATGGCCCTTGTCGCGTTACCCCGACGCGATCGCGCGCTCGGAGGAGTTCTTTGCACGTCATGGCGGCAAGTCAATCGCGATCGCGCGCTTTACCCCGGTCGTGAGGGCCTTTGTGCTGCTGGTCGCGGGCATATCGAGAATGTGTCCTCGCCGCTTCTATATCGCGAATATCGCCTCCGCGGTGATTTGGGCGATGTCTCACGTCATCCCAGCGGCTGCCGCCGGGGCATCGTTCATTGCGCTCCATCAGCGCGTCGGCGTATTGCCGCTGGTTGCATTCGCGGGGCTTGGTCTGGTCTTCCTCGTGTGGTGGACGCTGCGAGCGCGGCCGCGGCTCGATTGACCCTCATCTCAATATAAGGCGGACCAACCAAGCCGCCGCGTTGGACTAGCGTCCGGCTCGGCCGCGAGCGCGTCCGTTTGTCATAGCGCTCCCTTCGGTCCTGCACTTTCAAAAAGCCGGGCTCATTCGCCGATAAGTCTTCCTTCGTACCTCTCATGTGCCCCGACGTATCGGGTCGCCGCAAACGCATTCCATGGGCGGATGCCATCTGGGTCGAAGATAAGGAAAAATAGCATGAGCCGATCTCAGTACGCAGACGCGGAGCTGATGCTCAATAAGGTGCCGGAGGTTACCGTTTATTTCTGGATCATCAAAATTCTTGCCACAACAGTTGGTGAAACAGCGGCGGACTTGCTTGCGACCGAACTCGGCCTGGGCCTCACAGTCACATCGTGGATCATGACCGCCGTATTCGTCGTCGCGCTCATCGTCCAATTGCGCGCCAAGCGCTATATTCCGACACCCTACTGGCTCACCGTCGTCTTGATCAGCGTTGTCGGAACACTCATATCCGACAATCTCGTCGACGGCATGGGGGTCAGCCTCATCACCACGTCGATCGCCTTCGGGCTGTTTCTCGCAGTGGTGTTCACGGTCTGGTTCCTGAGCGAGCGGACACTTTCGATCCACTCGATCTTCACGCGCAAGCGCGAGCTGTTCTATTGGGCAGCCATTCTGTTCACCTTCGCGCTCGGCACCTCGGCCGGCGACCTCATGGCCGAGCGATTCAATCTTGGCTATGGACCGGCTGCGATTGTGTTCGCGACGATGATCGCAGTGACCTTCGCGCTCTATCGGTTCGCACGGCTGAACGCGATCCTCGCCTTCTGGGTCGCCTACATTCTGACACGCCCGCTCGGTGCATCCGTCGGTGACTTTTTGGCCAAGCCGGTCATCGCCGGCGGCCTGGGCTGGGGCACTATCAATACGAGCCTGCTGTTCCTCGTAGCAATCCTTGGGCTCGTCGTCTTCCTGACCGTCAGCAAGGCAGATCGCATCGAGCAACTGCCGGCGGAAACCTGATCCTCCTTCGGAGCCGGGGATTGGCGCCGCCCCGGCTCTGAAAGCTCATCCGAGCCTAGCAATCGACGGCGCAGACAAAGGAGACTCCAATGACGCGTTCAATGATCACGGCGGCTCTCTTGACCGCAGCAATCGGGCTCGCCGCCACCACGGCCGCGCGCGCGAATTGCGAAAGCGATCTCAAGCAACTCGAACAGGCGTTCGCCACGCCCAAACTTGCACCAACGGCGAAGGCGGCCCTCGATGAAGCGAAGGTCAAGGCCGTCGCTGCGCTCAAAAAGGACGACGACAAGACCTGCCACACCGCAGTCGCGGACGGACTGAAAAAGGCCGGCATCAAGATGAAGTAGTGGGCGCGCGTCGACGCGGCGCCCCACGATAAAGGCCAATTTCATGCTCGAAACACTCAATCGGTCTTTGCTTGGATTGGTGGTCGCACCGACGGACTTATCCGTCGGTGCGTTCCTGTTTGCATTCGCCCTTGCAAAATGGGCAATCTTCGTCATTCCGGCGACGCTTACGCTTCTGTGGATCTTCGGCGATACGCAGGACCGGCGTGCGGCGTTTGGGGCGGGTCTTGCCGCCTGCATTGCGCTCGCCTTCGCGGGGGCCATTTCATCCTTTTATTTTCATCCGCTACCGTTCATGGACGGAGTTGCGCGGAACTATCTGCATCATGCAGTGGACAGTTCCTTTCCAAGTGACCATGCGACAGTTCTGTTTTCGATAGCCTGGTTTCTGCTGTTCGACCCGCGGCGACGGACAAAACGGATCGGAGGGGCGCTATTCATGCTTTCCTGCGCGGTCGGCTGGCCGTGAAGTCGTGGCTGCGGTCGATGCGGTCGTCGCGCATCCGCGAGGCCGAGCGGTAGGCGGCGGACGCCACCGCGCTCGACCCGGCCTTGCGGCCGATGACCTTGACGTGAAGATGATAGATCGCCATCGCGATCAAGAATTGGCACGGCCAAGCGCACGTCGGAACGACGTATAAGCGCGCCCTCGAAATGAATTTCTCGGGAAACTCTACAGCAATTGGCGAAGCGCTCAACTATCCTCACTTCATCGACAACAAGCGACGACGATGGAGGCAACACATGCGCAAACCACGCGACTACGATTCCGAACTGAAGGCGCTTGAAGACAAGGCCAGAGAACTCAAGACGCGCAAGGTGCAACAGCTTGGTGAACTGGTGATTGCCACGGGAGCCGATGCGCTCTCTACCGATGAACTGGCGGGTGCGCTGGTCGCCCTCGCCGAAACGAAGGAGACTGCGAAGACTGCGAAGACTGCGAAGCGGGAGGCTTGGGCGAAGCGCGAGGCTGCGTTCTTTCAGGGACGGGCGCGGCATGACATGCGCACATGGCAGAGTGAGCGCCGCAAGCGCACGAAACACCTGATCGAACTCGGCGGTCTTGTCATCAAATCCGGCGTCGTGGACTTAACCGGCGACGACCGCGCCACCATGTTCGGCGCACTCATCTGGATCGCCCACAAGCTCAAAAGCGAGCGGCGTGAACAGGCTTGCGCGCTTTGGGCCGGAAAGGGAAAAAAGGCGTTCGAGTTGGAGGGCGGCGATACCCGGGAGGTGGCGACAACTACCCCAACGGTCAGCCGTTGATTTGCAACGGCACCCATTACCTGTCGACGAAACGGTTACCACTCCATCGCCACGTCCGTTGTCGGCCGTGGTCGTACTCGACCTCGATCGCTGGGGTGGTATCGAGGCTTGTCAATGTGATTTCATTTGCTTGGACGCTCATCACCAGATGGTATCGTCCGCCATGCGACATGTAGACTTGGTGGAGGCATTTCCCGCTGTCACAAAACGTGTCGCGGCCAACACACCTTAGATCATGAAAATGAAGGGCAATCAGACGCAACCTCCCGACGTCAATGAAGCGGCTGAAACCACTGGCCGCCGTTAGCTCGTCACCGCATGCCTTCGTATATTTTCGAAGGCTTGCCCGCACTTCCGCAGGTAGATTTTGGACATAGGTACGGCTGGATCGATTTTCTTGGGCCGGAGAACTGGCGAGCGAGAATGCTGACGGAGCAACGACTATCGAGGTGACCGCGCTCAGGATTGCCGCAGCAAACAATCGATCCAACGTTCTCATACTGAGACCTCCAATTCCAACGACGATTTTTCTTGTTCAACAATAATTCCAGCACGGCGCTCCACCCATCGATAGATCGCCGGCAACAACAGCAACGTCAGAACGGTGGATGACAGGACGCCGCCGATGACGACGGTAGCAAGCGGTCGTTGCACTTCCGCGCCCGCGCCGTGCGCGACCGCCATAGGTATAAAGCCGATGCCCGCGACCAAGGCGGTCGACAACACCGGACGAAGGCGATCCGTGGCGCCTTGCCGAACAGCCTCGACAACCGGCAGGCTTCGCCGCAACTCGTTGATATGATCGATCAGGACGAGGCCATTCAGCATCGCAATGCCAGAGACAGCGATAAAGCCGATTGCGGCGGTGATCGAGAATGGCATGTCCTGTAGCCATAGTGCCAATACGCCACCGGTGATCGCGAACGGGATGCCAGTATAGACGATCGCGGCGTGACGCACACTTCCCAAGGCCGAGTAAACGAGCAGGAAAATCATCAACAGTGCCGCCGGCACGACGATCATCAGACGAGCTCGTGCCGCTTCCAACTGGCGGAATTGGCCGCCGAACTCGACGCGATAGGAGTCGGGTAGCGAGAGCTTGCTATCGAGGCGTGTACGGGCAGTGGCCACGTAACCTTCGATGTCGCTGGTCTTGAGGTTGACCATCAAGGCTGCGCGACGTTTGGCATTGTCGTGCAGGATCGGCTCGACCGTTCTCACTTCGCGCAGCCGTGCAACGCGGTCGAGTGGCACGAGGCCCAACGCACCGACACGTAAGGGAAGAGCGAGGATCGATTTTATGTCTGCGCGCTGGGCCTCCGGCAAGCGAATGACAATGGCGTGTCGATGTTCGCCATGCGCGATGAAGCCGACCTCGTCACCGCCGATCGCCGAGGCGATGGCACGGTTGACTTCGGCGGTCCCCAGCCCCAATCGTACCATGGCGTCGCGATCGATCTCGACCACCATACTGTGGGTGCGGCTGGCGGCTTCGAATGCGACATTGGCGGTGCCGGGCAGGTTCTGCAATTCCTCCCGCGCCTGCGCGGCGAGCCGCTCAAGCACGTCATAATCGTCGCCGAAGATCTTGACCGACAGGTCCGCGCGCGTCCCCTCCAGCATCTCATTGAAGCGCATCTCGATCGGCTGCGCGAACAGGAACGATTGCTCGGGTGCCAGCGCGGTCGCAGCTTTCTCGATCGCCGCGACCAGTTCGCTCTTGTCGCGCGGCATATCGGCGCCTTGCGGCCATTGGTCCAGCGGCTTGTAAAAGATGTAGAGGTCGTTTTCGTTCGGCGGCATCGGGTCGGTCGCGACAGCGCTAGTTCCAATGCGGGAAAAAGTCCGGGTCACTTGCGGGAAACGGCGCAGAATTTCCCGCTCGGTTTGCTGTTCGATCGCAAGGCTACGATCGAGCGACATCCCGACGGGTTTGTAGACCATCGCAGTGATCGAACCCTCATCCAGGCGCGGCGTAAACTGCGAGCCAAGCGTCAGAAATGTTGCCAATGCCGCACCTACCAAGGCTGTCGCGGACACGAACAGGACAGCGGGATGGCGGAGGACGAAGTTCAGGATGGGACCGTAGCCCCGTATCACGATGGCGGCGAACCGACCATCATGGGTGATGGGACTGTGGGTGGGTGCATCCTGGACAGAGGGCACCGTCTCGCCGGTATCCGGCTTGCGCATCTTCCCACCCCGTAGAAACCTGGCGCATAGCGCCGGCACCAGCGTAAAGGTGACGATCAGCGCCGCCGCCAACGCCAACATCACAGCTTGCGCCATCGGGTGAAACAGTTTCCCCTCGACGCCACCCAGGCTGAGTACGGGTACATAGACCAGGGCGATAATGGCAATGCCGAAGAATACAGGCCGCGCCACGCCGCCCGCGGCTTTTACGATCACGCCGCGACGTTCATCGACGGTCAACTGGCGTCCTTTGCTCCGCTGCGCTTCGCCCAACAGACGCAATGTGTTCTCCACAACAACGATCGCGCCGTCGACGATCAAGCCGAAGTCAAGCGCGCCGAGACTCATCAGATTGCCCGAAATGCCAAGTGCGTGCATGCCCGTGATCATCATCAGGAACGCCAGCGGAATCACGGAGGTGACGATCAGCGCAGCCCGCCAGTTGCCGACCACGATCAGCAGCACGACGGCAACCAGCAATGCGCCCTCGCCAAGGTTGCGCTCGACGGTCGCGATGGTGCGGTCCACCAGTTCGGAGCGATCGTATTGAACCTGTAGGATCATGCCCTTGGGCAGCGCCGCGCGCAGATTGGGCAATTGCGTGTCGACGCGCCGGGCAACCTCCCGGCTGTTCTGCCCGACCAGCATCATCACCGTGCCGAGCACAGTTTCCTTACCGTTGGCGGTCGCGGCGCCGTCGCGCGGCGCATGGCCGATGGCCACGGTGGCGAGATCGCCTACCGCGAGCGGTCGCACGCCGCCGGCAAATTTTACGGGTAATGCGCGAATCATCTCCGCCGTCATGACGCGCGCTTCGGTTCGGACAGTAAAGCGCTGGTCGTTCCTGGTGATGGTCCCGCCGCCGGCATTGGAGACATTGGCGCCGACAGCCTGACCAAGCTCACTCGGCGTGATGCCCGCAACCGTCAGTTTTTTCAGGTCTGGCTCGATGACGAACTGACGTTCGAGGCCGCCGTTGGAATTGACGTCGGCGACGCCCTGGATAGCGCGCAGCATCGGCCGCACGATGTATTCCTGAGCCTCGAACAGCTCCATCAATTGCTGCTGCTCGTTCATGCCGGACGGCGGCTGCGCCCATTCGAGCGTGTAGTACCAGATCTCACCAAGTCCGGTGGTGATCGGTGCGAGGCGTGGCGACGATCCGGCCGGCAGCGTGTCGCGGGCCGCCGTAAGTCTCTCATTGACGAACTGGCGCGCGCGAAGCTGGTCCGTGCCATCCTCATAGATCAGTGTGACCTGCGACAACCCGGTTTTGGTGAGCGATCGCATTTCGCGCAAGCCCGGCTGACCGCCCATGCTGCGCTCGATGGGCAGAGTCACGAGACGTTCGATCTCCTCCGGCGCCAAGGCCGGAACGGTCGTATTGATCTGCACCTGCACGCCAGTGATATCGGGGATGGCATCGATTTGCAGGTTCAGGAAAGACCAGATTCCAAGACCGCCTATCAGCAAGGCAATGATCATTACCGTGAGCGGTCGGCCGGTTGTCCATTCCAGAAGTCGTCGCGTCACTGGGACGCGCCCTGAAAACTGCGACCACCATTGAGTGCGCGAAGCTGAAGCATCGCTTCCATGGCCTCGCGCCGCGTGTCGAGCAAGGCTGACAGCGCGTCCAGATACTGGCGCTGCATCTCGACGTAGGTTGCGACCGGAATCGCCCCCTGCCGATAGCTGTTGTTGGCGGTAGTGGCCGCGGTCGCGAATTTCTCCGCCGCTGCGGGCCAAGTCGCAAGCACCCGACGCTTTGTTTCATAATAGGCAGCCTGCTCATAGACCTGCCTCGTGATGCGCCGGTTGGCGGCGATCAGGGCCGCCTCTCCCTGGGACTGGCGGCTCAATTCTTGCGCGACGCCGGCAGCCTGGCTGTTCCAAATCGGCAACGTCGTCGTCAGTCGTACACCGAAATTGGTCTCGCGACTGTCTGACCTCGCGTGATTGACGTAAGGGCCTACCGAAACATTCGGTATACGTGCCGTTTGAGCAAGATCAGCGCGCAGACCTTGCTGCTGCAATTGCGCGAGCAGCGCTCGAATCTCGAAATTATTGGTGCCAGCCTGCTGCGCCATGCGTTCGGCTGACGGAAGGCTGGGTAGCCCAACGACCGGCGGAGCGATACGGATTCGCGCTTTGAGGGAGACACCACGAAGCTGGTTCAGCTCATAACTGATGGCACTGGCCTCTGAATCCGCAAGCACGGCGTTGCGCTCGGCCGTGATGGCGCCCGCTTCAAGAATGGTCGCGTCCAGCGCGGGCGCTACACCTGCCGGATCACGTTGCTCAACAATCTGTGCAAGCGCACGCATCCGAGCAGCGACATCGCGCGCGGCCACGGCCTTTTGCTCGGCCGCAAACAAGGCATATCCCAAGGACCGTGCCCGGCTCGTCAGCGCTGCGTCGAACTGCGCAAGACCGATCCGCGCCAGCGCAATCTGACGTTCGGCGATGGCGCGACGGAGTGCGCCGCGGCCGGCAAGGTCGAGCGGCTGCATGATCGACACGCCATAGGTTGGTCCCGCACCCGTCGGTGCGCCGGTCAAGCCGTCGGCCATCCGGCGTTCGCCGAACTCAAACGCAACCTCCGGATCCGGCAGGCGATCCGATGCATCGCGTTCAGTCCCCGCAAGCCCGATCTGTCGGGCATAAAAGCGCCGCTCGGGGTTGTTCGCGACGACAATATTGGCGAGAGCATCGATCGACAGTACGGTCGCCTGCTGCGCATATGCTGGAGTCGCCAAGGCACCGGCCAACAAGGCAGCCTCCAGTATGCGAACGATTGTCAGAAGCACTTTTGGCATTGGCACAGGTCTCGATACGGACTTCTAGGCACCTAAGTGCCACGCTAATCTGAACGGAAGCTGTCAGCGTAAATACAGGTTTATCCGGTATGCGACTGTGACAATCAGGAGACCGAGCCATTCGCATTCTTCTTGTCGAGGACGATCATGACATCGGTGCACGCCTCAAGGAGGGGTTGGCCGGCTTCGGCTTTGTTGTTGAACATGTGGAGGATGGCGAGCAGGCCCTTTCATTTGCACTGCACGAACTGTTCGATGCGATCGTTCTCGATCTCGGTCTGCCTGTGCTATCCGGCATTGAGGTTCTGCGAGGTTTGCGGCGAGCCGGGTCTACCACGCCGGTCCTGATCCTGACGGCGCGTAGTAGCTGGACCGAAAAAGTTGAGGGTCTTAACGCCGGGGCCGACGACTACGTGGCGAAGCCGTTTCATGTCGACGAGATCGCGGCGCGTCTTCGCGCGCTGATGCGGCGCGTCGCGGGCCAGGCGGCCTCGGAATTGCGCCACGGAGACATCGTGCTCGATCCAGTCGCCGGCACGGCCACCATTGCTGGCCGGCCGATCGATCTGACCGCGCAGGAGTTCCGGCTGCTTCACCTCTTCCTGCATCGCATCGGCCGCGTCGTGACGCAGGCCGAGCTGCTCGATCATCTCTACGGCCTGAATGAGGAACGCAGCTCGAACACCATCGAGGTTTATGTCGGCCGGCTGCGACGCAAGATCGGTCGTGATACGATCAGAACGCTGCGCGGTTTGGGTTACAGGTTCGGCTGATGATCAAAAGTCTGCGCGCCCGGCTGCTGGTCGGTGTCATTCTCACAACCGTGACAGGTATCGCTGTCGCCGGCCTGTCGATCTCCGCGTTGTTCCGTGCCCATGTCACCGAGCTGGTCAATGCCGAATTGATCGGTCATCTCGGCGAGCTTGAAAGCCTGTTGACCCGCACGGCTGATGGACATGTCGCTTTGACGCAGCGGCTCAGCGATCCGCGGTTCGCGCAGCCTGGTGCGGGCTACTACTGGCAGGTGAGTGGCCGCGATGGCGTCGTTCTGCAATCTGCTTCCCTCGAACCGCAACAGCATTTGCCGTCACCGGCACCAGGTGCGGATCGGGAGCTTGTCCGCTCGGTCGCGGCCGGCCCGACCGGCGAGCCGATGATCGCGTACGGGCGACCGTGGGAAACCGAAGCAAGCGGCTATGTGCTTCAGATCGGAGCCGACCAGCGAATCGTCGATGATGTGCTGATGCACTTTAATCAGGCGCTGATCCTGTCGCTCGGTACGCTGGCGTTCGCCCTGATCGGGGCCGGCGCGTTGCAGGCCTGGTTCGGCCTGCGTCCCATGCGCCGCCTGCGCGATGCATTGAGCGACATTCGCGCTGGCAGGGCAGAAACCCTGCCGGGAGATTTCCCGTCCGAGGTTCGGCCCCTGGTCGACGACCTCAACGCTCTGATCGATGCCAATACCCAGATGGTTCGCCGCGCTCGTACGCAGGCCGGCAACCTGGCGCATGGCCTTAAGACGCCCCTTGCGGTGCTCACAGACGAAGCGCGCCGGCTGCTTGCGAGAGGTGATACGGAGGGCGCCGGGGTCCTGACCCACCAGACAGGACGGATGCAGCGTCAGATCGATTTCCAGCTTGCCCGTGCCCGCGCTGCTGCCAATGCGGGTCTACCCGGCGTCATCACGCCGGTCGAACCAGCCTTCGCCTCGATCGCAGCGGCGATGCGGCGGCTCTATGCGGATCGTGCACTCACGATCACTCATTCGGCCGAGTCGGGACTGGTCGCCGCCGTCGATCCCAACGACCTCGATGAGATGGTTGCCAATCTGGTCGACAATGCCTGCAAGTGGGCGCGCAGCGCTGTCACAATCAAGGCTGCACGCTATTCGCCAACAAAACAACTCGTTATCATGATCGTCGATGATGGGCCTGGCATTCCGCCCGATGCGCTAAGCCGCGCGTTTGCACCCGGGGAGCGTCTCGACGAAGCCAAGCCGGGCAGTGGGCTCGGCCTCGCGATCGTCCGTGATCTTGCCGCACTGCACGGTGGCTCCATTGAACTATCCAACGGCAGCGACGGTGGCCTCCAAGCGACATTGTGTCTCCCCGCGGCCTGACAAATGCGCTCCCCCTAACGATGGAACGGCTTTCCTGAATCGGCGCGAATGAGCCGTGTGTCCGGCCAGCTCAATCTGGCGCCCGTCCGTCGTCGAGCCTCCTAGCAAGCGGCGGGTTGAGATTGTGGAATCTAAACCGATCACGCTACCGGCAATATATTTAGAATGGTTCTAAAATATTGACGAATGGTGCCCTGCGTGCCATCTAATTAGAATGGTTCTAATTTGATGCGCCGAGGCAGTCGGTTGGCCGCACTGTCGTGATTCTGAGCCTGTCGTTCGCCTTCCGGAGCACTGCCTATGCGCGCCTTGCACAAGGAGAATCATCTTATCGAACGCATTGGCTGGCTTCGCGCTGCCGTGCTGGGCGCCAATGACGGGCTGATCTCGACGTCGAGTCTCATCGTTGGTGTGGCGGCCGCGACTGCGGCCACTCATGAAATCCTCGTAGCGGGCGTCGCGGGGCTGGTCGCCGGGGCGATGTCGATGGCGGCGGGCGAATATGTCTCGGTCAGCTCCCAGGCCGACACGGAAAAAGCCGATATGGCACGTGAACGCCATGAACTGGCCACGCAGCCGGAAGCGGAGTTGTCCGAACTCGCCGCGATCTATGAGCGGCGCGGTGTGGCGCCGGATCTCGCCCACCAGGTTGCCGAGCAGATGATGGCAAAGGATGCACTCGAAGCCCATGCGCGCGACGAGCTCGGACTGGCGAGCCACGTGATGGCAAGGCCTGTGCAGGCGGCCTTCACATCCGCGGTGACCTTCGCCACGGGTGCGGCCTTGCCGCTGATCGTCGCACTGCTCGCGCCGACCGGGATGGTCACCTGGGCTGTATCTATCGCCTGTTTAATCGGACTTGCAGCGCTTGGAGCGATAGGTGCGCTCGCGGGCGGCGCCAGCGTCTGGAAGCAGACGATCCGAGCCGGGTTCTGGGGCGCCGTCGCCATGGCGTCGACGGCCGTCATCGGCTCCCTCATTGGTCGAGCGATTTGATCATGAAGCGCCTACCATTCGACACTCCGACGGTGATGTCGCTCCTGACCGTCTTGGGGATGATTCTGGCTACGGCCGGAACCTGGCCGCCATCCGACGGGCTCGGCGTTCTCCTGAGGCCGGGGCTGGTGCTGGTCTATTTTGCCGGAGGGTTTCCGGCCGCATGGAACGCCCTGTCGGCGCTGTGGCGGGAGCACATCCTCGATATCGATCTTCTGATGGTCATCGCCGCGATCGCCGCTGCGGTCGTCGGTGCGCCGTTTGAGGGTGCCGTGTTGCTGACGCTTTTCAGTGTCTCCGCGACGCTGGAGCATCAGGCGCTTGGGCGCGCGCGCCGTGCTGTCGAAGCCTTGATGGCGCTCCGCCCGGAAACAGCCTTCCGCAAGAACACGGATGGCACGGTCGCGGAAGTCCCCGCCGCCGAGCTCGCCGTCGGAGATGTCGTGATTTTGCGCCCCGGCGCCCGCGTGCCGGCCGACGGCATCATCGTGCAAGGACGCGGCGGCATCGACGAGGCCAACATCACCGGTGAATCCATGCCTGTCTCTAAGGAGCCGGGCGAGCAGGTGTTGGAAGCGACCGTCAATCTGGATGGAATTCTGGAGGTGGCCGTCGTCAAAACAATCGGCGACAGCACGATCGCACGCATGATCCAACTCGTGACGGAGGCCCAGGAAGCAAAGGCTCCGTCCGAGCGTTTCAGCGCATGGTTCGGGCAACGCTACACCGTCGCGGTCCTGTTAGGGGCTATCCTCGCCTTTGCAGCTTTTCATTTGCTGGGGCAGGACTGGGAACAGGCTCTGTACAAGGCTGCGACGCTGCTCGTCGCCGCGAGCCCGTGCGCGGTCGTCATATCCGTGCCGGCCGCGATCTTGTCGGCGCTTTCGGCGGCGGCGCGGGGCGGGGTGCTGTTCAAGGGAGGCGGTGCGCTCGAAACATTGGCGTCGGTCGACACCTTCGCCTTCGACAAGACCGGCACACTGACCAATGGACGTGCGGCGGTCACGCAAGTCATCACGCTGGACGGAGATGAGCGCCGTTTCCTGTCCCTTCTCGCGGGGCTCGAAGCTCATTCCGAGCATCATATCGCAGCAGCCATCCGGCGAGAGGTCGCTACCCGCGGTATCGAGCCAGCGAAAGTCGTGGACGTCAGCTCCCGTGCGGGTGCCGGGATCGTGGGATCGGACGAACTTGGCTCGGTATGGGCCGGTAACCCTTACCTCGCTCGGGACATGAGCGCATTCATTGACCGCGCCGAATTACGCAAGCTGCAGGACAGCGCGCAGACCGTCATCTATCTGGGACGTGAGTCATCCATCCTCGGCGCCGTCAGCGTGGCGGATGAGGCGCGAACGAGCTCTGCGACGGCGCTTGCGGCCCTGCGTTCAGGCGGTGTGCGTCGCATCGTCATGATGACGGGCGACCGCCGGCCGGTGGCGTTGCGGATCGGGATGGAGCTTGGCCTCGGGCCGGAGGAGATCCACGCCGAGATGTTGCCGCAGGATAAGGTGCAGCGCGTCGGCGAACTGGCGGCGCGCGGCAAGGTCGCTTTCGTGGGAGACGGCGTGAATGACGCGGCCGCTCTTGCCCGCGCTGACGTCGGCATCGCGATGGGCGCGGCCGGTTCGGATGT
This sequence comes from Afipia sp., assembly GCA_017308495.1. Taxonomy (GTDB): domain Bacteria; phylum Pseudomonadota; class Alphaproteobacteria; order Rhizobiales; family Xanthobacteraceae; genus Afipia. The sequence continues at coordinate 120,641 of JAFKES010000079.1, forward strand.
CGCGCTTCAGGCCGCCGACGTGGCCCTGTTGTCGGAAGACATGAAAAAACTGGCCGATGCGTACCGGCTGGCTCGGCGGACGGCCCGGGTCATTCGGCAAAATCTCACGGTTGCGATCGGCGCCATGCTGGTGCTTGTTACAGGCGGACTGTTCTTCAATCTGCCGCTGCCGCTAGCAGTCGTCGGACACGAGGGCGGCACCGTGCTCGTTGTCCTCAACGGTCTGCGCCTTCTGTCCGACAGAATTCGCAATGACGACGAATCCACACCCGCTCCTCGGCCGCAGGATCGCCAGCGCGCATCAACCCTCCTGTCGGAAACATCGTGAATCGCAGCGGCACCGCGGCGCATGCAATTGCCGCGCATCGCTTCGGTGCCGGTGCGTAGATATCTCAAGAAGGCCTCGCCATGCCACAAAATTCTTCCCGCTACCCGACCAGCATGATCGTCATTCACTGGCTGACAGCTCTTTGGTTCTCGGTGCCTGGCTGACCGCCGAAAGCGGCCGCAAGGTGATCGACAATCCGCCGCTGCTCCACTTTGCGCTGGGGCTTGCGGTGCTCGTGCTGGTGCTGCCCCGGCTGATCCTGCGCCTGGCCGGCGCCGCCCCAGCGGCCGCTACGCAGGACGGCTGGCTTGCAATCGCGACGAAGGCTGGCCACAGTCTGCTTTATCTGCTGCTGATCGCGCTGCCGATCAGCGGCTGGTATGCAGCATCGCGGCTGGGCGTCTCCATCTCGTTCTTCGGACTGCAGCTTCCAGCCATCACCGCAGCCGTCCAGGGCCCTCCCGGCTTGATCGCCGATCTCCACGAGAATGCTGGCAACATCATTCTCTACCTTGCCGGCTTGCACGCGGTGATGGCCCTCTGGCACCAGTTCATCCTACGTGATGGCACGCTGAAGCGCATGTCCCTGTACTGAGAGCCTAGTTGTCCTCTTCAGCCGACTCTCTTTCGTCAGCTCCCTGCCGGCAGAACTCGACGGCATCGCCATGGCAGGCTCCATGAATGAAGCCCGTCAGGCAATCGAAGACAAATTCGCCGCCGGCCTCATTAAACAGGATGTAGGTGCTCGCCAAGGCTTCGCGATCCATCGGGCCGTCCAGTCCAGAACAAGCCGCGTAATCCGGCTATCGTAGCGTACTCCAGCGGTGAATGTTGTGGTTTTCCAATGTCCGTGCGGAACGGCCGCACGACATTGCTCGCCACGCGGGGGGCGCCCGTAAAGCCTCTCCATTTTGGTGTTGGAGCTGGTCTCGTCAGTGACGACGAGACACTCCGAGCTACGAGAAAATCGCACGTAGCTATCTTGCCGTTGTCACTCTCGCCGCAACGATCCTATAGCTGCGGTAACTGTCCACACCACCTAGCTAGGCCGTCTGTTTCTGAGCGCAACCGTCGCAATCGCTGTCCAAACCGCAATCCGAAGGATCATCGCGCCCATCGTACGCGTCTCGTAAGATCCACCCAGCCATATATACCACAGGAAGGCAGCATATACCCCAGTTGTAGCCAACGCGATGCCAATGGAAAGCTCTCGCGCCCATCCTGCCTCACGCCACAAGCCGGCGCCTGCCAGCATATAGGCAAATCCTGCAACAAAATTGAACCACAACACAAAGGGCACAACAGCGCCCATACTTACACCGCCAAACAGCGCCCGACCGCCGGAGACAACAGTCACAAGACCGAAAAGGATTGCGAGGAGAGCGACAATCGTCAGAGCGATCGGGCGACCCGTCATGATATCTTTCCAAGGTCAGGCATCGGTCAGGCGACCGTCGCGAAGGTGGAATATGCGATCGAAACGATCGAAAATCTTTTCGTCATGTGTGACGGCAATGATCGCGGCATCGTGCTCAACTGCGAGCTTGCGCAACAGATCCATGACGATACCGGCGCGCTTGGAATCGAGCGCGGCAGTCGGTTCGTCGGCGAGAATGATACGCGGGCTGTTGGCCAGCGCGCGGGCGATCGCGACGCGCTGAGCCTCTCCGCCGGATAGTTTGGCTGGCATAGCGTGCTTACGGTGGCCAACCTCCAGATCGTCCAGCAAGGCGCTGGCTCGTTTGCGCGCCGTTGCCGCATCGGCTCCTGCCAATTGCTGGACAATGGCTACATTGTCGGTCGCATCGAGGAAGGGCAGCAAGTTGTGAAATTGAAAGATGAAGCCGATTTTGTCGAGCCTCAGGCGCCGCAAGTTGCTGCGCTGCCACTCTCCATCACGCAGAACCAGCTCGCCGTCGAGTTCCATGGAGCCTGCCGACGGATCGAGAATGCAGCCGATGACGTTGAGGAGAGTGGTCTTGCCGGAGCCGGAGGGGCCACTTCGCTCGGCCGCGCCCTTGAGCTATTCGATCATGCTGTCTCTGACCGCCGCGAGATGCTCCGAACTTTGCCGCCCGACCAGAGTCGCCTCCGGGCGCTCTAGGAGCGGGTAGCCATCGAGCGTAGGGCATGAGATTGCATCAATGGAGTACGAGATCGCGGGTTGCTCGGAGCGGCCTCTCGGCTACGCTATCGACCCCTCACGCCCCAGGAGCCAGATTGTCTGCCGTTTTGGGCGAAGGCTATTCCGTAGGATTCCAGATCACGGCAAATTCGTCGTCGTTCTCTGAGCCCGCCATCCGACCAAGGTTGGCGTAAAGTTTCCGGGGCCCGAATTCTGGTGCGGCGAAGGAGAGCGCAACATAGTCGGCTCCGGTCTCCTTGTTCTTCCGATCCCAGCCGCCACCAATCTCGGCGTCATTGCCGTAGATGCGATAGTCTGGTTGATCGCTGTCAGGCTTCTTGTCCTTGTTCGGCAGGATTTTCAGTGACGCGGAGATCGAAAGCGTGCGCAGCGTGCCACGGTAAGAACCGTCGTCGAGCTTGTTGACGAATCCTATGGCTGGCATGTGATGACTCCCCGGTTGATGTTGGCTGGCGTTCGGCTTGGCGTGCTCGACGACCTCGTCCGCAGCGGGGGGATTGCCGAGGGGCGTTCCAATCTCAAGCAGTCGCGACAGTCCACGTCCCCGCATTTCGATGGCCTCTGAATTGGCGGATGCGCCGTTGCCGGAAACATCCACCAGCCTTCCCGGGTTCGCACCCCGTCGGAAACGACAGGTCACGCTAGCCCCCCGATCCCTGTGAAATCACCCGCGCCCCTCGCGGGTCCGTCGGAGGCCTCGGCGCGACCGGAACCGGACGGACCAAAAGACTTGTCAACGCCCCCGTGCCTCCGCAGGCTTCGCGGCTGGTCGGCCTCGCCCAGGCAAGGACGGGAAAAAACGAAGCCAACCGAAGAAAGGACTGGACATCACCGCTGTGGCGGGTTCGGCGTAGGTGTCATGGAAAAGTACGATATCGAGAAGCTGAAGAAAACGGTCCCCTGCGCGGCCTTGCTTGAGAAGGCCGGCTGGAAGATCGACATCGCGGAAAGCACCCGCGACGCGATCAAGTATCGGCTCGGCGAGGGCAAGATCGTCATCGTCATCCACGATGGCCGAGGCTGGTTTGACCCGATGTCGCCAAAAAAGGGCGATGTCTTCAACCTCGCCGAACATCTCGGCGCTGACGGTTTCGAGGAGGCGCTGGAGCAAGTCGCCGACCTTGTCGGTTTTAAGCCGACCGAGCCCGCCTGGAAACGGCCCATCCGGAACAAACCAACGGCGCCGGTCGGCCGCCGCTGGGCCGAACGCTCGAAACCGCGCCCCGGCACGCCGGCCTGGCGCTATCTCACCGAGGCGCGTGCCATTCCCGACCACCTCATCCAGGAGGTCGTCGATCAGAACCTCCTGCGCGAGGGACCGCGTGGCAGCATGTGGGCAGCTCACTTCGATGACGCCGGCGCAGTCGTCGGCTGGGAAGAGCGCGGCCCGGAATGGCGCGGTTTCGCGACCGGCGGATCGAAGGTGCTATTTCGCCTCGGACCAGCGCAGGCGAAGCGCGTCTGCACGACCGAGGCGGCGATCGACGCGATGAGCCTCGCCGCCATCGAGGGCCTGCGCCACGATTCACTCTATGTCAGCACTGGTGGCGGCTGGTCGCCGGCGACGGACGCCGCCATCCGCGCCCTCGCTGGGCGTCCAGACGCGCTGCTGGTTGCCGCGACCGATAGCAACCTGCAGGGCGACGTGTTCGGCGATCGCATCCGCGCGATCGCCGAAGCAGAGGGTTGCCGCTTCGAACGGCTGCGTTCGCGCGAAGACGATTGGAATGAGGAGCTCAAAGCGATTCGGCACCGTGCCTAGCCGAGGGGCTGTTCATGCGAGAGAGTGAGAGTGCGGGCCGGGTTGGCCGTGACGGGTTGAGGGCCGGAGGAAAGGCTTCCGGCGCCCGTCGCGGAGACCCGCGATGTCCAGACACTTTGAGCGTGCGCGCGCCGGCGGAAGCCGGGCAAGCCTTTACGATGAAATCACCGGCAAGATCATCGCCGAGCTGGAGGCAGGGCGTGTGCCTTGGGTTCAGCCCTGGGGGACCGCAGCGGCGAAGGCGCCGCTGGCCATGCCAAAGAACGCTTCGACCGGGCGCCAATATAGCGGCGTGAACGTCCTCATTCTCTGGGGCGCGGTGATCGAGCATGAATTCACCGGCCAGAGCTGGCTGACCTTCCGCCAGGCGCTGTCGCTCGGCGGACACGTGCGCAAGGGCGAGCGCGGCACGACCGTCGTCTATGCCGACCGCTTCATTCCCGATGACGAGAAGAAGCGCGCGGCGGAAACCGGCGAGGATGCGCAGGCGATTCCTTTCCTGAAGCGATTCACGGTCTTCAACACTGACCAATGTGATGCGCTGTCCGAGGAAATCGCGACGGTCGCGCCGCCGCCGCTGTCCGGCATGATCGAGCCTCGCGTCGAGGCGCTGATCAGGGCGACAGGCATCGACTTCCGCATCGGCGGCAATCGCGCCTTCTACGTCCCGTCGACGGACTATGTTCAAGTGCCGCCGCCGGCCGCGTATTTTCAGCCGATCGATTGGCACCGCACGGCCCTGCACGAGCTCGGTCATGCGAGCGGTCACCCCTCGCGATTGAACCGGGATCTCTCGGGCGCTCACGGTTCGAAGAAATACGCCTTCGAAGAATTGATCGCGGAGCTCTGCGCCGCGTTTTCGTGTGCATCCCTCGGCATCGTGCCGACCGTTCGGCACGCCGACTATATCGGTTCCTGGCTGGAGGTATTGCGCGAAGACAATCGCGCCATCGTTCGCGCTGCATCACAAGCCAGCAAGGCGGCCGACTATATCCTCGACTTCCTCCCGGATGAAGACGCGCCAGTCCAATCTGTCGAGGGGAGGGCGGCATGATTCTCCTGACCCCAGAGCAGCGCGAACGGCTCCTTTGCAATGGCCGCCGGCAGGGTCTCGATCATGTGCCCGTGGTGAAGTTCTTCAATCCGCTCGGCATCGGCACCTGGCTCGTGACCGAGCTCGATGAAGACGGCGACACTTTGTACGGCCTCGCCGATCTCGGTGAGCCTGAATGCGGAGCATTCAGCCTGGCCGAAATGCTGGAGGTGGAGCTTCCTCTCGGCATGGGTATCGAGTGCGACATCCTGATTGAAGGCGAATACCCGCTGTCGGTCTATGCGCGTGCCGCACGGACCGCAGGACGAATCGTCATCGACGAGCGCTCGCTGCGCACGGCGGCGGATCGTCCGGACGCTCTGGCGGGAATGTCCCTATCCCGCAGACCCGACGTACTTTGGCGATCTCCTGCACCAGATCGCCATCGGTCGGATCGACCCTGAACGACCGCCCTGGGTATACTCGGCAAAGATCCGCCCCAAGGTTACACCCAATCCGACAACCTTCGCGCAGGCGTTTCGCAAGGTCGGGCAGCGCAAGATTGGCGGCGACTACAAGACCAACGCGGCCGACGAGTTTACCTGGTGCGGCAATCTCGGCTCTGGGCTCTTGATCCTGACATCGCGCGTGCGCCTCAACGAACCGCTGGAGAGCTTCGTTACCTCATCGGCACATCGGCTCCGCGAGTCCCACGTGGGCCGGTTTGGACATTGGGTGGAGATCATCGTTCGCGGCGAATGCTCTGATGCCGAGTTCGCCTTGATCAGGCGGCTGGCGCGGGCCGCCGATACGCGGCCGGTGGAGATTCGCCGCCATGATCCGCGGGTGCGGCGCGGTCCCGCAAAAAGAGAGTGAGAGGGCTGCGCCGGGCTTCGCGACGGGTTGGAGGCCGAGAGAGTGGCTCCCGGCCGCCCGTCGCGGAGAAACTGAGATGGCAAAGGCCGTTCAGAAGATCACACTGTCGCCCTCGCGCGATATTCCCTTCAACAAGCTGGTGCTCAGCCAGTCGAATGTGCGGCGCGTCAAGGCCGGCGTGTCGATCGAGCAATTGGCCGAGAGCATCGCACAGCGCACTTTGCTGCAAAGTCTCAACGTGCGTGCCGTAGTCAACGATGACGGCAACGAGACCGGCATGTTCGAGGTGCCCGCCGGCGGCCGCCGCTATCGCGCTCTCGAGCTTCTGGTCAAGCAGAAGCGCATGGCAAAGACGCAAGTGGTTCCGTGCGTCGTCCGCGAAGGCGGCATCGCGGAGGACGACTCGATTGCCGAAAATGACGAGCGGGTCGGGCTGCATCCGCTCGATCAATTCCGCGCCTTCCAGACGCTGCGGAACCTCGGCATGAGCGAGGAAGACATCGCAGCGCGCCATTTTGTCTCGCCGGCGATCGTGAAACAGCGTCTGCGCCTCGCCTCGGTGTCGCCGGATCTGCTCGACGTCTATGCCGAGGACGGCATGACGCTGGAGCAGCTGATGGCCTTCACCGTCAGCAGCGATCATGCCCGCCAGCAGCAGGTGTGGGAGAATGTCAGCAAGTCGGGGCACGACGAGCCGTACCAGATCCGGCGCATGCTGACGGAGAGCACAGTGCGCGCCTCCGACAAGCGCGCGCAGTTCGTCGGCGTCGCAACCTACGAGGCCGCCGGCGGCGCCGTGTTGCGCGATTTGTTCGAGCGCGACGACGGCGGCTGGCTGCAGGACGTGGCATTGCTCGATCGTCTGGTCACTGAGAAGCTGAAGGCGGAGGCCGAGAAGATCGCGGCCGAGGGCTGGAAGTGGATCGAGGTCGCGATCAGTTTCCCGTATGGCCATGATAACGGCCTGCGCGAGCTCGACGGCACGCCGGCCGAAATCACGGTTGAGGAGCAGTCGACAATCGACGCGCTGCAGGCGGAGCAGGCCAAGCTCGAGGACGAGTACCAGGACGCCGACGAACTGCCAGACGAGGTCGACGTTCGTCTCGGCGAGATCGAGGAGGCGTTGTCTGCGTTCGACGCGCGGCCGCATATCTACGATCCAGCCGACATCGTCCGCGCCGGCGCCTTCGTCAGCATCGATAGCGAGGGTGCTCTGTTCGTCGATCGCGGCTATGTCCGCCCGGAGGACGAGGCGCCGGTCGAGCAAGCCGAGGTCGATGAAGGCGGCGAATCCGACGCGCGGCCAGCGCCCCGGACGACGATCACGGTCGCCGGAGAACCGGAGGCGGACGAGGAGGACGACGACGGCATCAAGCCGTTGCCCGACCGGTTGGTGATGGAGTTGACCGCTCATCGCACGCTCGCGTTGCGCGATGCCGTCGCGAACAACCCGCATGTCGCCATGACGGCATTGCTGCACAAGCTTTGCCTCGACACCTTTCAGCGGATGACCCCGACCGCTTGCCTGCAAGTCTCGGTTCGGGAAGTCTACTTCTCCGCAAAGGAGGGCGGGTTGAAGGAGTCGGCCTCGGCGAAGGCGATCGACGAACGCGAGGCGTCCTGGGCCGCCGACATGCCGAAGGACGACAACGGCCTCTGGAATTGGCTTGCCGGTCTCGATGACGCCAGCCGGTCGTCGCTGCTCGCGCATTGTGTCTCCTATGGGGTGAACGCGCTGCACGAGAAGGTCGATCGCTATGGCGGTAGCGGCGTGTCCGCCCACGGTCTGCGCCAGCGGCTCGACCAGGCCGACCGGCTGGCGCGGGCGGTCAATCTTGACATGGTGGAGGCGGGCTGGCGGCCCACGTTCGACAACTATCTCGGCCGCGTGACCAAGACTCGCATCCTTGAGGCCGTCCGTGAGGCCAAAGGCGAGTCCTCGGCGCAGCTCATCGATCATCTCAAGAAGACCGAGATGGCGAAGGAGGCCGAGCGTCTGCTCGACGGGACCGGCTGGCTGCCCGAACCGCTGCGCCTTAATGAAGCGACGTCTGACGCGGTTGATGTCGACAGCCCAGCCGAGCCGCTGCCGGAGTTCCTCGCCGATGACGAGGACGACGCCGACGACGGCGGCGAAGAGGAAATGCCGCACACGGTCGCGGCCGAATGAGCGGACCCGGCGGGGCGGCATCCGCCCCGCTTCCTCTTCGCACATCTTCAACCCACAGCTCGGCTCCGTGCTGGCTTCATTATTTCAGGAGCACCATTATGACCAACCAAGCGCAATCAACGTCTTCCTCCGCATGCGATACCAATGCGCAAGTTACGAGTGAGAGCGAGCTCGAACGGCTTTGCAAGGCTGTTCGGGCGGGCAACAAAGCAGCCTTGTTCGACGCGCTTACTCAGGCCGATATCGGCATCGTGATTGTCGAGTTCGACGGCTACGGTGACAGCGGACAAATCGAGGACGTCACCGCCTACGACGCGCGAGATGTGGTCCTCAAGCTGCCGAGCCGCTCGATTGAAATCGGGCACGTCCAGTTGGGCAGTTTGAATATCGTCCGCGAAACCTTGACGGTCAGAGACGCGATCGAGCATCTCGCTTACGACGTGCTTGAAAGGACGCACGGCTAATGGGAAGATAATCTCGGTGCTTATGGCGATTTCGTTTTCGATGTCGCCAAACGCTCGATCACGCTGAATTATCATGAGCGCGTCGAAACCTCCGAATACACCAAGCATGTGTTCTGAGGAGGCAATGGTGGCGCATCCCTATCATCATTCGTTGTCGTCCGTGCGCAAATGGGGCGGCGCAGTCGATGACTATCTGAAGATCCATAGCTGGTTCGACGCCAGCAAGGAGATCACGGCTGATTTCCGGCACCGGGCGCTCCGGCATCATGCCGAGGGCATCTTCATGGCGGAGACGATTTTCGGCCCAACCATCACACTGTCGTCAGGCCGCGTGATCCCGACGCGCTGGATCGGGGGAGCAGCACGTCATCGAGGATCTCGGCTTCATTCCATCGTTCGCGGACTGGGTGAAGGCGATCCGTCCCGAGCCGTGGATGGGCCGCGCGCGGCGCATCGAGAGCGAGGTCGAAACGCCGTCGTCGCCTGAGCAGACGGAGGCCGCGTAATGTATGGCACCTATTTGCGACTCGACATCACCGTGCATGACGGCTGGCGCGCCGTGGTGCGCGCGGCATCGCGCAAGTTAAATCAGCGGGCATTGCGCGACCCGAACCGTCGCATGGCACGCAAACAGTTCTACCGCCAGATGCTCGCCTATCACCGCCAAGCGCAGGAGATCGTCGCAACCTGGCGACTCTGATCCACCCTCAATCCGTCCACCTCTCGCAGTCCGGCCTCCCGAAAGGAGCGTCGGGCGCTTTGCTTTTCAGGAGCCGAGAATGACACACCATCAGTCACATACGAGCGGCCAGAAGCTTGTGCCGCTCACCGATGATCAGTTCGACGAACTTGTCGATGACGCCACTCATGCGGTCAACAATCTGATTCCCGACCGCTTGTTCGCCGCGCTTTCGGCGAGCGAACGCTCGGAGCTGTTGATTGCGATCAACGACGCGCTGACGCCGATTCTTGGCGCGTATTTCGCGGAGGATCTCTAGCCGACACGATCGGCGATCGCGCATCACGCCGGAAAGTCGCTGGCGGCGTTTTCCGCTAACCCCCAACCAGAGCTCGGCCGCCGCGCCGGGCTCTTATTGTTTTAGGAGACCCCCGATGACGGACTACTTCACCCCGACCGTGATCCAGCAGACGATTCCCGACGCGGACATGACGCCGCTGGAAGTGCTGCTTCTTTCACACATCTTCGAAGCGGAACGCGACGGAGATGGCTGGTATTTTTTCTCCGAGCAGGGACCGGCTGACATACTCTATATTGCGCGCAGCGAGCTTGAGGTTGCGCTAGCCGCCTCCGAACACGCCGGCGAGAGCAGTGCCAACGGCTTCGTCAGCGAGTATCTGCCCGGCCCGCAGGTGGTCGGACCCATGCCGTCGTATCTCGACCTCGACCTCAGTACAACCTCTTGGGAATTCATCATCCAGGACATCGTCAAACGGTCAGCAACCTTGGCCTATGTCACAGCCGTCTCATCATTCACCTGCTCGCGCATGCGCCCGGACGGCTTCGGCGGCGCTGTGGTGCTAATCTCCGCCGATGCGATCATGGGAAAGTCCACGAACGAGATCCTCGAAGACTTCATTGAGGAGGTCACGCCCGAAAGCGGCTAGCGCACGATGTGCGGCATCGCGTGGCGGCGTTCGGCCGGGTCCGCGGCGTGAAAGGAAGAGGGCGGCAGGGCTGTGAGCGAGCCCGGCGCGTGACGAGAGCGAGCCGCCGGGATGGTTTCGCCCGCTCTCGGAGTCCTTCCGATGTCCAGAACCTCCCGCGCCTTCGATTTCCGCAGGCCTGTAGCCTATGACGATGCCGCCAAGCGGCGTTTCCACGGCCGCGCGCGATCGCAACTCCGCCAGCTCGCTGCGGCGCTCCGCCTCGCAGTCGGGTCGTACGACTTGCGTTCCAACTGGGGCGGCATTGCCGTCTCCGGCGAAATCACCCTGCACTCCGATCGCCTCTATGTGCAGGTCTCGCAATCGGTCATGGGCCACGACACCGGCATTCTTTACCGTATCTGTAACGGTCGGAAGGACTACGTCGGCGGTCCCAATAACTTCGCGTCGCTCGACCTCCTCAACCGGCCCGAGGCGCTGGCATCCCGGATCTTGGAGCGGTGTCATGCGTGACCTCACTCATCGCGCATGTCGGGCGGTCCTGTCGTGGGCGCGCGATCGGCGTTTTCGTGCCGATTGTCGGTTTGCGCAGTGGCGCCGCGCCTGGCGCTACGGGATGGACCGCCTCCGCGCCGAGGATGCACAGCGCATCATGCTCGATTGCCGGTTTCCGGCAGGATGGCATCCGCTCCTGGTGCTCACCGTCGAGGACACGCTCGAACAGGCCCGGGAGGACATTACCGATCACCCCGACCTGCCGCGTCTGATCGCGGATGGCTGCGCCCGCGTCGGCGACAAGTGGGAATCCTACAACGACGAACTTTGGGAGGCCCGCCGCTGGGCGATTGGCCTCGCCAAGGTGTACGCCGCCGATGAGGGTATCGCTCTCGTTGGGCGTGATGGCGACTGACGGCGCGTCGCAGCAATCCGACCTTTCACACTTCGTCAAATGCCCGGCCTCGCACCGGGCATTTCGCTTTCAGGAGAGACCCATCATGACGTCCACTCAAGTGTTCCGCAAGGTCCATCCCGTCGTCGCTGACCGCGAAGCGATGTATGAGCTGTTTAAGCGTGGAGCTGATCTTCCGATCGAACAGCGCATATCCGGCATGGCTTGGGCTGGTGAATGGTTCGAAATCACCGAAGCCGGCTACGATGCCATGCTCAACGTCCTGCCGCCGCTGTTCATGCGGTCGGGCATGTTCGGCATGTCGGAGTTCAAAGGCGGCACCGTCACGTCCGTATTTTTTGAGATCACCATCCGGGGCCGGCGTCGCTGGTTCCACGGCTATTGCGATCTGTCCGACCGCCAGACTCCCGATCGGATGCGCGCCGCGATCATCGCTTATGAAACGCGGGCGTTCGACAGCATGACGCGGCCGGAAAAGCTCGAAGCAATCTGGAATGAGACGCCTGACGAATACAAAGGGGTCGCCGGCGCACTCAACCCGTCAGCGTGGCCGCCCGACCAGCGCGGCAAGCGCACCATCCTCGTAAACGGCGGCGGTCTCGGCACCATTCTCAAGCTGCTCGAGGATCTGACCGACGCGGAAATCGACGAAATGTTCGCGGCACGGTCGCCAGCGCAGGGGAGGGGGCGATGACGATTTCGTTGGCACCGATCTCCAGAGCAATGCCCATGGACAATCTGGAGCGCCGCACCTTTATCGTCATGTCGACGGCTCACCTCACGGAGCAGACCGCACGTCATCTCGACACGACTTCGGTCAAAGACTGGCCGTGCATCGGCGGGCCGTATGGACAGTACGGCTGGTTTGTCTACGCGCATGAGGAAAATTGCGGCGCCAGCCCCGAGCCAATTCCTGACGATCTCTTCAACGTCATGACTTGGGCGCGCAAACAGGGCGTCGAATACATCCTGTTCGACTGCGATGCCGCCGTTCTCGACGATTTGCCAAGTCACCACTGGTGAAACCGCATGCGCGCCTTGGGAGGTGTCACCGAGGCCATAGCATCATGACGCGGCGGCTGGATGCCGGCGCGAGAGGGAGAGCGCAGCCGGTCCGGGTGGAGCCGGAGCGGCTGAGAGAGAGCGCTGCGCGGCTTCCATCGGTTCCGCTCTCTGGAGGCAAATCCATGACGACACCCTCGATCGAATCCCATCACGCGACGCTCGTTCCGGACGCGCGTCGTGAGATGTTCTTGCCAACTCTGTTCGGACCTCGGCTGCTGATCATCGCCGAGAACACGGTCTACACCTTCATGGAGCGGCTGTGTCCGCGCGACTACGGCGGCGGCTTCTGGAATTTTTACGAATACGAGGGTGGGCCGCTGTTCATGGCGCCAGCCTCCACGTCGCGCTTCCGGATCGAAAGCGATATCACCGGATATCAGGGCGACGTATCCGCAGAGGCCGGAGGCATCATCGCCACGCTCTTTGCGCTTTCGCATCTCTCGTTCCGCCACCAATCCGATGATCTCGGCCGAGGTTATGAGCGGCTCCGCACGTATTCGGATGGCCATCCGGAGGCGTCCGCGATTTTTCAAGCCATTGACTGACGATCGCGCGCAAGCGGCCGTAGCGTCCATCACCCGATCGGTCAGATCATTCACCACCCGATGCCCGGCACTCGCCGGGCATCGTCATTTTTGTTGCTACCCACCATAAGGAACACCAACATGTCCCGATTGAACGATCCCGACAACTTCCGGGGTCGCGTCGCCTATGCCGCGAAAGTCATCGCGAGTGGCAAACGTCCGACGCGCGCCTTCGATAATTGTTTTGGAAACTATGATGGCGACGAGGTGTCGGTTGCCATCCTCCGCCGCGCACAGCGCAATCCAAGGATCGCGCGCAACCTCGACCGCTACATCAACCGGGTGCTCGCCGAGGCCAGCGCCGCGCGAATGGCGCACATTCCGACCCGCAAGCTTGCCGCCGCCGCCGCAGCAACGCGGGCCAATCGCAAGTCCGCTCAGACGCCTGAAAGGGAGGAACGGTGATGACGACGCCAGATCGTGCGGCGATGCCGATAGTCAGCTTTCATCGTACTGCCGCAGGCTGCCTCGCCGCTCGCCTGGACGGCTATTGCATGATGGCTGTGCCGGGAACGACCGGGCTTTCCGTACTCGGCGCCTACAACATCGACCGCGCTCCCGAGGATTGGGTTCGTTCCGACTTCTATATCGCCGGTAAGTCGGTTGAAACCGAAGAGGCCTTCAGGGCGCACGCCCATGAACTTGCCCAGGATAAGATCGATCGCGCCGCGCTTCATCGGACGGAGGTTCCCTATCATGGCCAGACGCCCCTGGGGCCCGGCACAGGTCTCGACGCGCTACGGTGACGGCGTCGTGTTCCATTCCACGGCGAGTCATGGCGGCTTCGCACTCGACGACGCCGCGCTTGTGATGGTTGACCCCCGTTGGGGGATCGACGGACGCTTCTTCGAGGAAGATGCCGATTGGGCGATTGTTGCCTTCTCCTTTCCGAAGCTGTTCACCGCCTACGAGCGCAAGCGCGCCGATGAGATCCTGCGCAACTGGCATCCCGACGGCTATGAAATCGTAGCCCACGCCAGACTCAAACCCGGCGAATCCTGGGTCAAGGATGAGCGACGGTTTCGCAGGCTGCATGCCCGTGACTGGATCGTGATCTCTGCGGTGACTTCCGAGCACCAGCCAGGATTCGTCGAATGCGTCGCCACACGTGGCGCCCAACGGGGACATGGGGCGGGACGGCGTTTCCTCGTACCCTGCGATGAATATCGCCCCGGACCGTTCGGCTTCGTCATCGATGAAGCGCGACACACACCCTACGACGGTCCGTCAAGCTTCGTCGGCGATCGCCGCTAGCGATCTTCCTTCCCACTATCACTGATGCGGTTGGATGCCGCAATCGCTGCGCGCCCGGAGGGAAAGGGCGGCGGGGAAGGGGCGGGCCGCGTGACGTTCGGAGAGCGCACCGCGGGCCCGTCCCTCAACGATCGCGGAGCAATTCCATGCCCAATCATGTCACCCATCGGGTGGTTGTCACCGGCCCGTCTGATGCCATTGCAGGATTCAAGGCCGCCTTTTTCTTCGAGAAAACCGAGCGAGACTTCGACGGTACAGAGCACCGGTATACGCAGTTCGATTTCAACGTGCTCATACCGATGCCAGATCTCTTGCGGCAAACCGAAAGCAGTTCGTCACTCACGCACGGGCTGCTCGTGCTCGGGAGAACCGACATTGTCAGTGATTTCGGGACCGCCACATCGCTGCACGATGAGGTCGCGCGCTTCCTGTCCTACGATTAGGTCAAAGAGGCTGGCGTCACCGACTATGAAGGGCTGAAAGCGCTTCTTCTCAAGAATGATCCGAAATGCGTGGAGGTCGGCCAGCGCGCGATCAACGCATACGACCTCTATGGGCACACCTCCTGGTATGGATGGTCGATTGAAAACTGGGGGACCAAATGGAACTCCTATAGTTTTCGAGAAATCAGCGACCGCGACGGTCGCTTGGAGTTCTTGTTCGATACGGCTTGGTCGGTGCCAGAGCCGATCTTCGATGCGCTCGCGGAACGACCCGAGGTGAAGGATCTCACCGTCAACATCCATGCCTTCGATGAAGGCTGGAATTTCGCTTTCGTCGGATCAATCGGGGGCGGCTACTTCCTCGGACAGACCGTCGACGCCAGCGATGCGCTCCATCGGGACGTTTATGGCGAAACAGCCGCATCAGCCGACTGATCGCGCATCCATACCCCTTTCCCAACATCGGCGAGGCGCCAGCGATGCTGTAACCGCCTCGCGCACTTACAGGAGAAACTCATGTTTACGTTCCCGCTGACCGCGGTGCGCGCCATCATCGCGCGCGGTGAAGCCGACGCCGCAGCCAATGGCGGCTTTCGCAATCCCCACTACGGCCTCGCGCCGGGCCAGGACGAGAGTCCCGGCCTTTGGCTGGTCGGAGACCAAGGCGTCTATATCATGTCAAACGGCCGTCTGGCTCATCAGGCACCCCCGATGGTCTGCTACGCCGACCAGTGCAATCCAAAGACCAATCCCGATTGGTACGACTACAAGCACCGCTATTTTGGTGGCGATGACGGCGTGGAATTTCTCGCCGCGGAAGAGATTCTCGCGGTCGCCGACCGACGCCCTGCGGCGACCCATCTGCGCATTGATCTCGATGCCAACAGCGTCGGCATCAGCGTCATCGTGATGCAATGACGCCTGAAACGTCACCTCCCTCGTGCCCGCTCGACAGACGGGGCACTTTGTATCCAGACAAAGGACCAACACCAATGACGACTCCCGTGAGCACGATTGAATGGCTTGCGATCCGTTTCCGGCATGACGCTGAAACGTCACCCGGCGAACAGCACCTCGAGCAGGACGCGATTGAGGTTAAGAATGCCCGTAAAGCGTTCAACGCCATGCTCGCCGTCCTGAAGGAAGCGCTGGACGAGGTCCGCGGTTTCGAACAACGCACCGGCGCGATGCAGTTCGCCGGCTGGATTCCGCGCGCGCACGCCGCTGTCGCTCAAGCGGAGGGTCGCCAATCAAATCGCACGGACCCCTAAACACGCCCTTTCCGAAATTCTTTCCCGATGCCCCGCCCCGCGCGGGGCTTTTGCGTTCCAAATAGGAGACATCGCGATGCCACACTTCACGATCGAAAAACTTACCGACTTCCCGTCTATCAACACAAGACCTACGAGGCTGCGACCGTCGCCGACGCCTGCCGTCTCGCAATCGAAGATGACGATTGGGAGAACGAAAAGCACGACCATGAGTGCGCAGGTGAAACCTATATCACCGGCGTCTGGTCGGGGACGGATGCTGCCTATAGTGCCTCGGCCCAACCCATTCCGTCTCAGTACACCGACGCCGAACAGCGCATCGCGCGCCACTTCGAGGTGCTGCTCGGACTACTCAAGCTCCTCGCAACGCATGGGGCGCCCGATGCTGTCGATCAAACGTTCTGGCGCGAGCGCGCCGAGCTGGCAATCGCAAAAGCCGAGGCAATCCTTGAACGGCGCCGTGATCCCGACGATCTAGGCACCTGACCCAGACACCTACATGGCTGTCATGTGGTCAATCACGCCGCCTTCTGCAACTTGATGCCGGGACGCAGGCCCGCCCGTTGCGCAAGGCGCACCAGCAGGCTGAGGCTGAACCGGTCGATCTTGCCGTTCTTGATCTCGGACACCCGAGCCTGGGTGATCCCGAGCTGCTCGGCCGCTTCGGTCTGCGTCAGTCCGCACTTCTTCAGCCACTTGTTGAGGCCGGACAACAGCTTCGCCCGCATCTCAAGCTCAGCGGCCTCCTCCGCGGGAAACAGGTCGTGGAATACGGATTTTGCCATCGTGTTCACCTGAACTGTCTAAGACGGGCCTTGGCGAGATCGATATCGCGCTTGGCCGTCGCTTGAGTCTTCTTCTGAAATGCGTGCAGCACATGCACGACATCACCGATGGTTGTCAGGTAGATGATCCGGAATGCGCCGGAGGCCTGACGTATCCTGATTTCGCGAACGCCGGGACCAATGGATGGCATCGGTTTCCAGTCCGATGGATCTTCGCCGGTCTGGACCTGGAACAACTGATACCCGGCCTCTCGCCGCACGCCCGCAGGAAATGCCTCGACATCGGATCGGCTGCTCCCGTGCCACTTCACTTCCTTCATCGTCGAATTATGCCAAAAATGGCATAGCCAGTCAACGTGGCTCTGCCTGTGCGGGGGCCTGAGAGGGAGAGGCGGGCCGGAACGGAGGTGAGCCGCTGCGGATGGAGAGAGCGTCCGGCGGCCGATCCGTCCCAGCTCTCCCGAGGCTCCCCTTATGTCCCATCCGTTGATGTCCGCGGCCGCCGCCGTGCCCGTTCGCGTCGCCGTCGATCAGTCCGCAGCCATCGTCGAGGCTGCGCGGCTTCTTCTTCCCCATCTCGAACGCGGCCAGCGCATCGACGCGGCGATGCTGTGCGCCGCGATGGAAACGGCGTTTGGCGCATCCGATGCCGATGGCGCCTGGAACTGGAAAAGCGCGTACGACGCCTGTGAGGCGGCGACGATCCTGTTCGTGCGCAAATACGGTCCGGCGATGCGCGCCAAGGCGGCGTCGCCGGCCACGATGCTGCCGCTCCTCGCGAAGGTCTCGACGCTGCTGCCGACCCATACGCGCCGCTCCGAGGAAAGCGACGCGCTTCAGCAGTTCTCGACGCCGATCCCACTCGGATATGCAGCAAGTGTCGCTGCCGCGATCACGCCGGCCGACGTGGTGCTGGAGCCGTCCGCCGGCACTGGCCTGCTCGCCATCCTCGCCGAGCTCGCCGGCGCTTCGCTCGCGCTCAACGAACTCGCTGATACGCGCGCAGGTATCCTCAACGGTCTGTTCCCCGGCATCGCGGCGACGCGGTTCGATGCGGCGAACATCGATGATCATCTCGACGCGGCCATCGTACCAAGCGTCGTTCTGATGAATCCGCCGTTCTCGGCGGTTGCGCATGTCGACCGTCGCGTGGCGGACGCCACCTTTCGGCACATCGCATCGGCGCTGGCGCGGCTACCTGAGAGCGGACGCCTCGTGGCGATCACCGGCGCGAGCTTCGCGCCCGACAATCCGGCATGGCGCGATGCATTCGTGCAATTGCAGGAACGCGGCCGCGTCGTCTTCTCGGCCGCGATCGATGGCGCCGTCTATGCCAAGCACGGCACGACGATCAGTACGCGCCTGACCGTGATTGACCGACAGGCGGCCGATGATGCGTCTGCATTCCCCGACTGCTCAGGCCTGGCGGCAGACGTTGCAACCTTGCTCGGTTGGATCGTTGCGCGTGTGCCGGCGCGCCTGCCGATCGCGGGCGTTCCTTTCGCGCCCGGGGTCACGCGGTTGCCCCCTCCGCGAAGCGTCCGCGCCTATCTGGCGCAGCGTGCGTCGACGCCCGTTGCAACCACGGCTGCTCCCGCGGCGATCGAGCTCGCCTACGAGCCGATCGCATGGACCTCGCCGAAAAGCCGCAAGCTCACCGATGCCCTCTATGAAGAATACGGGCTTCAAGCAATCCGCATTCCAGGCGCGCAAACGCATCCGACCAAGCTCGTACAGTCGGCCGCGATGGCGTCGGTCGCGCCGCCGGTGCCGGCCTATCGTCCGCATCTGCCGGAACGTGTCGTCACCGACGGCCTCCTGTCGGACGCCCAGCTTGAGTCCGTCGTCTATGCGGGCGAGGCGCACTCCGATGTCCTCGCCGGCTCGTGGAGCGTTGACGAGACGTTCGATGTCGTAACCGCAGCGCGTGACGACGCCGCCGGTGCCGTCCGTTTTCGCCGTGGCTGGTTCCTTGGCGACGGCACTGGCGCGGGCAAGGGCAGGCAAGTCGCCGGCGTGCTGCTTGATAACTGGCTCAAGGGCCGTCGCCGCGCGGTCTGGATCAGCAAGTCCGACAAGCTGATCGAGGACGCCCAGCGCGACTGGTCCGCGCTCGGCCAGGAGCGGCTGCTGATCACGCCGCTCTCACGCTTTCGGCAGGGCGCGCCGATCCGGCTCGCCGAAGGCATCCTGTTCACCACCTATGCGACGTTGCGGTCGGATGCGCGTGAGGAGAAAGTCTCGCGCGTGGGCCAAATCGTCGATTGGCTCGGCGCCGAGTTCGACGGCGTTATCGTGTTCGACGAATCGCACGCGATGCAAAACGCCGCCGGCGGCAGGGGCGAGCGCGGCGACGTAGAAGCCTCGCAGCAGGGCCGCGCCGGCCTGCGGCTGCAGCACGCTCTGCCGAACGCGCGCGTGCTCTACGTCTCGGCGACCGGTGCGACCACGGTTCACAATCTGGCCTATGCGCAGCGACTCGGCCTGTGGGGTGGCGAGGATTCCCCGTTCGCGACGCGAGCAGAATTCGTCGAGGCGATCGAGTCCGGCGGCGTCGCCGCGATGGAGGTGCTGGCGCGCGACCTCAAGGCGCTCGGCCTCTTTGCCGCCCGATCGCTCTCTTACGATGGCGTCGAATACGAACTGGTCGAGCACAAACTGACCGATGAGCAAATCCGCATTTACGACGAATATGCGGGCGCGTTCTCGATCATTCACAACCATCTCGACGCCGCGATGCAAGCCGCGAACGTGACCGGCACCAGCGGCACCCTGAACGCGCAGGCGAAGTCCGCCGCGCGCTCCGCTTTCGAGAGCGCCAAGCAGCGCTTCTTCAATCACCTCATCACCGCGATGAAGACGCCGACCCTGATCGCGGCCATCGAGCGCGATCTGAAGGCGGGCCATGCCGCCGTGATCCAGATCGTCTCGACCGGCGAGGCCTTGATGGAACGCCGGCTTGCCGAGATCCCGACCGAGGAGTGGGGCGACGTTCAGGTCGACATCACCCCGCGCGAATATGTCCTTGACTATCTCGCCCACGGCTTTCCGACGCAGCTCTATGAGCCGTTCGAGACCAGCGACGGCACGATGTCGTCGCGGCCGGTCTATCGCGACGGCCAGCCGGTGCAATGCCGCGACGCGGTCGCGCGGCGCGATCGCCTGATCGAGAAACTTGCCGCGCTGCCGCCGGTTCATGGTGCGCTCGACCAGATCGTGCAGCGTTTCAGCACCGACGTGGTGGCCGAAGTCACCGGGCGCTCGCGCCGGATCGTCTGCAAGCGCGGGACGAACGGCGTCGACCGCCTGGTCGTTGAGACACGCGCCCCCTCGGCCAATCTCGCCGAGACGCAAGCGTTCATGGATGATCTCAAGCGCATCCTGGTGTTCTCGGAAGCGGGCGGCACCGGGCGCAGCTACCACGCCGAACTGTCGGCACGGAATCGACGGTTGCGCGTCCATTATCTGCTTGAGGCCGGATGGAAGGCCGATGCCGCCATTCAGGGTCTTGGTCGCACCAACCGCACCAACCAGGCGCAGCCGCCGCTGTTCCGGCCGATCGCCACGAACGTGAAGGCGGAGAAGCGGTTTCTGTCGACCATCGCCCGACGCCTCGACACGCTCGGCGCCATCACCAAGGGTCAGCGTCAGACTGGGGGGCAGGGGCTGTTCCGCGCCGAGGACAACCTCGAGAGCCACTATGCCCGGGACGCCCTGCGTCAGCTCTACCTCCTGCTGGTGATGGGCAAGGTCGAAGGGTGCTCGCTCATGACATTCGAGGCTGCGACCGGGCTGAAGTTGATGGACAGCAATGGCATCAAGGACAACCTGCCGCCGATCACCACCTTCCTCAACCGTATGCTGGCACTGACCATCGACTTGCAGAACATCCTGTTCACCGCGTTCGAGCAGTTGCTGGCGGCGCGCATCGAGGGCGCGGTCGCATCCGGCACCTACGACGTCGGCCTGGAGACGCTGGCCGCCGAAAGCTTTGCCGTCACCTCCCGGCAGACGATCTACACCCATCCCGGCACCGCGGCCGAGACGCGATTGCTCACCATCACCCAACGGGAGCGTAACCGTCCCGTCACGCTCGACGATGCGCTGGCCTATCTCTTCGACCCGCGCGCAGTGTTGTTGGTCAACGCCCAATCCGGTCGTGCCGCCGTGCAGACGCCCGCGCGCAGCGTCATGCTCGACGATGGTGAGGTCGAGCGCCGCGTGCGGCTGATCCGGCCGATGGAGCATCCTGTGATGGCGCTGGATGCGATGGCTCGGACCCATTGGCGCGAGACTAACCGCGGCGCGTTCGCGCGTGCGTGGGCGGACGAGCTCGTCGACGTCCCCGCGTTCACCGACAGCGAGATCCATATCGTTGCCGGCTTGCTATTGCCGATCTGGAAGCGGCTGCCCAATGACTCGACGCGGGTCTATCGTCTTCAGACCGACGACGGCGAGCGCATCATCGGCCGCAAGGTCTCTGCCGCCTGGGCCGCGACGGCGACCGAGACCGGCACGTCGTCGCTCACACCCGACGCTGCGCTCGCGGCACTCCTCGACGGCAAGACCATCCTCGACCTTGCCGACGGCCTTCAGCTTCGACGCGTCCGCGTCATGGCCGCGTACCGCATTGAACTGACCGGCTTCACCGACGCCATGCGCGAGCGGCTCACGGCCTACGGGCTCTTTCACGAAATCATCTCGTGGAAATTGCGCATGTTCATCCCGACCGATGCGACAGGCATCGACGTGCTTAGCCGGGTGCTGGAGCGATACCCTGTCGCGCGCATCGCCGAGCGGGCGGCCTGACCATGTCGGGATCTGCCAGCGAACTGGCACGCCGCCTCGCGCGCGACGCCGAGGCGGTGTGCCGACATTATCTCTCGAACGGTCGCCGCGAGGGCCGGTACTGGATGATCGGCGATGTTAAGAATGCGCCGGGGCGCTCGATGTTCGTGCGCCTCAGCGGGCCGGTCTCCGGCAAGGGCGCGGCGGGCCGCTGGACCGACGCCGCGACCGGCGAATATGGCGACCTGCTCGATGTCATCGGCAAGGTGTGCCGGCTCGACGACGTTCGCGCCATCGAGGCGGAGGCGCGACGCTTCCTCAGCCTGCCGCAGCCGTCACGCGACGACTGGCGCAATCCAGATCGCGTGCCCGCACCAACCGGCTCGCCGGAGTCGGCCCGCCGTCTCGTTGCAATGTCGTGCGCCATTCCCGGCACCCTGGTCGAGACCTATCTGCGCAATCGCACCATCACGGCGATCCACGACATCGCGAGCCTGCGCTTCCATCCACGCTGCTACTATCGGCCCGACCGCAACCGGCCGACCGAGACCTGGCCGGCGATGATCGCGGCCGTGACCGATCTTGACGGCCGCATCACCAGCGCGCACCGGACCTGGCTCGATCCCGCCGGTTTCGATCCCGTGCGGCTCGGCAAAGCGCCGATCGAGACGCCGCGACGGGCGATGGGTCATCTTCTCGGCAACGCGGTGCGCTTCGGCGTCGCGCGCGACGTGGCGGCCGCCGGCGAAGGCATCGAGACCATGCTGTCGCTCCGCTGCGTTATGCCCGGCATGCCGATGATGGCCGGGCTCTCGGCCGCGCATCTCGCCGCGATCCTGTTCCCGGCAACGCTGCGCCGGCTCTACATCGTTCGCGATAACGATCCGGCCGGCGATCGCGCGATGGCGCAATTGCTTGACCGCGCGCAGGCGGCCCGGATCGAGGCGGTCACGTTGTCGCCGCGTGGCGACGACTTCAACTTCGATCTGCGCCGCTTCGGCCTCGATGCGCTGCGCGCGGCCGTACGGGTGCAGATCGTCCCGGACGATGTCGTGCGCTTCATGCATCTGTGAGGCGATGCCGGAACGGGGGAGTGCGGGCCGGAGCGATGCCGCGCGGTCGGTCGGTCGCGCGGGTCCGGCGGAGAGAGCCGCGCCCGCGGCCTTCCTGAGAGGGCGACCTTTTGCGGCAAACGGCCCGGCACCGCAATGGCTGCGGCCGGCTATTTTCCGCCGGCGGCTGCGCCGCCTTTGCATCGCGAGGCAAAATAGCCGTCCTCCGCCATCCTC
>JAFKES010000189.1 GCA_017308495.1 Afipia sp.
GGCGTGCTGCCGCTGCCGAAGGATGATTATCTGGCGCAGCATATTCCGGGCGCGGCGTTCTTCGATGTCGATGCGGTGGCGGATCATACGTCGTCGTTGCCGCACATGTTTCCGGATGCCGCCCAGTTTGGCCGCGATGTCGGTGCGCTCGGTATTTCCAACGCCGATACGGTGGTGATCTACGACGCCGGCGGCTGGGTCGCCGCGCCGCGGGCGTGGTGGATGTTCTTGTCGTTCGGCCATCGCGACGTGCGCGTGCTCGACGGCGGTCTGAAAAAGTGGGTGGCGGAAGGCCGCCCGGTCGCGAGCGGCGAGGCGACGCCGAAGCCGGCGACATTTACGGCGTCGTTCGATGCGCGGCGGGTACGCAGCATGGATCAGATGGTCGCCAATCTCGCGAGCCGGGGCGAGCAGGTGATCGACGCCCGACCGGCCGGGCGCTTCGAGGGCACGGTGGCGGAGCCGCGCGCGGGTTTGCGCGGCGGCCATATCCCCGGCAGCCGCAGCGTGCCGTATGCCCTGCTGTTCGATGCCGAGACCGGGGTGATGAAGCCGCTCGACGCGCTGCGCGCGGCGTTTTCCGGAGCCGGCATCGATCTGGCGCGGCCGATGGTCACGAGTTGCGGCTCCGGCGTGTCCGCCGGCGTGCTGACGTTGGCGCTCTACCGGCTCGGGGTCGAAAACCCGGCGCTGTACGACGGCTCATGGTCGCAGTGGGGCGAGCAGGGCGGCCCGCCGGTGGCCACCGGCCCGGCGTAGAGGCGGCCTCGCCGCCTCACGAGCGCGGGTCGGACGTGGTGTTGCGGCCGCCGCCGAAGAACTGGGCGAGGGGATCGGGCGTCTGCTGCTGCTGAAGCACACGGGTGCGTGCCGCCGCCCGCGCGCGGGCGAGATGCAGGCGCCGCTGCGCCGTGGCGCGGGCGCCGGTGCGCTTGCTGAGCGTAACGGCAGGCCTCACCGGCTCGGTGACGGTCACTGTAGCCTGCTCCTCGGCATGGGACGACGCCATCCGGGTCGGCTGCGCGGCGATGGGTCCAGCGTCCGACGACGAGCCGCCGGAGGCGTTGTCGTCGGTGGCATGGGCGCCGGAGCCCTGCTGGTCCGGCACGGACGTATCGGGCGTTTGCAGGTCCGACGGCGTCGCGCCGGCATTCAGTTCTTTCTCCAGGCTCTCGGCCGGATCGGCGGGGGCCCCCGCAACAGCTCCCTCGGCGGCGCCGGCGTCGGCCGGGGGGTCGGTGTCCATCGCAGGAGGCGGCGCTTCGGGCCCGGCGTCGTCGTCCTGTGCCACAATCACCGGTCTGGCGTCGGGGCGCGCGGCCGTGTCACGAATGGGATCGGGCGTCGCGGAGAGCTTTGGCGTTTCGATCCGCAGCAGTGCCAGCGTCGGCCGCGCCTCGCTTTGCGGGGTCAAATGCGGTTGGACCAGCCGCGGTGCGGGCTGGCTCGTGGCTGCCAGACTGGCGAATTCCTCGTGGGCGGCGCGCAGCAGCGCGGCCGCGCCGAGGCCGAACACCAGCACCGAGGCGGCGAGAATAACGGTCGCGAACAGAAAGCGGAAACCGGGGAGCATGATCGTGCCCTGCCTTCGGCGGCGCGGCCGCCAGAGGCGCCGGCCGGACCTGCGAACGCATAACGCTACGAAGGGGACGCTACGGACACCGCCTGACCATGACCCGTCGGGCGAGCCGTTACGAATCAGGCTTTCGGAAAGGATACCGCAAGGGCCTGTCGGCCGAGATGGAAAAAATGCCGGACTCCACCATGGCGCTGTGTGGATGACCCGATTGGGGCGCGATCTGCGGCCGGAACCAGCGGTTTGGCCCCGTTCTCGCGAAAAAGTCAGCGCTTTCAGGGCGCTTTTTTCGATCTTGGTCTTGAATGCGCCGCGATCATGAGCGATCTGCCCGTTAACGATACGGTGGCGGGTTTGCACTATAAAAGGGGCATGATGTTCAATCGCCTTTCTTCGACGTTCGCGACGGCCTTTGCCGTGTCCGCAGTGGCCGCTCTTGCCTGCGCGCCTCAGGCTCTCGCGCAGAGCTATCCGCCGCCGCCGGGCTATTCCCAGCCGCTCCAGCCCGCGCCCTATGGCGACGACCGAAGCATGCCGGATTTCGACCGCCTCGATAGCGATGGTGGCGCACAGGCGGTGTCGCCGCCGGGTTATCAGCCGGCCCCGCCGCAGCCTTACCAGCAGCAGGGCTATCAGCAGCAAGGTTATCAGCAGCAAGCCGCGCCGCAGGCTCCGCTTTCGCTCGGTCCGGTGATGTCGCCGGACGACCCGCGTTACGGTCAGCCGATGGCCGCGCCGCCGACCTATTCCGATCGCGGCCCGGCCCCGATCTACACCGAACGCGCGCCGGGCAACGGCTATGGCGACCCGGACCGTCCTCGCCCGCCGGGGGCGATCGATGGTGGCGCGACCGGCGCGGTCCCGCCGCAGGACGGGCAAGCCACCGCGATGGGGGCCAACGGCCGTTCGGTGATGGCGGCGCTGCCGCCGGAGGATCAGCCGGAAACCGGGCCGCGCAAGGCGCTGCCCGAGCGGCTGCGCCGGCAGGAAGTCAATTTCCAGACCAAGGAGCCGGCCGGCACGATCGTCGTCGATACGGCCAACACGCAGCTCTATTACGTACTCGGCGGCGGCCGGGCGATCCGCTACGGCATCCGCGTCGGCCGTGAAGGCTTCACCTGGACCGGCGTGCAGAAGGTCACCCGCAAGGCCGAGTGGCCGGACTGGCATCCGCCGGCGGAGATGATCGAACGCCAGCCCTATCTGCCGCGCTTCATGGCAGGCGGCGACGGCAATCCGCTCGGCGCGCGTGCGATGTATCTCGGCAATACGGTGTACCGCATCCACGGCACCAACCAGCCGTCCACCATCGGCAAGTTTGTCTCGTCCGGCTGCTTCGGCATGCTGAACGAGGACGTCACCGACCTGTTCGACCGCGTCAAGGTCGGCACCCGCGTGGTGGTGCTGCCGGGCGGCAAGCCGCCGGAGGCCAACATCACGGCGTCGGCGCAGCCGGGCGGCTATGTACCGTCACCGTCCGCCGTCGATCCGCGCGGAGCCGGCCTGCCGCCGCGCCCCAACACCGCAGCGATCGGCGTTCCCAACCAGGGCCCGACCGCGGTGCCGCCGCTGCCCGCGCCGGTGACGGTGCGCTGAACCGGCTATTTTCAGATCGAGATTGAAATGCCCGCGCAGGTCGCGGGCATTTTCTTTGCGGCTACTTCGTCACGCGCACGGCATTCGGTGTTTTGCCGTAACGCGTGCGGAATGCGCGATGGAATGTCGACAGATCGGAAAATCCGCATTTGAAGGCGATGTCCGCGATCGGATCGGTCGTGCCGCTTCGGAGCATGCCGAATGCGGCTTCCAGCCGCATCGTCATCAGCTCCGCGCTGAATGTCGAGCCGTGCTGGCTCAGGACATGCTGGATAGATCGTGCGGATATGCCCAAACGTTCGCCGACGGCTCCCGGCTTGAGATCGGCAATGCGATAGCTGCGCGCAATCTGCTTGCGGATGTCCGCGATGCGTGTGTCGGGTTTCCTGCTTTGCCGCTTCGCCGACCGCGCATCGGGCAACTGCAGAATGAGGCCGGCGAGATGGGCGATATAGTCGCCTGACGCGGCTTCCAGGGATGGGCCGAGATCCTCGTCGTCGCCGAGCAACTGCTGGACGTTCTGACTGAGCAGGAGTTGCGCCATGCGGCCGGTTGTCAGGCGGGTCGCCGCCAGCGCTTCGACCATGCGGCCGGGCTGTTGCAAAATCTCGCGCGGCAGGAGGATCACGTGGGAGTGGCCGCTTTGCGGCGTTGCGCATTCGCTTGGCATGTCCATGGCGAGCACGGTCATCTCATCGCGCTTCAGATCGACCTCGCGGTCGAACTGGCGGACGCTCATCGGCGTCTCGCCACGGTTGATGACGATCATGATGCGATCGTCGCCGTCCTGACGCAGCTTGGCGTCGGAACGTAGCACGGTCACTGCGCCATCCGCGATGGTGTTCGCCGAGCCGAGCTGAATCCTGCCGAGTTGCAGGACCGACACGTCGCCGTGAAACTTCCGGCTGGTGACGATCCCCATTTCGAATGAGGAGCCGATCGAGTTCATGGCGTTCGCCCACAGATTCGCGCGCATGCGCGCCGGAAGGGCGGACGGCAGTTGATCCGAGGTGAAATGAAATCTTGGCATCGGTCCGATCGTCCCAGATTCCGGTGATCCGGCTGTGGCATGCGGCGCAAAACGCTTGCGCCATATGCAAGGACGGCGCGCCGGCATTCCACAATGATCGGATGCAGCGTGGCAAGTGTTCGTGTCAGGGAGCGGCGCTGTTCATTCGGGGTGATCGCGGTCGTCCCTCAGATTTTTTGCGCATAAGGTTGGGGCTATTGATGAGGACGTTTTTGATTGCCGCTGTCGCGGTGCTGGGAGCAACCGCGGCGCAGGCGGCTGATATTGCCGAGCGGCCATATACCAAGGCGCTCCCACCTTCTCCCGCCTATAACTGGACCGGCTTCTATGCGGGTGTGAACGTGGGCTATGGCTTCGGCGATCAGTCCGCCGGCTTTGCGGCCGGCGATCCGTTCATTCAGCAACTGACCTCTGGGCCCGGATTCCCGCCTGGCACGCAGATTCCTTCGGCGGCCTACGACATGAAAGGCGTGACCGGCGGGATCCAGCTCGGATATAATTTTCAGGTCGCTCCGCAATGGGTGATGGGTCTGGAAACCGATTTCAACGGACTCGATTTTAACGCGTCGGCCGCTTCGACCTTTCGTCTCGGGCCAATGCTCGGGATGAGTGACGTTGTGGGCCTTGCCGCGAACCAGAAGGCCGACTGGTTCGGCACGCTGCGCGGGCGCATCGGCTGGCTCCCCGCGGACAGGCTCCTGGTTTACGGCACCGGCGGTCTGGCCTACGGGCAGATCAAGGAAACCCTCGTTTTCAACGGGGCTCCAAACAGCAGTGCCGGTAGCGGCAGCTCCAACGTTGGCTTTCGATGTAGCGCAACGGGGCTTGGCTGCTTCGTCGGATCCTCGTCGAAGATCGAAATCGGCTATGCCGCCGGTGCCGGAGTGGAATATGCCATCTCGCGCGACGTCACCCTCCGCGCCGAATATCTTTATGTGAACCTCGGCAAAACCAGCACGCGGGCGTCTGCCGTGACGCCGCAGATTCCGTATGCCCCGGCGTCGTTCGTCGCCAATTTTGGCGACTTCGATTTCGACGTGGTGCGTGCGGGCGTGAACTACCGGTTCTGATGGATTCTGGCTTCTTCATACGAAAAAGCCCGACATGTCTGTCGGGCTTTTGTTGGCGCCGCGTTACGTCATCACCCGCACCGGCACGCCGTCGAGCCAGGCGGCGATGTCTTCCACCATGTCGCCGTAGTAGCGGCGATAGTTCTCGCGAGTGACGTAGCCGAGATGCGGCGTCAGCACTACGTTGTCGAGCCCGCGCAGCGGATGGGCGACCGGCAGCGGCTCCTGCCAGAAGGTGTCGAGCCCGGCGCCGGCGATGGCGCGGCGCTGCAAGGTGTCGATCAGCGCCGTTTCCTCCACGATCGGCCCGCGCGCGGTATTGACGAGGTAGCTCGTCGGCTTCATGCGGGCGAGGTCGTCGCGGGTGATCAGCCCGCGCGTGCGCTTGCTCA
>JAFKES010000190.1 GCA_017308495.1 Afipia sp.
ACGGCGCGTCCTCGACCTTCTCCATGCTGAGCCGCTCCGGCGCATAGGTCAGGTTGGGACTCTGCGTGTTGAGGATCGAGTAGTCGTTGCCCCGGCGCAGTTCGAGCGTCACTTCGCCGGTGACCGCGCGCGCTACCCAGCGCTGTGCGGTTTCGCGCAGCATCAGGGCCTGCGAATCGAACCAGCGGCCCTGATAGAGCAGGCGGCCAAGGCGCATGCCGCTGATGCGGTATTGCTCGATGGTGTCTTCGTTGTGGATGCCGGTGACGAGGCGCTCATAGGCGATGTGCAGCAGCGCCATGCCCGGCGCTTCATAGATGCCGCGGCTCTTGGCCTCGATGATCCGGTTCTCGATCTGGTCGCTCATGCCGAGGCCGTGACGGCCGCCGATAGCGTTGGCCTCCAGGAACATCGCGACCGGATCGGCGAAGGTCTTGCCGTTCAGCGCCACCGGCTGGCCTTCCTCGAACCGCACCGCGACCTTCTCGGCCTTCACAGTGCAGTCGTCGCGCCAGAACGGCACGCCCATGATCGGATTGACGATGGTGATGCCGCTGTCGAGGTGTTCGAGATCCTTGGCCTCATGCGTCGCGCCGAGCAGATTGCTGTCGGTCGAATAGGCCTTCTCGGCGCTCATCTTGTAGGCGAAGCCGTGGGCGGTCATGAACGCCGACATCTCGGCGCGGCCGCCCAGTTCGTCGATGAACTGCTGGTCGAGCCACGGCTTGTAGATGCGCAGGCCTGGATTGGTCAGCAGTCCGTAGCGATAGAACCGCTCGATGTCGTTGCCCTTGTAGGTCGAGCCGTCGCCCCAGATGTTGACGCCGTCCTCCTTCATGGCCGAGACCAGCATGGTACCGGTCACGGCGCGGCCGAGCGGCGTGGTGTTGAAATAGGCGATGCCACCCGTCGAGACATGGAACGCGCCCGACTGGATCGCGGCAATACCCTCGTGCACCAGCTGCGTGCGGCAATCCACCAGGCGCGCCTTCTCGGCGCCGAACTCCATCGCCTTGCGCGGGATCTCGTCGTAATCGGCCTCATCGGGCTGGCCGAGATTGGCGGTGTAGGCGAACACGCGCGCGCCCTTCTGCTTCATCCACAGCAGCGCCGCGCTGGTGTCGAGCCCGCCCGAGAACGCGATGCCGACATTTTCTCCCTTGGGAAGGCTCTTCAGAATCGTGCTCATGGAACGTCCATTCAGGCGGTTTGGCGGGGCGGTATGGATGCGCGGCTGACGTGCCGAAGTGCGCCCGGTATGGCCCAACTTCAGGTCGGCTTTCTATAGAAAGATTGACGGGCGATGGGAAGGCCAGCCGATTTACCCGGCCGCTTCCGGCCGGATCCGCGGCGAGGGACCGACATCGCGGCCGCGCAGCTTCTGGCGCCAGCGATAGCCCGGCCAGGCGAACCGCGTCAGCCCGGCGTCGATGCCGGCGTCGGTCATGCGGGTGGAGGGCCAGCGGTAGATGAAGGCGTAACACAGCCACACCACCAGGAACGAGGCGACGCCGGAGAACAGCACGTCGGTGAAGAAGTGGCCGCCGAAGGCGATGCGCCAGCCGCCGGTGGCGACGCCGAAGGCGGTGGCGGCGGCGTAAGTGACCGGCCGCCACGCCGGCGGCGCGAGCGCGGCGGGCGCATAGGTCCAGAACGCGGTGGCGCCCTCGCCCGAGAAGAACGAGCAGTTCTTCGGGCACTTGCCGCGCGGGTCCCACCACGGCACGAAATCGAGCTTGCCGTTGAACTGCGACACCGCCACCGGGCGCGGCCGGCCCCAGAACCCCTTGAACACCACGTTCGACAGCACGATGGCCGACAGCAGCATGGTGACCAGCAGGAACGTCATGGCACGGCCGGACATCATCAGCGGTTTCACCGGCCAGATCATCTTGACCACGAAGGCGACCATCGCTGGCAGCACCAGAAGCCACGTCACCCACATCGCGGCGCGGCGCGCGAACTCCGCGCCGGCATATCGCGCCAGCGGGAAGGCGCGGATGGTGGCGTCGTAGAACATGCCGGAAATGCGGATGTCGAGATCGGGGGAGAGCCCGAAGACGAGGCCGGCGACGACGGCGATGGTCAGCGCGATGAAAAGTCCGGTCCGGTTCATGGCGGCTGTTTAGCGGAGCGCGATCGCGATGGAAAGCCGCGGAGGCGGCAACGGGTCATCGTGGCAACGGCGGCGGGGCCGGCGGAGACGGCGGCGCATCGCGCCACGCCCCGGCATTGCGGCCGGCGATCATCCAGTACACCACGCCGCCGAGAATGCCGGCGCCGGTCATCACCTCGAGATGGCGGCGCACGATGCCCTCGAACTGCAGGGTCTCGGTGTCGAACGGGATGAAGCCGAGATAGCACAACATCCCGGCGAGGCCGCCGCCCACCGCATAGGCGAGGATGTGGCGGATGGAAAACGCCTCCGTCACCAGCGCCACCGCCAGCGCCGGCAGCAGCGCGAAGCCGCTGAACAGCACGAAGCCGACGCCGAGGACGATGTTGATCACGTCCTGATCGAGTTCCAGCGACAGGTCGCTCATCTCGGGAAAGAACAGCGCATACAGCACCACCGCCCCCGCCACGAAACACGCGGCGAGGAAGCCGAAGAACACCGCGAATATCCGTCCGATCAGGGCCATGAAATTCCCGTTAGCCTTTCAGCGCAGCGAAACAGGTCGATCATTTGTCGTGCCCGGCCTTGCTTCTTTCACCTGTCCCCTTGGGGGAGAGGGAGTGATCGCGCGCGTGGATGCTTCGCGGGGCAAATACCCCACATCTCAATCCGTCATCGCCATGGCGCGCAGCGCGTCGCGTTCGCGCACCGACAATTTCTCCGTTTCCGACTTGAGCTGGCCGCAGGCGGCGAGGATGTCGCGGCCGCGCGGCGTGCGCACCGGCGAGGAATAGCCGGCGCTGAAAATGTATTCGGAGAACTTTTCGATCCGGTCCCAATCGGAGCATTCATAGCGGCTGCCCGGCCACGGATTGAACGGGATCAGGTTGATCTTGGCCGGAATGTCCTTGAGCAGCTTCACCAGCAGCTTCGCGTCGTCGAGCGAATCGTTGACGTCCTTGAGCATCACATATTCGAAGGTGATGCGGCGCGCGTTCGATGCCCCGGGATAGTTGCGGCAGGCGTCGAGCAGTTCGCGGATCGGATATTTGCGGTTGAGCGGCACCAGCTCATTGCGCAGTTCGTCGCGCACCGCATGCAGCGAGATCGCCAGCATCACGCCGGTCTCCGCGCCGATGCGGGCGATGTTGGGCACCACGCCGGAGGTCGACAGCGTGATGCGGCGGCGGGAGATGCCGATGCCCTCGCCGTCCGACATCAGCAGCAGCGCGTCGCGCACCGCGTCGAAATTGTACAGCGGCTCGCCCATGCCCATCAGCACGATGTTGGTGACGAGGCGGTTGCCGTTCGGCGTGTCGCGATCGACCCAATCGTTGAGACGATCGCGCGCCACCATCACCTGACCGACGATCTCGCCGGCGGTGAGGTTGCGCACCAGCCGCTGGGTGCCGGTGTGGCAGAACGAACAATTCAGCGTGCAGCCGACTTGCGACGACACGCACAGCGTGCCGCGGTCGGTTTCGGGAATATAGACGCACTCGATCTCGTGGGCGCGGCCGACGCCGTCGCCCGGCAGCCGCAGCAGCCATTTACGGGTGCCGTCATTGGAAACCTGTTCGGCGACGACCTCGGGGCGGTCGACGGTGAAATGCTGCTCCAGCGCGGCGCGCATGTCCTTCGAGACGTTGCTCATCTCGGCGAAGCTGTTGGCGCCGCGCACATACATCCAGTGCCAGAGCTGCTGCGCGCGCATCCTGCGCTGCTTGTCCGGCACGCCGATGTCGCCGAGCCGCGCCATCAGGTCCGCGCGCGACAGCCCGACCAGCGACGGCTTGGCCGGCGGCACGTAGGTTTCGAGCGCGGTCTTTTCGAGCGGAATTGCGATATGCGGGGTCATGGCGGTCTTTTAGCGTCAAACGGGCGGCTTGTCCCGGCGCATGGCACACGGCGTGATTCGTCCCTCTCCCTTGTGGGAGAGGGAAAGAAAATTCACCGCTTGCACTCCTGCGCCAGCTTGTCGAGCGCCTGCGACAGGCCCTTGAGCGGGAAGGTGTCGATGGTTTCAGTGCCCTTGGCGGAAACGCCCTTGACCACGGCGTCGCCGCCCCGGCGCAGCGCGTCCACCAGCCGCTCCTCCTCGGCCGCGTTCTTGATCCACAGGCCGTCGCCCTGGGTGTACATCGCAAAGCGCGTGTTGCCGATCTCCACCGACCCCTCGGAACCGGGCTTGAGCGCATAACCGATCATCACCGAGACCTCGTTGGCCACCTTCTCCGCCGGGCGGGTCGAGATGAACACATAGGACGGATCGCGCGGGCGGTTGGGCGGATTGGTCTTCGATGATGCCGGCTTGGCGAGGGCAAAGCAGACTTTGCGGCCGCTCGGCGTCGCGGTGTAGGCGCCCCAGGTCCCGAACTGGCCGATCAGCGTCGGCTCGGCATGGCCGGCGGCGGCGGGCGCGGGGGGCTTTGCGGCCGGCTTGGCCGCGGATTTGGCCGCAGGCTTCGCGGTGGATTTGGCGGGCGCCGCCGTCGTCGTGGGTTTGGCCGTGGATTTCGCGGCCGGCTTGGCGGCCGTTTTGGGCTGCGGGGTCTGCGCGGCGGCCAAGGTGGCGAAGCCGAGGGACGCAGCGGCGAGCACCGAAAGAGCCGCCGCCAGAGCGGTCGATTTTTGCTGCAAGAACATACCCGGAACCCGTCCCTCAATATTGTGACTGGAAGATGGCCCGCCATGACTTCGGAAGC
Organism: Afipia sp.; assembly: GCA_017308495.1. Classification (GTDB taxonomy): domain Bacteria; phylum Pseudomonadota; class Alphaproteobacteria; order Rhizobiales; family Xanthobacteraceae; genus Afipia. The sequence goes on from JAFKES010000190.1 coordinate 4,822, forward strand.
CATGATTTCGGAAAATGCCATCGGAGAATGTCACCGGGAGACGACACGGAGGATGGCAAGGAGCGAAAGCGCGGGACCCCGCGCCACTAGAGCGCAAACCGCTTGTCGGACCGTTAACCCACCCCGCTGCCTCTGGTCGCAGCCTTATTGGCGTTTCACGTCTTCGTTCCATGATCGGCCACGGGCGGGCACCTTTTCAAACATAGTTCGAGCCCGCAAGCCGATTGTCGCGCCGCGTCAAATCCGGCAAGAAGTCGCCTGTCCCTCCGAACCGGTCAGGTGCCTCCATGAAAGCCATTCTCTGCACGCAATATTGCGGACCCGACGAGCTGGTGCTCGCCGACATTCCCGATCCGGTGGCAGGACCCGGCGAAGTGGTGATCGCCATCAAGGCGGCGGCGCTGAATTTCTTCGACCTGCTGATGATTCAGGGCAAATACCAGGTCAAGCCGCCGTTTCCATTTTCGCCCGCGGCCGAGATCGCCGGTGTGATCGAAAGCGTCGGTCCGGGCGTCACCGACCTCAAGCCCGGCGATCGCGTTGCCGCCTCCTGCGGATATAACGGCGCGCGTCAGAAGATCGCGCTGCCTGCAAGCTCGTGCGTGAAGATTCCCGACAATCTCGACTTCGACCGCGCTGCCGGCGTCATCGTGATCTACGGCACGGCGCTGCATGCGCTGGAAGACCGCGCCGATCCCAAGCCCGGAGAGACGCTGGCGGTGTTCGGCGCGGCCGGCGGCGTCGGCCTCGCCGCCTGCGAACTCGGCAAGGTTCTGGGGCTCAAGGT
>JAFKES010000191.1 GCA_017308495.1 Afipia sp.
GAGGCGGCGCGGGCGCGCGTCCACCTGCTGCGCGCGCAGAGCGACGCGCTTCTGATCGGCATCGGCACGGCGCTGGCGGACGATCCGCTGCTAACCTGCCGGCTGCCGGGCATGGCGGCGCGTTCGCCGGTGCGGGTGGTGCTCGACCGCGCGCTACGGCTGCCGGGCGCAAGCCGGCTGGTGCATTCCGCGCGCGAACATCCGCTATGGCTGATGGCCGCCGAGACCGCCGAAGCAGCCGCCGCGGCGAAGCTCGGGGCGGCGGGGGCGCATGTGGTTCACCTGCCGGTCGACTATCACCTGCCGGGACTCGATCTGGCGGCCGTGCTGCGGATATTGTCGGCCCAGGGTATAACCCGGCTGATGGTGGAGGGCGGCGCGCGGGTGGCGTCGTCGTTCCTGAGCGCCGGCCTTGTCGACGAAGTCTGGCTGCTGCGTGGACCGGACGAGATCGGCATGGATGGCATTCCGGCGCTCGACACGCAGCCGCTGTCGGCGATCACGCAGTCGCCTCGCTGGCGCGCGCGTGCTACCGAGGCTTTGGGGCGGGACACCCTCACCGTATATGAGCGTATCTAAATGTTCACAGGCATCATCACCGATCTCGGCGAGATCGTCAGCCTTGCGCCCACCGCGCAGGGCCAGTTGCACCGGCTGCGCATCGCCTGCCGCTATGATCAGGCCACCATCGCCGACGGCGCCTCTATCGCCTGCAACGGCGTGTGCCTGACGGTGGTTCGTTCCGGCGTCGACGGAGGCCGGACATGGTTCGAGGTCGATGCCGCCGCCGAGACGCTGCGCCTGACCACGGCGAAGGGCTGGGGCGCGGGCACACGCCTCAATCTCGAACGCGCGCTCAAGATCGGCGACGAACTCGGCGGCCACATCGTCTCGGGCCATGTCGATGGAATCGCCACCATCGTGGCGCGGGACGATCTGCCGGACATGGCGCGGTTCGAGTTGCGCGCGCCGCGCGATCTGGCGAAGTTCATCGCCGCCAAGGGCTCGATCACCCTCGACGGCGTGTCGCTCACCGTCAACACCGCCGAAGACGACCGCTTCTCGGTGCTCATCATCCCCCATACGTTGCAGGTAACGACCCTCAACGGCTGGCGCGCCGGCAGCGAGATCAATATCGAGGTCGATATGATGGCGCGCTATGCGGCACGGCTCACGGAGATGCGGGCGAATTGAGGTCGTCCGCAGCCGCATTGCTGGCCTGAAACGGCATACCGGTGCTTGGCGGTGCTTGGCTTTGTACCGGGCAGCGACTACAAACGCGCGACCAAACAACCCGTTGAGACTGGATTGACCAATGGCCGAACCGCGCCGCGCCGTACTGAAGGACGACACTGACATCGGCGGCTCCCGCGTCGTCATCATTGAGGCGCGTTTCTACGATGATATTCAGGAGGCGCTGCTGAACGGCGCGGTGACCGAGCTCGAGGCCGCCGGCGTCGGCTACGACGTCATCAGCGTGCCCGGCGCGCTGGAAATTCCGGCGGCCATCGCCATCGCCATGGATGCTTCGAAGAAGAACGGCCGGCCTTATGACGGCGCCATCGCGCTCGGCTGCGTGGTACGCGGCGACACCATCCATTTCGAGATCGTGTCGATGGAATCCTCGCGCGCGCTGATGGACCTGTCGGTGGCGCGCGGCCTGCCGCTCGGCAACGGCATCATCACCGTCAACACCACCGATCAGGCATGGGAGCGCGCCCGCGCCGACCGGCTGAACAAGGGCGGCGACGCCGCCCGCGCCGCGCTCACCATGATGCGGATCAAGAAGCGTCTGGCGAAACCGCTATGAGCGACAACACCAAGTCCGCCGGCAAGGGCGCCGGCGACAAAAAAGCCAACCGGCGCGGCGCGGCGCGGCTCGCCGCCGTGCAGGCGCTTTACCAGATGGATATCGCCGGCGCGGGCATCAACGACATTTTCGCCGAGTTCGAGAGTCACTGGCTCGGCAACGAGGTCGAGGGCGACACCTACCTTCCGGCGGAGGCTGCGTTCTTCCGTGACATCGTCTCCGGCGTGGTGCGCGACCAGAACCGGCTCGATCCGTTGATCGACAAGGCGCTGGAGAGCGGCTGGCCGCTGAAGCGCATCGACGCCATCCTGCGCGCGACGCTGCGGGCAGGGGCCTATGAGCTTGAGCACCGCAAGGATATTCCGGCGCGCGTCGTCGTCTCCGAATATGTCGATGTCGCCCACGCCTTCGTGGACCGGGACGAAACCGGCATGGTCAATGCCGTGCTCGACCAGATCGCGCGCCAGTTCCGGGCCGGCGAATTCGCGCGGGGGTAGATGTAACCCGTCATGCCCGGTCATGGCGGCCGAATTCACGTCAGGTGGAACGAATGGCCTCCGGTGAAGACGATCTGATCGCGCGCTATTTCCGACCGCTCGCCACCGATCCTGGTGCGCTGGGCCTGATCGACGACGCCGCGCTGCTGACGCCCTCGGGCAGCGATATCGTCGTCACCACTGACGCCATCGTCGAAGGCGTTCACTTTCTGCCATCCGATCCGCCAGACACGCTTGCGCGCAAGGCATTGCGGGTCAATCTGTCGGACCTCGCCGCCAAGGGCGCGGAGCCCGCCGGATTCGTGCTGACGCTGGCGCTGCGCGAGGCGCGGGAGGAGTGGCTCGCGCCGTTCGCGCGCGCGCTGGGGGAGGACGCCGCCGCTTTCCGCTGTCCGCTGCTGGGCGGTGACACCGTATCCACGCCGGGGCCGGTGATGATCTCCGTCACCGCCTTCGGCCGGGTGCTGCCGGGCCGGATGATCCACCGCCACGGCGCGCGGGCAGGGGACCGGGTCGCGGTCACCGGCACCATCGGCGATGCGACGCTCGGCCTCGGGCTTCTCACCGGACGGATCGCCGGTGACGGCCTCGACGCGTCGTCCCGCGATTTTCTCACCGGGCACTACCGCGTGCCGGAGCCGCGCAACGCCGTCGCCATCGTTCTCCGCGATCATGCCAGCGCCACCATGGATGTCTCCGACGGCCTCGCTGGCGATCTGGCTAAGCTGTGCGCGGCCTCGCGCCAGTCGGCGGAGATCGAACTGGCCGCGGTGCCGCTGTCGGCGCCGGCGCAGGCGCTGCTGGCTTCCGGGCAGACCCGGATGGAGGCGCTGGTGGCGGGCGGCGATGACTACGAAATCCTGTGCACCATTCCGGAGAATCGGTGGGACGCCTTTGCCGCCGCCGTTCAGGGGCTTGGCGTGCGGCTCACGTCGATCGGCCGGATCACGGCCGCCTCCGACCCGCCCCGGTTCCTCGACGCCTCGGGCCGGCCGGTGCTGTTCGAACGGCTGTCCTACAGCCACTTCTGAGGCTTTTAGCGGTTTCGGCGGGCGTTTTGCCATAGTCGGCTTTGCAGACTGCGCGAAAACTGCCGCAGTGATCATGGAATCGCCCGAAAAACCGTCGTTTCGCCGCAGGTGGCGTTGCGTCACGGGTGTGATTTTGGCATTGTCCGCGCCGAATTGGGGCAGGAGCACGCCTTTCAAAGGGGTATGCCATCTTTTTACGCTGGGGCCGCGCCTGAAACGGCCACCGGGCGGTTTGGGGAACACAGTCAGGATCTGAGGCAAATTCAATGACAGCTTTATGGTTGATCGTGCTCGCAGGAGCACTGTCCATCGTCTATGCCGCGTGGGCGACCTCGTCGGTACTCGCAGCAGACGCGGGCAATGCTCGCATGCAGGAAATTGCGGCGGCGGTGCGCGAAGGCGCGCAGGCCTATCTGCGTCGCCAGTACACCACCATCGGCCTGGTCGGCATCGTGATCTTCGCGCTGCTGGCCTATTTCCTCGGCGTGCTGGTGGCGGTCGGCTTCGCCATCGGCGCGATCCTGTCGGGTGCGGCGGGCTTCATCGGCATGAACGTCTCGGTTCGTGCCAACGTCCGCACCGCGCAGGCGGCGACCAAGTCGCTGGCGGGCGGTCTTGAGCTGGCCTTCAAGGCCGGCGCGATCACCGGCCTTCTGGTGGCTGGCCTCGCGCTGCTCGGCGTGACGCTGTACTTCATCTACCTCACCCAGTTCGCGGGCCTCGCCCCCAACAGCCGCACCGTGGTCGATGCGCTGGTGGCGCTTGGCTTCGGCGCGTCGCTGATCTCGATCTTCGCGCGTCTCGGCGGCGGCATCTTCACCAAGGGTGCGGACGTCGGCGGCGATCTCGTCGGCAAGGTGGAAGCGGGCATTCCCGAAGACGATCCGCGCAACCCGGCGACTATCGCGGACAACGTCGGCGACAACGTCGGCGACTGCGCCGGCATGGCCGCCGACCTGTTCGAGACCTACGCCGTGACCGCGGTCGCGACCATGGTGTTGGCGGCGATCTTCTTCGCCAAGTCGCCGCAGCTCGCGAACGTGATGACGCTGCCGCTCGCCATCGGCGGCATCTGCATCATCACCTCGATCATCGGCACCTTCTTCGTCAAGCTCGGGTCGAGCCAGTCGATCATGGGCGCGCTGTACAAGGGCCTGATCGCCACCGGCGTGCTGTCGATCTTCGGCCTTGCCATCGCCATTCACTATCTGATCGGCTTCGGCGCGCTCACGGGCGTTAGCTACACCGGCATGGCGCTGTTCCAGTGCGGTCTCGTCGGCCTCGCGGTGACGGGTCTCATCATCTGGATCACCGAATACTACACCGGCACCGACTATCGCCCGGTGAAGTCGATCGCCCAGGCCTCGGTTACCGGCCACGGCACCAACGTGATCCAGGGTCTCGCCATCTCGATGGAGTCGACCGCGCTTCCGGCGATCGTCATCATCGCCGGCATCCTGATCACCTACAGCCTCGCCGGCCTGTTCGGCATCGCGATCGCGACCACCACCATGCTGGCGCTGGCCGGCATGATCGTCGCGCTCGACGCCTTCGGCCCGGTCACGGACAACGCCGGCGGCATCGCGGAAATGGCCGGCCTGCCGAAGGAAGTGCGCAAGTCCACCGACGCGCTCGACGCGGTCGGCAACACCACCAAGGCCGTCACCAAGGGCTACGCCATCGGCTCCGCCGGTCTCGGCGCGCTGGTGCTGTTCGCGGCCTACAATGAAGATCTCAAGTTCTTCATCGCCAACAAGAGCCCGTATTTCGTCGGCGTCGCTCCGGACTTCTCGCTGAACAATCCCTACGTCGTGGTCGGCCTGCTGTTCGGCGGCCTGCTGCCGTACCTGTTCGGCGCGATGGGCATGACCGCCGTGGGCCGTGCCGCCGGTGCGATCGTCGAGGAAGTGCGTCGTCAGTTCCGCGAGAAGCCCGGCATCATGAAGGGCACCGACAAGCCGGACTACGGCAGGGCGGTCGACCTGCTCACCAAGGCTGCGATCAAGGAAATGATCATTCCGTCGCTGCTGCCGGTGCTGTCGCCGATCTTCGTCTACTTCGTGATCTACGCCATCGCGGGCGGCGGAGCCGCCGGCAAGTCGGCGGCGTTCTCGGCGGTCGGCGCGATGCTGCTCGGCGTGATCGTCACCGGCCTGTTCGTCGCGATCTCGATGACCTCGGGCGGCGGCGCATGGGACAACGCCAAGAAGTACATCGAGGACGGCCACTTCGGCGGCAAGGGTTCCGACGCCCA
>JAFKES010000192.1 GCA_017308495.1 Afipia sp.
GTCGAGCGCCAGCCAGCCTTCATCGATGATCAGCAACGTCGGTGAACCGTCGAGCCGGCCTTCAATGCGATGGAATAGATAGGAAAACGCGGCGGACGCTGCGGCGCTGCCGATCAGGCCCTCGGTCTCGAACGCCTGTACCGGCGCATCGCCCAAGCGTTCGGCCTCGGCATCGAGCAGGCGGCCGAACGGCCCGCCGAGGCAATAGGGCCGCAGCGCTTGTTTCAGCGCGCTCGACTGCAGCAGTACGGAAAGGCCTGTCAGTGTTCGTTCGCCAACGGGCGCGGAGGCCAGCGACGTCAGCGCCGTCCACAGATGTTCCTTGGCCTCCGGCGTGACGGTGATGCCCTCGCGGGCGAGAATCGACGCGATCCATTCGGCTGCCCAGCCGCGCTCAGCGGCATCGTCGATCGCGGCCAGCGGTTGCAAGGTCACCGACATCGCGCTGTCATCGGAGAGAGCACCGCCGAGATCGTGCCAGTCGCCGCCCATCGCGATCGCCGCGGCACGTATGCTGCCGCCGAAATCGAACGCGAAGATCTGGCTGTGCGCGTAGCGGCGGAACTGTAGCGCCATCAGCGCCAGCAGCACGGACTTGCCAGCGCCGGTCGGACCGACGATCAGGGTATGGCCGACATCGCCAACGTGGATAGAGAACCGGAACGGGGTCGCGCCTTCGGTCTTGGCAAAGAACAGCGGGGGTGCACCGAGGTGCTCGTCCCGTTCCGGTCCCGCCCATACCGCCGAGAGCGGGATCATATGGGCGAGATTGAGGGTGGAGACCGGCGGCTGCCGGACATTGGCGTAGACATGGCCGGGCAGGGAGCCGAGCCAGGCTTCGATTGCATTCACGGTCTCGACGATGCAGGTGAAGTCCCGGCCTTGGATCACCTTTTCGACCAGCCGTAGCTTCTCGTCAGCGGTGCGCGGATCGGCATCCCACACCGTGATCGTCGCGGTGACGTAGGCCTGGCCGATCATGTCGCTGCCGAGTTCTTGCAAGGCGGCGTCGGCATCGGCGGCCTTATTGGCCGCGTCGGTGTCAAGAAGTGTCGAGGCCTCGTTGGTCATCACCTCCTTCAGAATGGCCGCGACCGATTTGCGCTTGGCGAACCACTGCCGGCGGATCTTGGTGAGCAACTTCGTGGCGTCGGTCTTGTCGAGCATGATCGCCCGCGTCGACCAGCGATACGGAAACGCGAGTTGGTTCAACTCGTCGAGCACGCCGGGGAAGGTCGCGGTCGGGAATCCGATAACGCTCAGCGTGCGCAGATGCTGCGATCCCAATCGCGGTTCGAGACCGCCCGCCATCGGTTCATCGACCAGCAGCGCATCGAGCTGCATCGGAATCTCGGGCACTCGGACGCGATGGCGCTTGGTCGAGATGCAGGCGTGCAGGTAGGTCAGCGTCTCGCTATCATCGAGCCAGGCCGCGTCCGGCACGAAGCCTTCGATCAGTTGCAACACGCGTCCGGTGCGATCGATGAAGCCGCGCAGCACCTCGTGACCGTCGACGCCGCCGCGCTCGCGCCCTTCATAGAGCCAGGCTTCGGCGCGCGCGGCGTCTTCCGCCGGGGGCAGCCAGCACAGCGTCAGGAAATACGCGCTCTCGAAATGCGCTTCTTGCTCCTCGAATTGTGCCCGGCGTTCGGCATCGACCAGCGCCGAGACGGGGTCGGGGAAGCGGCTGTCGGGATAGCGGTTGGCGGCGTTGCGCTGCGCCTCGACGAAGATCGCCCAGCCGGAGCCCAGACGTCGCAACGCGTTGTTGAGACGCGCGGTCGTACCGACGAGTTCTGAAGGTGTCGCGGAATCCAGATCTGGTCCGCGAAACCGCGCGGTGCGCTGGAAGCTGCCGTCCTTGTTGAGCACGACGCCGGGCGCGATCAGTGCGGCCCAAGGCAGGAAGTCGGCTAAGAGAGCAGGGCGCTTGCGATATTCTGAGAGGTTCATCATCGCGCTCACCCTCCAAAATGCGCGGGGTAGCGCAGGTGACGTCGCACCACGTCGACGAATTGCGCGTCGCGCTTGGCCGCCCAGACCGCGGCCGCGTGTCCGATCGCCCACAGCAGAAGTCCCGGAATCCATAGACGCAGACCGAGGCCGATCGCGGCGGCGAGCGTGCCGTTGGCGATGGCGACCGTGCGCGGCGCGCCGCCGAGCAGGATCGGATCGCTCAAGGAGCGATGCACGGGCGCGTAAAAGCCGGGGACGGGTTCGACGATGTCGGCCATCAGATCACCGCTCCCCCGCCGAACGAGAAGAACGACAGGAAGAAACTCGACGCCGCGAAGGCAATCGACAACCCGAACACGATCTGGATCAGCCGCCGGAAGCCGCCGGATGTGTCGCCGAAGGCAAGAGTGAGACCGGTGGTGACGATGATGATCACCGCGATGATCTTGGAGACCGGCCCCTCGACCGATTGCAGGATCTGATTGAGCGGTTGCTCCCACGGCATGTTGGAGCCGGCCGCGTATGCCGGCAGTGTGGTGAGGGCGACTAGGACTGCCGCAAGGGTGAGACGATGCGACGGACGAGCGCGATGGACGATCATGACCGGTCACTTTCGGGGATGGTTTCGGGATTGCTTGAGAGGAGGACGTAGTCGCCGGCAGGCGACAGCTCACGGACCGCGGCCAGTTCGGCGACGCGTCGTTGCGAGCCGCGGCCTTCGAGGACGACGATGAGATTGATGGTCTCCGCGATCAGCGCGCGCGGCACGGTGATGACCGCTTCCTGGATCAGTTGTTCGAGACGGCGCAGCGCGCCGATGGCCGAGCCCGCGTGAATGGTGCCGATGCCGCCGGGATGGCCGGTTCCCCAGGCTTTGAGCAGCTCCAGCGCCTCGGCGCCGCGCACTTCGCCAACGGGGATTCGGTCTGGCCGCAGCCGCAATGAAGAACGCACCAGATCGGAGAGCGACGCGACGCCATCCTTGGTGCGCAGCGCCACGAGGTTCGGTGCCGCGCATTGCAGCTCGCGGGTATCCTCAATCAGCACCACGCGGTCTGACGTCTTGGCGACCTCCGCGAGTAATGCGTTGACCAGTGTGGTCTTGCCGGTCGAGGTGCCGCCGGCGACCAGGACGTTCTTTCGCTTCTGGACTGCGAGGCGCAGCAGATCGGCCTGCCTCGGCTGCATGATGCCGGCCGCGACGTAGTCCTCGAGGGTGAACACCGCAACCGCTGGCTTGCGGATCGCAAACGTCGGTGCGGCGACGACCGGCGGGATCAAGCCTTCGAACCGCTCACCAGTCTCTGGCAATTCGGCAGAGACGCGCGGCGAACCCGGATGGACTTCGGCGCCGACGTGATGCGCAACCAGGCGCACGATGCGCTCGCCATCAGCCGGCGACAGCCGCTCGCCGGTGTCTTCCAGTCCACCCTTCAACCGATCGATCCAAAGCCGGCCGTCGGGGTTGAGCATCACCTCGACGACGGAAGGCTCCTCCAGCCACGCGGTGATCGCAGGCCCGAGCGCCGTGCGCAGCATGCGCGCGCCACGTTGCGTCGCTTCGGATCGATTGGATTGGTTTGCCACCCCGGTCCCCACCGTTTGAGACCGCCGATGGCGATCCCGTCGTGGGGATGATTAGAAAAGGCATGATCCGGGCGGACGCAACAAGGATCAGATGGCGGTCGTAGGATGGCGTATGAAAACAGGTAATTGGCGGAGTCACCGGGCCACGGTCACTCGCTCCCAACAATGATCGGAATTATGAGGGCTAAGCCGCGCGCGTGCCGGCCGTTGATCGGCCCGGGGTTAGACGCCCGACGCGATTTGAATCGACCGGTACGAGGGAAAGGGAATATCTCGCCCTCGCGGAGGCGTTCCGGCCTTGCTCTTCGCATTCCCGGGCATAAGTCTCGACCATTTCCGCGTCGTGGCCGAGCAGCATGCTCGCGATACGCCGTGCTTGCGCTGCGCGGGACTGCCAGACTGACGGATCAGACAATTGGATTTCGGCCATGGCACGACTCAGTCGAGGGCGACTTTGGGAGATTTTGGGGCGATAAAATACGAAGTACAGTCCTTGCGATTTCCCGTCTTTCGAGTCCTTCGACCGATTCGGGAACAATCCCATAGACGTGTCTGACTGCAACACATTAGGCCGCAGATAGTGTTCGCAAAAGTCGGCCCGATGAAAACAGATGACTAGGTGGTTGAAGCGGTGGTGCCGTCTAACCAGCCTGGCGGGACGAGCTTTTGGTCGTTGCGCCATTCGTGCGCGAGCGTGACCCCTTCAATTTCGCCCCATACATCTGGTCCGGCATGATCCAAGACGATTACTTGAAGTTGCCCTTTGGCCCGGATAGCTTCTCGACCCAAAGCTTCGAACACCGCTCTTACAGCGGCGATGTCTTCATCACGAGTACGACCGGGTCGATCTTCATATTCGGCAGAAGCAAATCCTCTTGGGAAGTAAACCTGACTGGGTTGATCGTAGATTGCCAATCCTGGGACCGGGTGATGGGGCGTTTCAATGAAGAAGCGTTGGAGCGCCATTGTGACAGCAACGTGATACGCGAGCCAGTTCGCGCCGCTACCTATTTCCCACAAATAGTCCTCTCTCTCAGTATGTATGACTTTGATTGTTAAATCATTGATCACAAGTTGTATTGGGGCATTGGGCCATTCGGCATCGAGCGTCGGAATAATCGTGGCTGCGATGTTTTCGATTTGCCGCAGGGCATTTTGTGTCTTTCGGGAGACCTGAGTTTCCGAATAAATCGCACGTAGTTGTTCAATCTGCTCCCTGATACCAGCGACTTCCTCAGCGAGCTCGGAATTGTCGTCCGCTCTATCGAAGGATTGTAAGGCTTGTTCCAGCCGGCCAACGAACCGCTCAATGCGGTCCTGCCGGTAGGTTGCTGCACGGACCTGTTCCGATCGTTGCTCGAGCAGGGCAATCGTCTGCCGTGCGTTCGCCAACCTAGCTGTTGCTGCTTCAACTTCGGCTCTCAACCGTAGTCTCTCTCTGTCGAATGCATCCGAAAGGCCCGGCTGCGTCCGAATTTGAACGTCTAGGCCCGCCAACGCCTGCGCCAATGTATCGAGCTTATCTCTGCCCCCGTCGCCTAGCGTGACAAGTGGATCATCTGAATCTTGCGTTCGGGTGCGAAGCCAGCCGGCGATATCCAAACGGTCACGCTGAATGCGGACAGCGGAACCGTAGTCTTCGCTGTTGTTTAGTAGCCGTTGGATCTCACTTAGCCGTTGTCTGCGCTCAGCAAGCTCTGCGGCGGCTTCATTCTCTTCCTGCCGAAGTGCTCCCAACTGCTGCAATGTCGGGTCGATTGAATCCAGCGACGTAAACGCTGTTCTTGTATTCGCCCCGGCAGCACGTCTTAAAAGATCAATGATATTGATCCACTCCGCAGGAATCTGAGTGCCGACAGGAAGCAAACCAAGCTCGATGGCATTGCGTACCCATGCTTGGGTCTCGATCTGCCAAGCGGATACCGCCTTCTTCACCGATTCCAACGCTGCTTCTTTCCGCCGGAGATCTTTTTGCAGTCTCTCGATTTCCCAGCGCGCCGC
>JAFKES010000193.1 GCA_017308495.1 Afipia sp.
CCGTCGATGCCGCATTCGATCCTGTCGCCCGGGTGAAGCGGTCCGACACCGGCGGGCGTGCCGGTCATGATGATGTCGCCCGCGCCGAGCGAGACCTGCTGGGACAGCTTGGCGATGATCTCGGCGACGTTCCAGATCAGTTCGGAGAGATCGCCGTTCTGCTTCTGCACGCCGTTCACCGACAGCCAGATGCGGCCCTTGGCCGGATGGCCGATCTCGCTGGCCGGGCGCAGCGCGCCGCACGGCGCGGACTGGTCGAACGACTTGCCGATCTCCCAGGGCTGTTCCTTCTTGCGCGAGGCGATCTGCAGGTCGCGGCGGGTCAGGTCGATGCCGACCGCATAACCGTAGACATGATCGAGCGCCTTGTCGGGGGCGATGTTGGCGCCGCCGCTTTTCAGCGCGACCACGAGTTCGACCTCGTGGTGGAAATCCTTGGTCAGCAGCGGATAAGGGATGGTCGCGCCGTCATGCGCGATCATGTCGGCGTGCTTGGCGAAGAAGAACGGCGGCTGCCGCTCGTCGTTGCCCATCTCGCGGATGTGCTCGAGATAGTTGCGCCCGACGCACCAGATCCGGCGCACGGGAAACGACTGCGACGTTCCCGCCACGGGAAGCGCAGGCTGAACGAGGGCCGGGATGACGAAAGAGGCGCTGCTGCTCATGGGATATCCGGAGGCAGGATGAAGGTGGAACGGAACGAACGCGGAAGCAATCTTACGCGCTCTCCGCCATGGGAGCCAGCAGGTTCGCGTCCCGATGCTGCAGGCGATAGAACACGGAGTAGCGGCCGCCGAGGCGCAGCAGTTCGTCGTGGCGGCCGGTTTCGACCACGGTGCCGCCTTCCACCACGAGGATCTGGTCGGCGTGCATGATGGTGTGCAGCCGGTGCGCGATCACGAGGGTGGTGCGGTTCTCGCAAAGCCGGGCGATGGCGTCCTGCACCAGCCGCTCGGATTCGGAATCGAGCGCGGCGGTGGCCTCGTCGAGCAGCACGATCGGCGCGTCCTTGATCAGCGCGCGGGCGATGGCGACGCGCTGGCGCTGGCCGCCGGACAGTTGCGCGCCGTGCTCGCCGACCGGCGTGTCGTAGCCGAGCGGGAAGCTCATGATGAAGTCGTGGGCGTAGGCGGCCTTGGCCGCGGCCACGATCTCGGCTTCGGTGGCGCCGGGCCGGCCGAACGCGATGTTGGCGCGGATGGTGTCGCGGAACAGGTAGACGTCCTGCCCGACATAGGCGATCTGCTGGCGCAGCGAGCGCCGCGACACGTCGGAGATGATCTGCCCGTCGATCACGATGGCGCCCAGTTGCGGCTCGTAGAACCGCAGCAGCAGCGACAGCACCGTGGACTTGCCGCCGCCCGAAGGGCCGACCAGCGCGGTGGTGCGGCCCGGCTCGGCGGTGAAGTTCATGCGGTGGAGCACGGTCTCGTTGTCGCGATAGGCGAAGGTCACGTCGCGGAAGCTGACGCTGGCCTCCGTCAGCACGAGCTCTGGCTTGTCGCTGTCGTCGGGCTCGGTCGCGGGACTGTCGACGATTTCCAGCAGCTTGCGCGCGCCGACCAGCGAACTGTTCAGGTCGATGTTGAGCCGGGCGAGTCGCTTTGCCGGCTCGTAGGCAAGCAGGAACGCCGTGATGAAGGAGAAGAACTGGCCGGGCGTGGCCCCGGTGGCGATGACGCGATAGCCGCCATACATCAGGCAGCCGGCGATGGCGAAGCCGCCCAGCATTTCCATCAGCGGGCCCGAGCGGTTACCCACGCGCGCCATCTTGTTGGAATTGGCCTCGACCGCGTCGATGCTGCGGCCGATGCGTTCTTCCATCGCGCCTTCGAGGGTGAAGGCCTTCACCGTGCGGATGCCCTGCAGCGATTCCTGCATGGTTTCCAGAATGGCGGTGTTACGGGTGAACTGGGCGTGGGCGAGGTTCTTGATCCGCTTCACCAGCTTGCGGACGGCGAAGATGGCCGGCGGCGCGACCACCAGCCCGAACAGCGACATCCACGGGTCCTGTATCACCATCACGGCGAGCAGGCCGATCAGCGACAGCAGATCGCGGCCGACCGCGTTGATCAGCAGGTTCAGCACCTGGGTGACGGACCCCGCGCCGGCGCCGAGCCGCGCCAGGAATTCGGACGAGTGGCGGTCGGAGAAGAAGCCGAGATTCTCGCGCATCAGCTTCGAGAACAGTCGGCGCTGATTGTTGGCGATGATGGCGTTGCTGATCCGCGACAGGATCACCGACTGTCCGTAGCCCGCGATGCCCTTGGCGGCGAACACGAGGATGACCACGACGGAGACGAGGATGATGCCCCGGATGTCGCGATCGACATAGGTGCGGTTGATGGCGTCGCCGAGCAGCCATGCCGATGAGGCGGTGGCGCCCGCGGACACGGCCATCAGCGCGAAGGCGAGGGCATAGCGCCGCCAGTACTGAAGCCCCTGTTCGGTGATCAGGCGGCGGATGAGAGCCATCGCCGCATCGGGGTCGTCGGTCACTTTGCGTGGGAGGTCGGTCATCCGCGATCCATCGGCGCCCGGCCATGCCGGCAGCCGTCAGGGTTGATGCGAAACGCCCGTCTCAATGCCCGCTATGGCGCGGATTTTCAAGCCAAAATGGAACTTTACAGCGAAACGTGTTCAGGCTGGAACCGCCTGTGGAACCTGATCCTGACGCTCGATCAGCAGCTTTTCTTCCCACGCCAGCGCGTGGCGGGCGATGATGTCGAGGCTGTCGTAGCGCGGCGTCCAGTCCAGCGTGGCGCGGATGCGTGTGGTGTCGGCGATCATGGTCATGATGTCGCCGGGGCGGCGCTCGGCATACTGCACGGCGAAATTGCGCCCCGAGGCGCGGCGCACCGCCTCGATGGTTTCCAGCACCGTATAGCCGCGGCCGTAACCGCAATTGAGAGTGGCGGACGGCCCGCCCTGGTCGAGATAGGCGAGCGCCGCGCAGTGCGCCTCCGCCAGGTCGCTGACATGGATGAAGTCGCGGACGCAGCTTCCGTCGGCGGTGGGATAGTCGGTGCCGAATACGTCGATCTTGGCGCGCTGGCCGGTGGCGGCCTCCACCGCGATCTTGAGCAGATGGGTGGCGCCGACGGTGGCGAGGCCGAGGCGGCCGAGCGGATCGGCGCCCGCCACGTTGAAATAGCGCAGCACCACGTAATTCATGCCGTGGGCGGTGGCGACATCGTGCAGCATGATCTCGGTCATCAGCTTCGACATGCCATAGGGCGACAGCGGACGGGTCGGGGCCTCTTCCGCCACCGGCATGGTGTCGGGATTGCCGTACACGGCGGCGGTCGAGGAGAAGATGAAGCGGCCGACATTGCAGCGCACCGCGGCGTTGAGCAGGTTGCGCGTGGTCATGGTGTTGTTGCGGTAGTAGCCGAGCGGATCGCGCATCGAGTCCGGCACCACCACCGATCCCGCGAAATGGATGATCGCGCGCACGCCATGCGCGGCGATCACGCCTTCCACCAGATTCTCGTCGCCGGCGTCGCCGATGAACAGCGCAACGCCTTCGGGAACGAAGTGCGAAAAGCCGGTGGACAGATTATCGATGACGACGACGCGCTCGCCGGCGTCGCGCAGTGCCTGCACGGTGTGGCTGCCGATATAGCCGGCGCCTCCGGTGACCAGTATCGTCATGGCGATCAACCCCGCATCCGTTGCGCGCCCAGTCGCGCGTGGTGCGGGACTGTGACGCCGAGATGTTTCCGCAAGCTTGCCGGGGAGTGATGGAAACGGGGTATAAGGCCGGGTTTCGCGGGCGAATTCGGTCGCTTTTGCCGCTGGAAACCGCTTTATGGTTTCCAAACCGTAACGCTTCGTCATGAGTTCCAGCCCGGTCACGCCGATGCAGCGCATTCTGTTCGTCAAGACCTCGTCGCTTGGCGACGTGGTCCATCACATGCCGGCGGTGACCGACGCGCGTCGCCATCTGCCCGAGGCGCGTTTGGCGTGGGTGGTGGAGGAGGCGTTCGCGCCGCTGGCGCGGCTGCATCCGGCGGTGGACGAGGTCATCGCGGTGTCGACGCGGCGCTGGCGCTCGCATCTCTTCGCGTCGCAGACCTGGGGCGAGGTGGCGGCGGTCCGGGCGCAACTGCGGGCGGTGAATGCGGATCGCGTCGTCGATACCCAGGGCCTGATCCGTTCGGCGCTGATCGCGCGCATGGCTCCGGGTGAACGTCATGGCTATGACAGAGCGAGCATCCGCGAGCCGGCCGCGTCATGGTTCTATGACGTCACCCACACGGTGTCGCGCGCGCAGCATGCGGTGGTGCGTAACCGGACGCTGACCGGCCTCAGCCTTGGCTATGCCCCCGACGCGCGCATCGACTACGGACTGGTGCGGCCACCGCGCAACGAGGCCGCGCCCTATGCCGTGCTGCTGCACGGCACCTCGCGCGCCGCCAAGGAATGGCGCGAGGTCGACTGGATCGGCACCGGCAAATGGCTCGCCGGGCAGGGGCTGGCCGTGGTGCTGCCATGGGGCAATGAGCGCGAGCGGCTGCGCTGTGAACGGCTTGCCGCCGCGATCCCGGGAAGCCGCGTGCTCGAACGCCAGCCGCTCGATGCAACCGCGCAGGTGATCGCCAATGCCGCGCTGGTGGTCGGCGTCGATACCGGTCTCATGCATCTCGCCGCCGCTTACGCCGTGCCGCTGATCGCGGTGTTTCTCGCCACCGATCCCGGCCTTACCGGCCCGGTTGGAACGGGACCGATCACGGTGGTCGGCGGCAAGGGGGAATATCCGTCGTTCGAGCGGGTGATCGAGGCCGCGCGCGGGGGCGGAAGCTAAAACGAGACTTGTCATTGCCGGGCATAGCCCGTCGAAGACAGGCGTGAACGCCCTTATGACCCGGCAATCCATCTTCTTGAAACGACTCTTTTCAGATGGATGCGCGGGTCATAGGCGAGCAGAAGCGACGCCGTTCTTTCGAACGGCTATGCCCGCGCATGACAATTCCATTTCAATCAAAGCCGCCTACCGCCCCGCCAGAATGGTGTCGACGAACGCGGCGAGATCGCCGCCGCCGAACAGGTAGCCGTCGAGGCCCACTGCCGCGCCGGCGTCGAGGTCGCGCTTTTTATCGCCGATGACGAAGCTGCGCGCCCTATCCACCGGCCAGTGGTCGATAGGATCGAGGATCATGCCCGGCTGCGGCTTGCGCCAGGCGCATTCGCGGGCATAGGCCGTGACCGTGCCGTCGGGATGGTGCGGGCAGTAGCGCACGTCGTCGATGCGCGCGCCGTCGCGGGCAAGCTCGGTGCGCATCCAGTCGTGCAGCGCGTGGACGTCGTCCTCGGTGAACATCCCGCGCGCCACGCCCGACTGGTTGGTGAACAGGAACACGAGATAGCCGGCCTCATTCAGCCGGCGGATCGCGGCGGCGGCGCCGGGCATCCAGCGGATGCGTTCTTTCGTGCCGATATAGGCATCGTCGTGATTGATGACGCCGTCGCGGTCGAGAAAC
>JAFKES010000101.1 GCA_017308495.1 Afipia sp.
CTATCGCATTGCAGGCGTCGATGCGGCATGCGAGCAGCACTGGTTCACCTACACGATCGCCATGCTGCTGTTCAACGCGGCAGGCTTCGTCTTCCTCTATATCCTGACCCGCGCGCAGGGCGCGCTGCCGTTCAACCCCGTGGGGATGAGTGGTATTGCGCCCGACCTCGCCTTCAACACGTCGATCAGCTTCGTCACCAACACCAACTGGCAGAATTACGGCGGCGAAAGCACGATGTCCTATCTAGTGCAGATGCTTGGTCTCACGCAGCAGAACTTCCTGTCGGCGGCGACAGGCCTTGCGATTGCGGTCGCGCTGATCCGCGGCTTCGCACGGGCGTCGGCCAAGACCGTCGGCAATTTCTGGGTTGATGTGACGCGCGTGACGCTCTACGTGCTGCTGCCGGTCTGCGTCGTCTCGGCGCTGTTTCTGGTCTGGCAGGGAATGCCGCAGACGCTCGGTCCTTACGTCGATGCGACGACGCTAGAAGGCGCGAAACAGACCATTGCGGTCGGTCCGGTCGCGTCGCAGGTCGCGATCAAGATGCTGGGTACCAATGGTGGCGGCTTCTTCAACGCCAATGCCGCACATCCCTTCGAGAATCCGACGGTGCTGTCGAATTTCGTGCAGATGCTGTTGATCCTCATGGGCGGTGCGGCGATGACAAATGTGTTCGGCCGCATGGTCGGCAACGTCAAGCAGGGCTGGGCGATCTTTGCTGCCATGGGCATCCTGTTCGTCGCCGGCGTGGCCGTTGCTTATTGGGCGGAAGCGCACGGCACGGCGACGCTCGACGCGCTAGGCTTCACGGGTGGCAACATGGAAGGCAAGGAGGTCCGCTTCGGTATCGTGGCGTCCGCGCTATTTGCCGTCGTCACCACGGCGGCGTCCTGTGGCGCTGTCAACGCGATGCATGACAGCCTCACCGCGCTCGGCGGTATGATCCCGATGATCAACATGGAGCTTGGTGAGGTCGTCATCGGCGGTGTCGGCGCGGGCCTTTATGGCATGCTGTTGTTTGTCATCATCACGGTGTTCGTCGCCGGTCTGATGGTCGGTCGCACGCCTGAGTATGTCGGTAAGAAGATCGAGGCGAAGGAAGTGAAGATGGCGATGCTCGCCATTCTCGTCCTGCCGCTAATGATGCTCGGCTGGACCGCGATCGCCGTGGTCTATCCGCCGGCGGTGGCTTCGATGGCCAATGCGGGCCCGCACGGCTTCAGCGAGGTGCTCTATGCCTATACCTCGCAGGCGGCGAACAACGGCTCTGCCTTCGCGGGCCTGAGCGGAAACACGCTGTTCTATAACGTGAGCGGCGCGATTGCGATGTTCATCGGCCGCTTCTGGATGATCGTTCCGGCAATGGCGATTGCAGGCTCGCTTGCGCAGAAGAGAACCGTCGCGGCTTCGAACGGCACGTTTCCGACCACCGGCGGCCTTTTCGTCGGTCTGCTTGTCGGCGTCATCATCATCGTCGGCGGCCTGACCTTCTTCCCGGCGCTCGCGCTTGGCCCCATCGCCGAGCATCTCGCGATGCAGGCCGGTCAAGTCTTCTAAGGATCATTGCCATGGAAACATCGAAACTCCGCAAGCGTTCGGCCGCCAACACGCTTTTCGATCCCAGGATCGTTCTGCCGGCCATCGGTCAAGCCTTTCTCAAGCTTGACCCGCGCACGCTCGCCAGGAACCCCGTGATGTTCGTGCTCGAAATGGTGACGGTGCTGACCGCGATCCTGCTCGTGCGCGACATCGTTACGGGCGGGCAGAACATCCTGTTCGAAATTCAGATCGTGATCTGGTTATGGTTCACCGTGCTGTTCGCCAATTTCGCCGAAGCCGTCGCCGAGGGCAGGGGTCGCGCCCAGGCCGACACGCTACGCCGGACGCGCACGCAGACGCGTGCCAAGCGGTTGCTCTCCGCCGATAATCCCGAACTGTTTGAGGGCATCATGGCGGAGGAACTGGAGGCGGGTGATGTCGTCGTCTGCGGGCCGGGCGACACCATTCCTGGCGATGGCGAGGTCATCGAAGGCATCGCCTCGGTCAACGAGGCGGCGGTGACCGGCGAATCCGCGCCCGTCATTCGCGAATCCGGTGGAGACCGTTCGGCGGTGACAGGTGGCACGACGGTGCTCTCCGACCGGATCGTGGTGCGGATCACATCCTCACCCGGTACATCGTTTCTCGACCGCATGATCAAGCTGGTCGAGGGCGCGGAACGGCAGAAGACGCCGAACGAGATTGCACTGACAATCCTGCTGGTCGGTCTCACCATCATTTTCGTGTTCGCGACTGCCACGATCCCGAGCTATGCGGCCTATGCGGGTGGTGCGATCTCCATCGTGGTGCTGGTCGCACTTTTCGTGACGTTGATACCGACAACCATCGGCGCGCTTCTGTCCGCCATCGGCATCGCCGGGATGGATCGCCTTGTGCGGTTCAACGTGCTCGCAATGTCGGGTCGTGCGGTGGAGGCGGCGGGTGACGTTGATACGCTGCTGCTCGACAAGACCGGTACGGTGACGTTCGGCAATCGCCTGGCGACCGAAATCATCCCCGTTCCGGGCGTCAGTGAACACGAAGCGGCGGAGGCGGCGCTGCTCGCCAGCATCGCGGATGAAACGGCAGAAGGCCGCTCCATCGTCACGCCGATGCAGGAAAAGTACGGCGCGAGGCGCGACGATCCGTCGCCGGGCGCTAGGTTCATCGAGTTCTCGGCGAACACTCGCCTGTCGGGCGTGGACATCGGCGAGCGAGCGTTGCGCAAGGGCGCCATCGATTCCGTCTTGAAATTCGCAAGCCAGGCCAGCGGGCAGCATCTGACGGAGCCTCAGGCATTCCGCATGGCGGTGGACAAGATCGCACGAGCAGGTGGCACGCCTCTGGGCCTTGCCGATGGCGGCAGGTTACTGGCGGTCATTCACCTCAAGGACGTGGTGAAGGCGGACGTGAAGGAGCGTTTTGCCGAATTGCGCCGGATGGGCATCAAGACGGTGATGATCACCGGCGACAATCCGATCACCGCCGCGGCCATCGCGTCCGAAGCGGGCGTCGACGATTTCATCGCCGAGGCCACGCCCGAGGACAAGCTGCGCTACATTCGCGACGAACAGGCGCATGGCCGATTGATCGCCATGTGCGGCGACGGCACCAATGACGCGCCGGCGCTGGCGCAAGCCGATGTCGGCGTCGCCATGCAAAGCGGCACGCAAGCCGCGCGCGAAGCGGGCAACATGGTCGATCTCGATTCCAATCCGACCAAGCTCATCGAGATCGTCGAGATCGGCAAGCAGCTTCTGATGACGCGCGGGGCGCTGACGACGTTCTCGATCGCCAACGACGTCGCGAAGTACTTCGCCATCATCCCGGCGATCTTCCTCGCGTTCTATCCGCAGCTAGGCGTGCTCAACATCATGCATCTTGCCACGCCGCAGAGCGCGATCCTGTCCGCGATCATCTTCAACGCGCTGATCATCATTGCGTTGATCCCGCTCGCGCTGAGGGGCGTTGCCTACCGTCCCATCGGTGCGGGTCCGCTGCTTCGCCGCAACCTGTTCGTTTATGGTCTCGGCGGACTGGTCCTGCCGTTCATCGGCATCAAGGTGATCGACATGGTCGTCACCGCGTTGCAACTCGCTTGAAGGAGGTTTCCATGCTCAAGGAAATCCGTCCCGCTCTCGTCGTTCTGATCATGCTGACTGCCATCACGGGATTAGCCTATCCGCTGGCCATCACCGGGCTTGCGCAAGTGATTTTCCCGGCCCAGGCGAACGGAAGCCTGATCGAACGCGATGGGCACGTGATCGGTTCCGAATTGATCGGACAGCAATTCGAGAGCGATAAGTATTTCCATGGCCGCCCATCAGCGACGACCGCGCCCGATCCGAAGGATGCCAGCAAGAGCGTGCCGTCGCCTTACAATGCGGCGAACTCGGGCGGCTCGAACCTCGGCCCGACCAGTAAGGATCTCGCCGAGCGCATGAAAGGCGATGTGGCGAAGCTGAAGGCGGAAAACCCGTTCGGGACAATTCCGGTCGATCTGGTGACGACGTCCGCCAGCGGGCTCGATCCGGACATATCGCCCGAGGCCGCCATGTTCCAGGTGCCGCGCGTTGCCAAGGCGTGGGGTCTTTCGGAAGAACGCGTTCGCGCTCTGGTCGTGGCCCAGACACAGGGACGCCTGATGGGATGGCTCGGCGAGCTGCGCGTCAATGTGCTGCGGCTCAATCTTGCCCTCTCCCAGAGCGGCGCCCGTTAGCGGGATTCGGGGTTGGTTCCGGTGGTGGCGACATCTCCAATCTCCGCCCATGACGCGCTCGGCGAGATGGTGCAGGATTGGTTGTTTCTGGTGTTGCGCTATGCCGTGTCTCGTAAAGTGCGAGACCTGCAGGCGGTCTTGGAGTTTGCGGGCAAGATGGATATCTTGGGCAAGGAGATAAATCAGGGAGCGTTTCGGTTCTTCCGGAGTCAGAGCGGACGGTTGTGCACGGCCATTGCGGCGCCGGATACACCAGCCCGCCGCCAGATGCTCACGGCGCATGCGCGAAGGATCGGGCAACCGCAACTCGAGCAGGCGTTTTTTCGGGCCTGCCATCTCGAAACGCGAGAGAGGACGCTTTCAGGATTTGGCAGAACGAGTGACCGCTCCGAATTGTGGGAGGGATTGCGAGGCCGCTGACGGCGTCGGCCCGGGTCGAAGATGGCTGATACGAATGGGTTGAGAGCATCCCCTGACGCGCTATTGAGCCTCGCGAACAAGGAAGGACGCGGGCGGCTGAAGATTTTTATCGGCGCAGCGCCGGGCGTTGGCAAGACCTATGCGATGCTCACGGCTGCCCGCGCGGAAAGCGCGGATGGCCGTGACGTCGTTGCCGGGCTGATCGAAACCCACGGCCGCCGCGAGACGGAAGCCCTGATCGAGGGCCTGGAGGCGCTGCCGCGCAAGTCGATTATCTACCGCAATCAGGTCCTGCGCGAGTTCGATCTTGACGCGGCGCTGGAGCGGCGACCAGGCCTGCTGCTTGTCGATGAATATGCCCACAGCAATGTGCCGGGAAGCCGTCATCCGAAACGCTGGCAGGACATTGACGAACTTTTGAAGGCGGGCATCGATGTCTGGAGCACGCTCAACATCCAGCATCTCGAAAGTCTCAACGATGTGGTGCAGAAGATCACCAAGGTGCGTGTACGCGAGACCGTGCCGGACATGGTGTTCGACAAAGCCGACGAAGTTGTGCTGGTGGACTTTCCGCCCGACGAATTGCTGAAGCGCCTTGCCGAAGGAAAGGTCTATGTTCAGGACACGGCCGCGCGCGCGGTCGAGAGTTTTTTCAAGCCGCAGAATCTGACGGCTTTGCGTGAGTTGGCCCTGCGCCGAGCTGCCGAGCGCGTCGATGCCGATCTTGTCG
>JAFKES010000102.1 GCA_017308495.1 Afipia sp.
TTCCTCGAGATAGCGGCGGATGGCGACATTGGCCGCCGGGGTGCAGGTCCGGTAGGTCTGCTGGAACCCGTTATAGCCGCGGTTGAAGCTGGCGATCATACGGGCGCGGCGCTCGCCGCTCGGCGTCTCCGCATCCACCAGCGCCTGCATCTCGGAACGCCATTTCTGGCCTTCGTTGGCACCGCAGATGCCGCGCAGATAGTGCAGCGTGCCGAGGATTTCCGCGAGCCGCTGCAGGTCGGCGTCGAACGGCGCAGCGCCGTCCGGCGTCTGGGCCGTCAGCGGACCAGCCGTTGCGAGGACGAGAACAACCGCGACGATGTACTTCAGCATGAGGGCCGTCCTATGCCCGTTCGGTTGGCCGGAAGCAAGGCGGAGGACGGCGGTCCGGCGACGGGGATCAGGACCCGATCAGGGCCTGCGCGGCGGCGATGGTGGCTTCCAGCCCCTGGGTCAGCGGCAGGCCGCTGATGTGGCCCGGGGTCAGCCAGCGGGCATCGTCCAGTTCGTCGTTGAGGGTGACGTCGCCCGCCACCCAGTGCGCGGCGAAGGGCAGGATGACGAAATGGCCGTGGCCGCCGGTGCGCGGCGGCAGTGCCTCGCGATAGCCGACCAGCCCGGCGATGGCGATGCTGAGGCCGGTTTCTTCGCGGATTTCCCGCGCCACCGCCTCGTGCAGGCTCTCGCCGAACTCGACCCGGCCGCCGGGGAAGGTGTAGACGCCGCGCGCGGGATCGCGGGCCCGGCGCACCAGCAGGATCTTGCCGTCGCGGAAAATGCCGGCGCTGACCGCCAGTTGCGGCCTGGATTGGGGGATGTCTGTGGTCATGCCGGGTGCTGGCCCATGATGCGGTCGACGTCGTCGGGGGCGCAGCGGCCGCCGTTGATGAGCGCGGCCGCCAGCATGAGCAGCGGCTTCACCTGTCCGGCGGCCTGCCCGGCAAGCGCGGCGCAGGTTCCGGCAGGGCGGGTGTGGCGCATGGCGGCGGCCGTCGTGGTGAGAATCGTAATCATGGTGGCAGTCATATCATCGAAAGCGGCGCGAAGGCGCGGCTCGGCGGCGTCATAGGCGCGGATGGCGAGGTCCTTCGCCTGGAAGCCGGAGGCCATGAAGTGGTCGCGATAGCTCAGCGGTCGCCACGCGAGAAAATCCTCGACGCATTCGGGCATGTCGGGAATCATCTCCAGCAGCATCACCGCTTCGTTGAAATGATTGAGGTAATCGGTCGCGAGCCCGGTCTGCGGATTGATGTTGGCGCCGGCGAGATGCTGCGCGCCGGGCCGCTCCGGGCCCGGGGCAGTGGAGGTGTCGCGCGGCGCGATGGCGAGGGGCGGAACCGTCATTGTTTTGACTGTTGGCAAGCGCCGGTTAAGGCGCTCTGAATGGGCGTCTGTGGTCGTGCGATTCCGGATGCGGGTGGTTTGTATGTGTGGGCGATATGTCATCAGCTCTTCGCCGGAGGCGCTGCGCCGCCTGTTCGGCTATGGCGAGCAGCCCAATTTCCCGCCGCGCTTCAACGTTGCGCCGACGCAGCCCGTGCCTGTCGTCATCCGCGACAACGGCGCCCGCCATTTCCGGCTGATGCGATGGGGCTTCATGCCGGCCTGGGTGAAGGACCCGCGCGGCTTCGCCCTCGTCATCAATGCGCGCGCGGAAACCGTGCTGGACAAGCCGTCGTTCCGCAACGCCATCCGGCGGCGGCGCTGCCTTGTTCCGGCGGACGGCTATTACGAATGGCAGGCGGCGTCGGCGCGCAAGCGCCCGTTCTTCATCCATCGCCGCGACGGCGCGCCGTTCGCCTTCGCCGGGTTGACCGAGACCTGGGCGGGGCCGAACGGCGAGGAGGTGGACACCGTGGCCATCATCACCGCCGCCGCGCGCGCCGACATGGCGGTGTTGCACGACCGCGTTCCCGTCACCATCGATCCCGCCGATTTCGAGCGCTGGCTCGATGGCGATGCGCTCAGCGCCGCCGCCGCGATGGGGTTGCTGATCGCGCCACAGGACGGTGCATTCGTCTGGCACGAGGTGTCGACATCCGTGAACCGCGTCGCCAACGATCGCGCCGATCTGATCACGCCGCTGCCCGCGCCTGCTCCGGCGGCGGAACGCGTCGCCGCGCAGGGATCGCTGTTCTGACCGCTCGGAGAAAATCCGAATTCAGGGTGTCATGGCGCGGCCGTCGAGCCACTTGGCGTAGATGACGCGCTCCTGCTCCTCGAAATCGAGGGTTTCGTAGAACGCGCCGGCCGCCGTGTTGCCGGGCCGGACCATCAGTTGCAGCTTCTCGATGCCGCGCTGGCGCAGCCAGTCTTCTCCGGCCGTGACGATGGCGCGGCCATACCCTTTCATCTGCTGATCCGGATCGACCGCGACATAGTAGAAAGAACCGCGATGGCCGTCGTGCCCGACCATCACGGTGGCGACGATGGCCGCGCCGTCGCGGCCGACGAGAACCTCCGAATTGGTCTTGCCCCGCGCCCGCGCGATGTCGGCCTGCGGCTCGTTCCACGGGCGCGTCAGACCGCAGCGCTCCCACAGCGCCACCACGGCCGCAACGTCGGCATCGGCGATGGCGTCGACGCGCAGGCCGCCTTGTGACGGGGCAGTGGATTGCGTCACAGCACCTTGCCGGGGTTCATGATGTTGTGGGGATCGAGCAGGTGCTTGATCGCGCGCATGACGTCGAGCGCGACGGGGTCCTTCACCCGGGGCAGTTCGGCGCGCTTGAGCACGCCGATGCCGTGCTCGGCCGAGATCGAGCCGCCGTGCCTGGCCACCACCTCATGGACGACGTCGTTGACGTCGTGCCAGCGCGCGAGAAAGCCGGCGGTGTCGGCGCCGATGGGCTGGCTGACGTTGTAGTGGATGTTGCCGTCGCCGAGATGGCCGAACGCGAACGGCCGCGCGCCGGGAATGAGGCGCATCACCGCGGCGTCGGCCTCGGCGAGAAAGTTAGGCACGGCTGCGACCGGCACCGAGACGTCGTGCTTGATCGAGCCGCCCTCGGGTCGCTGCGCCGGCGAGATCACCTCGCGCAGTTTCCAGAAAGCGTTGCGCTGATCGAGATTGGCGGCGATCACCGCGTCGTGGACGATGCCGTCCTCCATGCCTTTGGCCAGAATGGCCTCGAGGGTGTCGCGGGCGTCCTCGCGCGGCGAGGAGATTTCCATCAGCACGTACCAGGGATGGGTGCCGGCGATCGGTGCGCGGATCGAGGGGCCGTGCTTGACCACGAAATCGATGGCGATCTGCGGAAGGAGCTCGAAGCTGGTCACGTTGCTGGCGGCGATGCTGCGCGACATGTCGAGCAGCGTCAGCGCGTCCGCCGGCGTGGTGATGGCGGCGAAGGCGGTTTCCACCGAGTGCGGCCGCGGAAACAGTTTCAGCGTCGCGGCGGTGATGAAGCCGAGCGTGCCTTCGGCCCCGATGAAAAGGTTGCGCAGGTCGTAGCCGGTGTTGTCCTTCTTCAGGCTGGACAGGCCGCGGACAATGCGCCCGTCCGCCAGCACCACCTCAATGCCGACGGCGAGATCGCGGGCGATGCCGTAGGCCAGCGCGGCGATGCCGCCGGCATTGGTGGAGAGGTTGCCGCCGATGGTGCAGCTTCCCTCCGAACCGAGCGACAGCGGGAATAGCCGGTCGGCCTCCGCCGCGCGCTGCTGCGCGTTGGCGAGGATGACGCCGGCTTCGACGGTCATGGTGTTGGACTGGGGATCGACCTCGCGGATCCTGTCGAGCCGCCGCGTCGAGACCACCACCTCGCCATGGTGCGGGATCTGGCCGCCGACAAGTCCGGTGTTGCCGCCCTGCGGCACCAGCGGGGTGCGGGTCTCGCTGGCGAGCTTGCAGATCGCGGCGACCTCCTCGGTGGAGCCCGGCCGCAGCACCAGCGGCGAGTGCCCTCCGAACAGGCCGCGCTCCTCGGTGAGATAGGGCGCGGCGTCGAGCGGATCGGTGATCGCGTATTTGTCCCCGACGATGGCTTTGAAGCGCGCCAGCAGGTCGGGCGAGATATCCAGCGGCGGGGTGGAGGGCGGGGGCGGCGCGAGGGGCATGCGTCTTGATCCTGGGGGATGGTCAATGCTGGGGAACGGCGGCGCGGCGCAGGCGATCGTTGATCGCCTCGCCCAGTCCGTCATCGGGAACGGCCATCACGGCGATGGCGCGGGCTCCAGTGGTGTCGAGGTGGCGGAGATGGCCGAACAGGTTGGCGGCGGCTTCCACGAGGTCTCCGCTGTCCGACAAATTCAGGGTGCGGCCAGCGTCCGCGCCGGCCAGCGGGTGCGGGCCGAAGGCGAGCAGCGCTTCGCCGGCCTTGAGGTCGCGGGCGTCGAGGCGCACCGGGGTGTGCGGCGCGTAATGCGAGGCGAGCATCCCCGGCGCCAGCGGATGCGCCGTGGCGGCGGTTTCGGTCTGTTCCGCCGGCCGCACCAGCCGGATGCCGAGCACTTGCTCGATGGCGGCGCGGGGCAGGCCGCCGGGTCGCAGCAGCAGCGGCTTGTCGAAGCCTCCGACGATGGTGGATTCGACGCCGACCGTGACCGGGCCGCCATCGACGATCAGGTCGATGCGCCCGGTGAGATCGCTGCGCACATGCGCCGCGGTGGTCGGCGAGACGTGGCCGGAGAGGTTGGCCGATGGCGCCACCACCGGTCTGCCGAAGGCGCGCAGAATGTCCTGCGCCACCGGATGCGCCGGCACGCGCACGGCGATGGTGGCGAGCCCGGCGGTGGCGAGATCGCAGACCGGGCAGCCGGCGGCCTTGGGCAGCACCAGGGTCAGCGGCCCCGGCCAGAAAGCCTCGGCCAGCCGCAGGCTGCGCGCGTCGAAGCGCGCGATGCGTCGCGCGGTGTCGAGGTCATTGACATGGGCAATGAGCGGATTGAACGCCGGCCGGCCCTTGGCCGCGTAGAGGCGGGCCACCGCGCGGGCATCGGTGGCGTCGGCGCCGAGGCCGTAGACGGTCTCGGTCGGGAAGGCGACGAGGCCGCCCCGGGCAAGCACGCGCGCCGCCGCCTGCGCGGCATCGCGGCCTGCGGGAATGAGATCGGTGGTCAGATCGGGTGTCATTCGTCCTGTGTCGCGTGCGCCCGGCCGAGGCCCGGTTGTCTCGCGGGCCGATCGCCTTCCAGTGCGATCAGTAGATCAATTGGCCGCCGCTGTCAGGAGGCCCGGCGCCGGGGCGGCCATGCGTTTCCGATTCTCGCCATGCGTAGGGCCGATTTGGCAAAATCGCCCGTCCGCGGCAGCGTTTTTCGATGATTTTGCCCTCACGGAGCGGCTTGCGGTTCGCGAGCGTCGACGCTATACCGGCGCGCATGTCGGAGTGTGGCTCAGCCCGGTAGAGCACTGCGTTCGGGACGCAGGGGTCGCAGGTTCAAATCCTGCCACTCCGACCATCTTT
>JAFKES010000080.1 GCA_017308495.1 Afipia sp.
TGGCGCATCCGCCCGCCATTGAGCTTCTTCCAAATCGCGCTGTTGCTCTTCTTCGTCAGTAAATTCCCTTAGTATGTTTTCGCCGGTGTGAGGATGGTTTGTTGCGCTATATCTTCTGTTCGGATCTGTCTCGTCTTTATCTTTTCGAACGAGTTGGCCACTGACAAGCTTGTAGACGGGTGTTTTGGACTTTTCCAAGAAGCCCTCCATTAAAAAAGCGGCGAATTATTCGCCGCCTTTTGCGATGTAGTTTTGAAGGTTTATGAGATTGTTTACGAACACCCCGTCGTGCTGCCGCACGTATCGCACTTCATGCAGGTGCCGTTGCGCACCAGCGTGAAGTTGCTGCACTCCGTGCACATGTCGCCCTCGTAGCCGCGCGCCTTGGCTTCGGCGCGGCGCTCGGCCTTGGATGGTGCGGCCTGTGCGGCGGAGCCTGCCTTGCTCCATTGCTGCGCTTCCAGCCTTTCCGTCGGCGAGAGGTCGCGCGCGGGCTCCGCGACTTTCAGCGCGGCCGCACCCTCCAGGCTGTCGCCCGCATGCGTGGACGAGAGCGCCGTCACCTTCGCGCCGCCGGCCGAAGCGCCGTCGTCATGAGGCGCGATGGTCGCGCCGCCGCGCATCACCACCAGATTGTCGGTGCGCGAGCGGGTCAGGCCCTTCGACAGATATTTGGTCGCGCCCTGCGGTTCGGGGGCCTTGCCTTCCTCCACCCCCTTGCCGAGGGCGTCGAAGCCCATGTCGCTCGGATCGACGTGGCCGAGGTCGAAGCGCGACAGGTAGCTCACCGCCAGTTCGCGGAACACGTAGTCGAGGATCGAGGTCGCGAACTTGATCGAGTCGTTGCCCTGCACCGGGCCGGCCGGCTCGAACCGGGTGAAGGTGAAGGCGTCGACATACTCCTCCAGCGGCACGCCGTATTGCAGGCCGAGGGAGACGGCGATGGCGAAGTTGTTGATGAAGGAGCGCAGCGCCGCGCCTTCCTTGTGCATGTCGATGAAGATCTCGCCGAGGCGGCCGTCATCGTATTCGCCGGTGCGCAGATAGACCTTGTGGCCGCCGACCACCGCCTTCTGGGTGTAGCCCTTGCGGCGATCCGGCATGCGCTCGCGCTCGCGGATCACGGTGATGCGCTCCACCACCTTCTCGATCACGCGCTCGGCCAGCGCCGTGGCGCGCGCCGCCATCGGCTTGTCGTGGAACGCCTCGACCGCGTCGTCCTCGTCCTCGTCGTCGCTGATGAGCTGGGCGTTGAGCGGCTGGCTCAGCTTGGAGCCGTCGCGATAGAGCGCGTTGGCCTTGAGCGCGAGTTTCCACGACAACAGGTAGGCGGACTTGCAGTCCTCCACCGTGGCGTCGTTCGGCATGTTGATGGTCTTGCTGATCGCGCCGGAGATGAAGGGCTGCGACGCCGCCATCATGCGGATGTGGCTTTCCACCGAGAGGTAGCGCTTGCCGATCTTGCCGCACGGATTGGCGCAATCGAACACCGCATAGTGCTCGGGCTTGAGGTGCGGCGCGCCTTCCACCGTCATCGCGCCGCAGATGTGCACGTTGGCGGCCTCGATCTCGCGCTTGGTGAAGCCGAGCGCGGCGAGCAGGTCGAAGCCCGGGGCGTTCATCGCCTCGGCGTCGATCTTGAGCGTGTCGCGGATGAAGTCCTCGCCGAGCGTCCACTTGTTGAACGCGAACTTGATGTCGAAGGCGGTCGGCAGCTGCTTCTCGATCTTGTCGAGCGCCTCGTCGGTGAAGCCCTTGGCCTTGAGCGTCGAGCGGTTGACGCCGGGGGCCTGGCCGAGCGAGCCGTGGCCGACGGCGTAAGCCTCGATCTCGGCGATCTCGTTCTCGGGGTAGCCGAGGGCGCGCAGCGCTTCCGGCACGGCGCGGTTGATGATCTTCCAGTAGCCGCCGCCGGCGAGCTTCTTGAATTTCACCAGCGCGAAGTCGGGTTCGATGCCGGTGGTGTCGCAGTCCATCACGAGACCGATGGTGCCGGTGGGTGCGACCACGGTGGTCTGGGCGTTGCGATAGCCGTGCTGCTCGCCGAGTTCGAGCGCGCGGTCCCACGCCGCGCGGGCGCGGGCGACGAGCTCGCCCTGCGGGCAGCTTGCATGGTCGAGCGGCACGGGATTGACCGCCAGCGCCTCATAGCCCGAGGTGTGGCCCTGTGCGGCGCGGCGATGGTTGCGGATCACGCGCAGCATGTGGGCGGCGTTCTTCTTGTAGCCGGGGAAGGCGCCGAGCTCCCGCGCCATCTCCGCGGAGGTGGCGTAGGAGGTGCCGGTCATGATGGCGGAGAGGGCGCCGCACAGCGCGCGGCCTTCCTGCGAGTCATAGGCGAGGCCCATGGTCATCAAGAGGCCGCCGATGTTGGCGTAGCCGAGGCCGAGGGTGCGGAATTCGTAGGACAGTTCGGCAATCGCCTTTGAGGGGAACTGCGCCATCATCACCGAGATTTCGAGCACGACGGTCCACAGCCGGCACAGGTGCTCATAGCCCTCCGCGTCGAAGCGGCGGGTCTGGGTGTCATAGAAGGTCAACAGGTTGGCGGAAGCGAGGTTGCACGCCGTATCGTCGAGGAACATGTATTCCGAGCACGGGTTCGAGGCGCGGATGTCGCCGCTCGCCTTGCAGGTATGCCAGTCGTTCATCGTGGTGTTGAAGTGCAGGCCGGGGTCGGCGCTGGCCCACGCGGCGTAGCCGATCTTCTCCCACAGGTCGCGGGCCTTCAGCGTCTTGGTCACCTTGCGGTTGGTGCGGCCGATCAGGTCCCAGGTGCCGTCGGTTTCCACCGCGCGCAGGAAGTCGTCCTTGAGCGACACCGAGTTGTTGGAGTTCTGGCCGGCGACGGTGAGATAGGCTTCCGAATCCCAGTCGGTGTCGTAGGTGTCGAACTGGATGTCGGTGTAGCCCTGCTTGGCGAACTGGATCACCCGCTTGATGAGGTTGTCCTGCACCAGCGCGCGGCGCGCCAGCTTGATCTCGCGGCGCAGCGCCGGGTTCTTCTCCGCATCGAAGCAGTCGTCGCCCGAGCCCTCGCAGTTGACGCAGGCCTTGAAGATGGCCTTGAGGTGCTTCTGGTTGATCTTGGAGCCGGTGACGAGGGCGGCGACCTTCTGCTCCTCCTTCACCTTCCAGTCGATATAGGTCTCGATATCCGGATGGTCGGCGTCCACCACCACCATCTTCGCCGCGCGGCGCGTGGTGCCGCCGCTCTTGATCGCGCCCGCCGCGCGGTCGCCGATTTTGAGGAAGCTCATCAGGCCCGAGGAGCGGCCGCCGCCGGACAGCCGCTCGCCTTCGCCGCGCAGCCGCGAGAAGTTGGAGCCGGTGCCGGAGCCGTATTTGAACAGGCGCGCCTCGCGCACCCACAGGTCCATGATGCCGCCCTCGTTGACGAGGTCGTCCTCCACGCCCTGGATGAAGCAGGCGTGCGGCTGCGGATGCTCGTAGGACGATTTCGATTTGGTCAGCTTGCCGGTCTTCCAGTCGACATAGAAGTGGCCCTGGCCGGGACCGTCGATGCCATAGGCCCAGTGCAGGCCGGTGTTGAACCACTGCGGCGAGTTCGGCGCCACCATCTGCCGCGCCAGCATGCTGCGCAGTTCGTCGTAGAACGCGCGCGCGTCGTCCTCGCTGGTGAAGTAGCCGCCCTTCCAGCCCCAGTAGGTCCAGCAGCCGGCGAGGCGGTGGAACACCTGCTTGGCGGAATGCTCGCCGCCGATGCGCTCGGCCTCGGGCAGGGCGGCCAGCGCCTCGGTGTCCGGCACCGAGCGCCACAGCCACGACGGCACGCTCTCTTCCTCGACCTTCTTCAGGCGCGCCGCCACGCCGGCCTTGCGGAAGTATTTCTGCGCCAGCACGTCGGAGGCGACCTGCGACCAGAACTCGGGGACCTCCACGTTCTCAAGCCGGAACACCACCGAGCCGTCCGGATTGCGGATTTCGCTCGTGGTCAGCCTGAAGTCGATCCCGGCGTAGGGCGACTGGTCGGCTGTGGTGGTGCGGCGTTCGATTCGCATGGTGGTTCCCCCGTCTTTCATTGGCCGGCAGCCCGTCCCTGACGGCCGCCGGAGATGTCACATTCGCGAACTGGTCGTTCGCAGCCCTTCACGCCGTGCGCGCGTCCCGTTTCCGGTCCGGATGCTTCGGCTCGTTAACTCCCGCGGGCCGGAAGCGGTCCCCAAAACCGCCCAAAACAGCCCGAGAACTGCCCAAGCCCGCATGCCCCGATTTCGCCCTATGCGCCGCGGTTCGCCGCGAGTTCGCCTTTTCGATATCGGCCCCGAAAACGGGCAGACAAACCCGCGGCCCGCGACCGTATCCGGCCTGACGGAGCTGTTTGTTCGACCCTATCCGGGAGGTGTCCGGCGGGACTTCAAACCCCCGCGCCTGACGGTCCCGAAGCTAGGCCGACTCCATCCGGCCCGTCAAGGATTAGTGTCGAAATCTGAATCAAACACTAAATATGGTGGAAAATGCCGATTTCCAGCGGAATGGTCCATCGCCGGAAACGCCTGCAATGCGGCAAGTATCAGTGAGTCCTGACGGAATCGGAAGGCTGAATTTTCCCCGGTCCCGGGCTTTTGGCGAGTTGTCCGCCGGACGCGCCTTTGCCATGCGCGCATTGTGCCGATTTCGGGTGGATCGCGGGCAGTCCGCGTGGTCTTTCTCCCCGTCATCCACATGGCGTGGATCAATGAAACGAGTCGAAGGACCGAAGCTGTGGACAGGCGCACGCCCCCCGACGTTGTGAGCGAACTGCCAGCGGGGGATCAGGCCGCCAGCCTGCGCCAGACACGCCTCGTCGGCTACGCCATGCTGCTGGTCACGGCCTCGGCGTGGGGCGTCAACTGGCCGGTCGGGAAATACCTGCTGCATGACTTGCCGCCCCTGGCGATGCGCGGCGTGCCGGGCTCTGTCGGCGCGTTGCTGCTGGCGGCGGTGGCGATCGCACAGGGTGTGCCGCTGCGGGTTCCGCGCGACCGCTGGCCGCGGCTGGTGCTGTTCTCGGCGCTGAACGTCACCTGCTGGATGGCGCTGGTCGGCCTTGCGCTGGTCTATCTGCCCGCGAGCGAAACCGCGGTGATTGGCGCCACCATGCCGGTGTGGGCCGCAGCCCTCGCATGGCCGATCCTCGGCGAGCGCCTGACGGCTCGCCGTCTGATCGCGATGGCTATGGCGATCGCGGGACTGGCGGTGCTGATGGGAGGTGACGGCATCGCCGCCAACCAGGCGAAACTGCCCGGCATTATCTACGCGCTGCTGGCGGCATTCGGGTTCGCCCTTGGCGCCGTGCTGACCAAGCGGAGGCCGTTGCAATTGCCGCCGCTCAACGCGGCGGTGTGGCAACTGGTGATCGGCTGCGTGCCGCTTGCACTGTTCTCAGTGCTGTTCGAGCAGCCGCATTTCACCCAGCTGAGCGGGTTCGGCTGGACGCTGTTTGCCTATGCGGCCGTGGTGCAGATGTGCATCGGCTACTTCTGCTGGTTCGGTGCGCTGGAGCGGTTGCCGGCGTCCGTTGCCGCGATCGGGACGCTGCTGGTCCCGGTTATCGGCGTGGTGGCTTCGGCGCTATCCCTCGGAGAGCCGCTCGGCGTCAGCCAGATCGGTGCGCTGGCGCTGACCATGGCCGGCGTGGTCATCGCATCGCGATCCTGAAGCGCGACAAGCGAAAGGCGGCGCATGATGATGCGCCGCCTGAAGGAGTGCCTGAAGCCGAGCTCGGTTTACGGGCAGGGATGGCGCAAGCCATCATAGCCGAGATACGTGCCGGAAGCCGGGTCGTAAGAGCGGAAGCGCTGCATGCAGTAGGCGACCGAGTCGCCATCGACGTAAGCGGGGCCGGTGTCATATCCGGGATCATAGTCGTCATAGTAGTAGGGGCTTGCGCCCGCAGCGAGCGCGCCGCCGAGCAGCGCACCGGCCGCAAGACCGGCGCCGACGCCCCAGCCCGGGCCATGGCCCCAGCCGCCGTGCCAACCGCCGCCGTGCCAGCCACCACCGCGATAGGCCGGGCCACCGCCACGATAGACGGGACCACCACCGCGAGGGCCGCCACCCCGAAAAGCCGGACCGCCGCCGCCACGCGGGCCGCCGCCTCTATTCCCCTGAACCTGAATGATGAGAGGCGACTGATCGCCTTGGGCCTGATGTGTCAGTGGGGACAGCGCCGGCGCTGCCGCCAGCGGCGCAGCCTGGCTCGACCCCGCGGTGGCGAGAGGAAGGGACAGCGCCAGCGCGGCAGCCGCACATGCATTTTTGAAATTCATCATCGCTAGTTACTCCCGAAACCGCACCGATCACTGTGGACCGGAGAGGCACTGAATTGCCCGTTTCCGTCGGACGCTATTGATATCCGCATGGATTCCGGCGCTTGTGGGGCGGTTCCCGAGCGAGGAACCGGTCCGGTTGAAAGGCCGAACCTCCATTCGTGCGCCTGATGTTCCGCGATTCGTCATCGTCGAAGCTTCAGCCGCATCCGGCGAGTGAACGGGCGGGCCGGCGACAGGTTCCGCTCCGATCGCATTTTCATGCGCGTGGGCCGACGAATTCGTCAGCCCGCGCCGGCCCGGCTTCCGTCATGCAACGCATCAAGTCGCTGTTGACGCTGGACAATCGCGGTGCGCGATGGCATCACACCATGACGTGCGGGCTCGGCCGCGCTCATTCGGATGACCGCCATGAAGCAGTTTCTTCTGCGCTTTTTCACCTGGTGGAATGGCACGACATTCGGCACGCAGCTGTGGACGCGGCGGTTCGGCGAACTGGTCGGTCAGGACGAGGGCGGCAATCACTATTACCGCACGCGCGGCGGCAAGATCGATCCCACGCTCGGCTTCGAGCGCCGCTGGGTCATCTATAACGGATATGCCGAAGCGACGCGCGTGCCGCCGGCGTGGCACGGCTGGTTGCATCACACGGTGGATACGCCGCCGACCGAAGACAACTACAAGCCGCGCGAATGGGAAAAGCCGCATCGGCCGAACATGACCGGCACGCCGGCGGCCTATCGTCCGTCGGGCTCGACGCTGTCCGCTGGCCGCCGGCCGAAAGCGACGGGCGACTATCAGGCGTGGACGCCGGGGCAGTGAGCCTGTCTCAGGCCGAAGATTTGTCAGGCCGGAGACCCGTATTTTCGATCGCCCTTCCGCCGCCGTAATCGGCGTGTTAACCGGTGCCGATGCGCGCGGCGCGTTGCCTGTAAAATGCCGCGAGGCCGATTCGGCCGAATCTGTTTCAGCCGGATCAATCCAGATCATGATGACGATCGTCCCGATGAACATGGAGCACGATGTGTCCCGAAGGCCGCTTCGCACCTTTCGGGCCGGCTCTGCCGCCTGCATGCGCCATCTGCCGGGGACCGTGTCCACTGTTGTCGGAGTGGTTCTGGTTGCGGCTTCGCTGACCGGATTCGGTGCGCCCGCGCACGCCCAGATCGGCAACATCTTCTCCGACCGGCCGCGTCCGCCAGCGGCGGTGCCGCGCGGCGAGCCGGTGCAGCAGGAGCCAGACGAGGAAGAGGTGCCGGATCTGCCAGCGCAGGGCCGCGTGCTTCCCACCCCGAATCGCATGCCGCCGCCGCCGGGACAGGGCGTGCCGCGCCCCGGCGCATATCAGCAACAGCCGTTGCCACCGCTGCCCGGCTCGGCCACCGCGCCGCCGCAGGGCCAGCCGCCGGCCGCGTCCGGTGCTCCGACGGCCGCGGGCAATCCGCTGCCGGGCCTGCCGCCGGGTCAGCGCCAGCCGCGTGGCACGCCGCCCACGCCCGCGACTTTGCAGCCGGGTGACGAGGTGGTGACCGAGCCTCCGGCACAGAAGATCGTCAACAAGCAGGCGGTGTTCGCCGGGCTCGACAAGATCACCGGCCGCATCATCAAGTTCGACGCAGATATGGGCGAAACCGTTCAGTTCGGCGCGCTGCGCATCAAGCCCGACGCCTGCTACACCCGGCCGTCGACGGAGGCCGCCAACACCGACGCCTTTGTTGAAGTGGAAGAGATCACCTTGCAGGGCGAGGTGAAGCGCATTTTCTCGGGATGGATGTTCGCCGCCAGCCCCGGCCTGCACGGCATCGAGCATCCGATCTACGATGTCTGGCTGACCGATTGCAAAGGTCCCACCGCCACCGTTGCCCGGCAGGACGAGGCCAAGCCGGCCACGGCGCCGCCGCCTCCGGTTGCGCAGAAGCGGCCGGTGTCGCGACAGCCCGCGGCGCAGCGTCCGCCGGCGTCAGCAACGGCTCCCGGGCCGAATCCGTTCCCGCCGTTCCGGCAATAACGGCGGTCGCGGCCGGGGACGGGTGTCGTCAGCCTTTTTCGGCCCGGTGAATCCACGCCAGCGCTTCCGCGCCGGTGATGGGGCGTTTGGCGGGAAGCGCGAAGAAATTCGCCGTGCCGCTAATCGCTTCGTGCAGCAGGGT
Organism: Afipia sp.; assembly: GCA_017308495.1. Taxonomy (GTDB): domain Bacteria; phylum Pseudomonadota; class Alphaproteobacteria; order Rhizobiales; family Xanthobacteraceae; genus Afipia. The sequence goes on from JAFKES010000080.1 coordinate 8,423, forward strand.
GTGGTAGCGGCGCCGCGGTACCTCGACGGCTCCGAGCGAGCGCAGATGATCCGTCACGAACTGGGTGTCGAGCAGGATGAACCCGCCGGCAATCAGGCGGGCGACGAGATGCACCAGGGCGACCTTCGACGCATCCCGCGCGGTGTGGAACATGCTTTCGCCGAAGAACGCGCGGCCGAGGCTGACGCCGTAGAGACCGCCGACCAGTTCGTCGCCCTGCCAGGCTTCAACGCTATGGCAATGGCCGGCGTCATGCAGCGCCGTATAGAGGTCGCGAATCCGGCGATTGATCCAGGTATCGTCGCGGCCGGGCGAGGGCGCGGCGCATCCCGCCAGTGTCCGGCTGAAGGCGGTGTTGATTTCGATGCGGAAGGTGTCGCTCCGCACGGTGCGGGCGAGGCGCGAGGAAATGTGCAGGCCATCGAGCGGAATGATGCCGCGGTGCTCGGGCTCGACCCAGAAGATGGTCGGATCGTCCGCGCTCTCCGACATCGGAAAGATGCCGCAGGCGTAGGCGCGCAGCAGAATTTCCGGGGTGATCTCCGACGAGGCGGTGTCACGCGAACTCATGCGCCATCATACCAAGGCGGCACGGCCCGCGCGAGCGCCGCATGCGGCGATGGCCGCGCGTTGGTGCCGGCCTCGTCGTGACGACCTGCGGCGGGACAGTCCAGCTCAATCGGCCTTGGTGTCGCCCCGGGCCAGATAATGCTCGAGCCAGTGGATGTGGTAGTCGCCATCGATGATGTTGGCTTCCCGCACCAGCGCGCGGAACAGCGGCAATGTGGTCTCGACGCCGTCCACCACCATTTCGTCCAGCGCGCGCCGCAGCCGCATCAGGCACTCGCCGCGGGTCTTGCCGTGCACGATCAGCTTGCCGACCAGGGAGTCGTAATAGGGCGGAATGACGTAGCCCTGATAGACGGCGGAATCGATCCGCACGCCGAGGCCACCTGGCGGATGATACTGCGTGATCTTGCCCGGCGAAGGCCGGAATGTGACCGGATTTTCCGCGTTGACGCGGCATTCGATGGCGTGGCCGTTGATGACGATGTCTTTCTGCGCGCACGGCAGGTCGCCGCCGGCGGCGACGCGAATCTGCTCCAGCACGAGGTCGATGCCCGTGATCATCTCGGTGACCGGATGCTCGACCTGGATGCGCGTGTTCATTTCGATGAAATAGAACTCGCCGTCCTCGTAGAGAAACTCAATGGTGCCGACACCGAGATATTGGATGTCCCGCATCGCCTTGGCGCAGGTCTCGCCGATCTTGGCGCGCGCCTCCGCGGTGAGAACGGGTGAGGGGCCTTCTTCCCAGACCTTCTGGTGCCGGCGCTGCAGCGAGCAGTCGCGCTCGCCGAGATGGATCGCGCCACCGCGTCCGTCGCCGAGAATCTGGATCTCGATGTGGCGCGGCTTGCTGAGATATTTTTCGAGATAGACCGAGCCGTCACCGAACGCCGCCTTGGCTTCGTTGCTCGCGGTGGAGAGTGCGAGCAGCAGGTCGGCTTCGGTCTGCGCGACTTTCATGCCGCGGCCGCCGCCGCCCGCCGCCGCCTTCACCAGCACCGGGAAGCCGATCTGCTTGGCGATCCCCATGGCGTCGTCGCCGGGGCCGATGCCGCCGTCCGAGCCGGGCACCACGGGAATGCCGAGACGTTTCGCGGTCTTCTTGGCCTCGATCTTGTCGCCCATCAGACGGATGTGTTCGGCCTTCGGGCCGATGAAGTGCAGGTTGTGGTCCGCCAGAATCTCGGCGAAGCGGGCGTTCTCCGACAGGAAGCCATAGCCGGGGTGAACCGCGTCCGCGCCGGTGATCTCGCAGGCGGCCAGCAGCGCGGGGATGTTCAGGTAGCTGTCCTTCGCCGCGGGCGGTCCGATGCAGACGCTCTCGTCGGCGAGGCGGACATGCATCGCATTGGCGTCGGCGGTGGAGTGCACGGCCACGGTGGCGATGCCGAGCTCCTTGCAGGCGCGCAGGATGCGGAGCGCAATCTCGCCGCGATTGGCAATGAGGATCTTGTCGAACATTGGGCCTGCCTTGTCCCGTCATCCCGAGGCGCACGGCACAGCCGCGAAAAAGGTGACGGCATGTTGCCGGTCGAATCTGGTCCTTGCGCGGCGCCCGGAGGACGGCGCGTTTATTCGATGATGACGAGAGGCTCGCCGAATTCGACCGGCTGGCCGTCCTCGACGAGGATCTGGGTGACCGTTCCCGCCCGCGTGGAGGGGATCTGGTTCATGGTCTTCATCGCCTCGACGATCATCAGCGTATCGCCGACCTTGATCTTGCTGCCGATGTCGATGAACGGCTTGGCGCCCGGTTCTGGCGAACGATAGGCGGTGCCGACCATCGGCGAGGGGACGACGCCGGGATGCTTGGTGTAGTCCGGGCCGGACGGCGTTGCCGCAGACGCCGGCGCAACCGCGGGAATGGCCCCCGGGGCGGCCTGCAAGGCCGCGGGCGCGGCCGCCGCGATGGTGATGTTGCGGGCGACGCGCAGGCGCAGTCCGGCGCGCTCGATTTCGATCTCGGTGAGGTTGGTCTCATCGAGCAGCATGGCCAGCTCGCGAATAAGTTCGCGTTCATCGCCAGGCTTGGCATTCGGGGCGGAGGTGTCTTGCGGCTGACTGGCCATGATAATCCGGAGCTTTCTTCAATGACGGGATGGCGGGTCAGGCTTTCGCCGCAACCCCGATCCTGGCCGCGAGGCCGTGGATGGCGAGACGATAGCCCTCGATTCCGAAGCCGCACAGACTGGCGAACGCAGCCGACGCGATAAACGAATGATGGCGAAAAGCCTCGCGTGAATAAATGTTGGAGACGTGGACTTCAACAGTCGGAATCTTCACCCCGACCAGTGCGTCGTGGATCGCGACCGAGGTGTGGGAATATCCTCCGGCATTGATGACGATGCCAGCGGCCTTGTTCGCACCGGCCTCGTGGATGATGTCGATCAGTTCGCCTTCGCGGTTGCTCTGGCGGCAATCGGCCGAGAGCCCGTAGCGGGCTGCGGTGTCGTGGCACAGCTTTTCCACGTCGGCGAGGGTGTGGCGGCCGTATGTTTCCGGTTCCCGCGTGCCGAGCAGGTTGAGGTTCGGCCCGTTGAGCACATAGATCGTTTTTGCCATCCGAAACCCAAATCCGGCGATGCCGGCGAAATGATGCGACAGGCGGCCGATTCCACGCCATTGGCCGGTTTTCCGGCCGGTTTATAGGCAACCTCGGGCCGGGAGGGAAGCCTGAACGCTCTCCTCATCCCCGGCCAAATCATTCATGAAGTTGCTGAAAAGGCTCGGGGAAGAGCCGGAAATCGTTAGTTAACCAGCTTTAACGGACATGCTGCCGCACCCCGTCCCGGCCCCGGGGCGGGCGGCGGGCTGCTTGCGGCGGCTCAGCAGGACGTGCTGCCGCAGCGGGCTTCGGCGATCTTCTTGGTCAGCCCTGCGAGCCCGACGGCTCCGACCACGACGTCCTTGCCGATGACGTAGCTCGGCGTGCCGTTGAGGCCCATGTCCTCGGCCAGCTTGAAATTCTCCTTCAGGGTGGCGTTGACCTCGGGGTTGGCGAGGTCCTTTTCGAGCCGCGCCATGTCGAGACCGGCGTCCTTCGCCGCGGCGAGGGCCTTGGCCCTGTCCACCTGGCCGCGTGCGCTGAGAAGCCGCTGATGGAAGTCGAGATACTTCTTGCCGGTGGGGTCCTGCATGCGCACGGCGACGGCGACCTGGGCCGCTTCCACCGAGCCCTGTCCGAGCACCGGGAATTCCTTCAGCACTACGCGCAGCTTGGGATCGGACTTGAGCAGGCTCAGCATGTCGTCCATGGCGTGCTTGCAGTAGCCGCAATTGTAGTCGAAGAACTCCACGAAGGTGACGTCACCCTTGGGATTGCCGAGGACGACGCCGCGGGGCGAGTTGAAGATGGCGTCGGCGTTTCTCTGCACGGCGCTGCGGTGTTTCTCGGCTTCCGCCACCGCCTGGCGCTTGGCCAATTCCGCCGACATTTCTTCGAGAATTTCGGGATTGGCGACCAGATAATCCTTGATGATCTTTTCGATCTCGCCGCGCTGGGCGCCGGAGAAGCTCTGCTGCGCATAGGACGCGGCGGGCAGGCCGAGCGCGAGCACGACGGCGTAGGGGGCAAGGGAGCGGAGCGAGGGCATGGTCATTCCTTCGGGGCTGTCCGACGCGGGGCGCCGGCTCTTGATCAGTTCTTGAGCGGCTTTGTGTTGACGATGTCGTCGGCCTTCACCCATCCGGGAGTGCCGATCGCGAAGCGTGTTTTGGCCCGCGATGCGAGATCGCGCGCGGTCTTCTGGTCGCCGCGCAGATAGGCGGCCTGCGCGGATGCGAGATCGGCTTCCGCATAATCACCCTTGCGGCCAAAGGCCATGGCGAGCTGGGTGTAGCCCAGCGCCGCTTCCGGCTCCCGCGCCAGCGCCGAGCGGAGGATCGCGATCGCCTCCTCGGCGTAGGCCTTGTTCTCCGATGCCACCAGCGCCTGGCCGAGCATCATCTGAATGAGCGGCGCATTGCCGGAGAGCTGCACCGCCTTGCGCAGCGGCGCGATGGCCTCGACGGGTTTCGCGCCCTCCAGCAGGGCCTGGCCCTTCAATTCGTGGAAATAGGGGTTGTTGGGCTGCGCGTGGATCAGCGCGTCGATCTGGGCGAGCGCGCTGCGCAGATCGCCATGGCGGTAGGTTGCGACCGCGCGGGCATAGCGCGCGGGCAGGCTGTCGTTCGAGGGCGGATAGCGGCGGTAAACCGTATCGGCGCGTTCCATGAATCCGGAGACCTTCGCGCGCATCAGGTCGTGCCGCAATTGCAGCGCCGGATCGTCCTTCTTGTCCCAGTAGGGGCTCGATCTGGCGAGTTCTTCCAGCGCGCGGACACGCTCTCTCGGCATCGGGTGGGACTGGTTGTAGGGGTCCGCGCCCTGCGCGGCGAACAGCGACTGCTCGGAGAACCGCTTGAAGGTTTCGTACATGCCCCGGGCCGACTGGCCGGTAGCGGTGAGGAACTTGACGGCGGCCTTGTCGGCGTTTTCTTCCTGCTGGCGCTGGTAGGACAGCATGGTGCGCATGATCGCGGATTGCGGAGCGGCGACAGCCGCAGCGCCGACATTGCCGGCTCCCGCGCGTCCGGCCGCCACCGCCGCGCCGAGGCCGAGCAGCATGGCGATGATCATCTGGGTCTGTGCCTGCGCGATCTGCTGGCGCAGCTTCGACAGATGCCCGCCGGCCAGATGCCCGGTTTCGTGGGCGAGCACGCCGATGATCTGGTTCGGTGTCTCCGACTCGCGCAGCGCGCCGTAGTTCACGAAGATGCGGCGACCGTCGGCGACGAAGGCGTTGAAGCCCGGGTCGTTGATGATCACCACCTGGATGTTCTGCTTGTCCAGACCGGCGGCCCGCAGGATCGGGCGGGTATAGTCGCGCAGCAGTTGTTCGGTTTCCGCGTCGCGCAGCACCGGAGGCCCGCCGCTTTTCTGGGCATGGGCGGGCAGCGAAGCCGCCACCAGCGCGGCTGCTGTCACGAAGGTAGTTATCCGCCGCGCCAGCGACCGCCCGAATCGGAACGACGCGACGGCGCGCGCGCGGGGGGCGCGGGACGATGCGGCGGTCGGGGTCGAAAGGCTGTACGTCATGGCGTGACCGGCTGCATCCAACGGATGACAGGTTGGTGATGGAGCAACGCTCCGCAGGCTGCTAAAAACATGCCCTAACAACCCGTCGAATGAGGCAGGACGGCGGCATCCGGTCCGCCCGTCATCTCAAAAGAATAGCAGGTTTCATGCTCGACAGTGCACTCCAAGACAAGGCCAACGCCATTTTGCGCCCATCCACGCGCGGTAACGTGCCGCCGTTCATGGTGATGGACGTGATGGCGGCGGCAGCCCGCATCGAGGCTGAAGGTGGCCGGGTGATCCACATGGAAGTGGGGCAGCCGGCCGCGCCAGCGCCGCGAACGGCGATCGCCGCCGCGCAGGCCGCGCTCGCTATCGGACAGATCGACTACACCGCCGCCGTCGGCATTCCCTCATTGCGGCGGCGGATCGCCCGCCATTACCGCGAAACCTATGATCAGGACGTCGATCCGGCGCGAATCGTGGTGACCACCGGGTCGTCAGGCGCCTTCGTGCTGGCGTTTCTCGCGGCGTTCGAGGCCGGTGATCGCGTCGCGATCACTTCGCCCGGCTATCCGCCCTATCGCCATATTCTCCGCGCGCTGGGCTGCGAGCCGGTTCTGATCGAGACCCACGCCGAAACCCGCCACGCCCTGACCGGCGAGATGCTGCTGGAGGCTCACCGCAAGACGCCGCTGAAGGGCGTGCTGGTGGCGAGCCCGGCCAACCCCACCGGCACGATGATGACGCGCGAGGCGATGGCCGATCTGATCGCGGCCGCTTCGAGCGCCGGAATTCGTTTCATTTCCGATGAAATCTATCATGGCCTCGACTACGCCTTCCCGGCGGTGACCGCAGCTTCGCTGTCGCAGGATGCGCTGATCATCAATTCGTTCTCGAAATATTTCTGCATGACCGGCTGGCGGGTGGGCTGGATGGTGGTGCCGCCGTGGCTGGTGCGCTCGGTGGAGACCTTGCAGCAGAACCTGTCCATTTCGGTGCCGACGCTGTCGCAGATCGCGGCCGAGGCTGCGTTCGACGGGCGCGCGGAGATGGACGTCATCAAGCATGGCTACGAGGAGAACCGGCGCATCCTGATCGAGGGATTGCCGAAGGTCGGGTTGACCGAATTCCTGCCGGCGGACGGCGCGTTCTATCTCTACGCCGATGTGTCAAAATTCGCCGCCGACAGCTATGAGTTCGCCAAGACCATGCTGCAGCAGGCGCATATCGCCGCGACGCCGGGGATCGACTTCGATCCGTTCCACGGCCGCTCGTTCGTGCGCTTTTCCTATTCGCGCTCGACGGAGGAGATCGTCGAGGCGGTGGCGCGCATCACGCGCTGGCTGGCGTGAGCTACGCCCCTAAAGCGTTTTCTGCCATGTGGACAACGTCCCCATGGTGACCAGCAAGCACGTGAAGAGGAGAAAACCAAAAATAACAGGGATACCGATTATGCCTGTCCAATACAGGAATGGATTGTTGTCTCGGTCATAAACAGTAAATGTTTGATACTTGGTTGGAAAATAGAGGTAGCATCCGCCGCCCTTGAGCCATCTGCCGGTTCGCACGGCTTTCCACCAGATGGTTTCCATAGTGTATGCGAACCACACCGTTATTCCCCAGACAAACGCTAGCGTCCAATAGTCCTTCATTGGTTTGTTCACTTGGCTTTGGCCGGCTCGGCTGACTATCGGGCTCCTAACTCTTTTAGTAGTTCATACGGGGTATTCGCGTCTTAGAAGTTCAGCGCAGAAAACCGTGAATGGCCGGGACAAGCCCGGCCATGACGTTAGGTTCACTCGCCGCGGCGCGACCACCAGCCGGCACGGCGCGGCTGCGGCGTGTCCTGGCTCGCCTCGGGCTGGGCCTCGGGCGCTGGCTCCGGCGAAGAAGCCGGCGCGGCATCGGTCGCGGGCTGCGGCGGTCCCGACAGGGCGTCGCTGAAGAAGAAGCTGACCTTTTCGCGGACAGTGGAACGCTTGCGCGGAGCGGACTGGCTGTCGGCCTCCGGTTCCACGGGTTCGGACGGCGGGGGCGCAACCGGCTCGGAGGCTGATACAGCCGGCGCATCGGGTTGCTGCGGTTCCGGCTCCGTCGGCGCTGCGGCCGGCAGCCCGGACAGATCGGCGACCGCCTCGACGGCTTCGGAATCCGCTAGGGGACCGAGATCGTCGGCGATCGTCGCCGCGATGCCGTCCGCCGGACGGTCACTGTCCGGCGCATCGGTTTCATCATTGCCACGACGGCGACGGCCGCCGCGACGGCCCCGGCGGCGCGGACGGCGTTCGCCGTTTGCATCCTGCTCGGCGCGGACCCCGCCGGTCTGCTCGTCGGCTTCATCCTCGCTATCGTCGGCCTCGCCGGACGTCTCGTCCTGCTGCGGTACGAGGCCGGGCGCTTCGCCCTGATCCGATGCCGGTGCGCCTTCGCGCAGCTCTCCGCCGCGTCCACGGCGCCGCCTGCGGCGCTTGCGCCGCGGGCCTTCCGAATCCTCGGTGGCAGCCTCGTCGGCGGAAACGCCGTCTTCGGCCCCGCCTTCGGTTTCGTCGTCGCCTTCGAACTCGACTTCGGCCGCGAACGTCTCGTCCTCCAAGAAGTCCGGAGCCTCATCGACGATGGCGGCGGAAGTCGCCACCTGCTCGGCGAGGATCGCCTTGGCCGCTTCCAGCGTGTGGACCATGTCTCCACGGTCGATCACGAACGACTGCTGGCCGCTGATCGTCTGATCGGAGATGATGGAGAGCGTGACCTTGAAGCTGTCCTCGAGGTCGCGCAGATGGCCGCGCTTGTGGTTGAGCACGTAGAGCGCCACCTCGGTGCGCGTGCGCACGATGAGATTGTGGGTGGGGCCCTTCATCAGGATCTCTTCGAGGCCGCGCAGCAATTGCAGCGCCACCGACGACACCGAGCGGACATGGCCGCTGCCGCCGCAATGCGGGCAGGGCTCGGTGGAGCTTTCCAGCACGCTGGCGCGGATGCGCTGGCGCGACATTTCCAGCAGGCCGAAGTGCGAGATGCGGCCAACCTGGATGCGGGCGCGATCCTGCCGCAGGCAGTCGCTGAGCTTGCGCTCCACCGAGCGGTTGTTGCGCTTCTCGTCCATGTCGATGAAGTCGATGACGATCAGGCCCGCGAGGTCGCGCAGGCGCAATTGCCGGGCGACTTCCTCGGCGGCTTCGAGATTGGTCTTGAGCGCGGTGTCCTCGATGTGGTGCTCGCGCGTCGAACGTCCGGAGTTGACGTCGATGGAGACCAGCGCCTCGGTCTGGTTGATGACGATGTAACCGCCGGATTTCAGCGTCACCGTCGGCGAGAACATGGCGTCGAGCTGGCTCTCCACGCCCATGCGCGAGAACAGCGGCTGGCCGTCGCGATACTGCTTCACCGCCCGCACGTTGGAGGGCATCAGCATCTTCATGAAATCGCGCGCTTCGGTGTAGCCGGCTTCGCCGGCCACCAGCACCTCGTCGATTTCCTTGTTGTAGAGATCGCGCAGCGAGCGCTTGATCAGCGAGCCTTCCTCGTAGACGAGGGTGGGGGCCTGCGATTTCAGGGTGGTGTCGCGGACGGTTTCCCACATCCGGATCAGGTATTCGAAGTCGCGCTTGATCTCGGGCTTGGTGCGGGACGCCCCGGCGGTGCGCAGGATGATGCCCATACCCTCCGGCACGTCGAGATCCTGCACCACGTCCTTGAGGCGGTTGCGGTCCTGCGCCGAGGTGATCTTGCGGCTGATGCCACCGCCGCGCGCGGTGTTGGGCATCAGCACGGCATAGCGGCCGGCAAGGGAGAGATACGTTGTCAGCGCCGCGCCCTTGTTGCCGCGCTCTTCCTTGACGACCTGCACCAGCATTACCTGCCGGCGCTTGATGACTTCCTGAATCTTGTACTGGCGACGCGGACGGAAGGCGCGCTCCGGCACTTCTTCCAGGACGTCGTCGCCGCCGACGGATTCGACGGCGTCTTCTTCTTCCTCGTCGTCCTCATCTTCGTCGTCGAGGGTGTTGTCGCCGTCGGTGTGGATGTCGTGGGCGTGATCGTCATGAGCTTGGTCGTCCTGGGTGAGCTCGCCGTGGCTCAGATCGCCATGAGCCTCGTCGTGATGATCTTCGTCATGATCGTCGTGGCCGAGCGCAGCGACCTCCGCCGGATGGCCGTGATCGTGATGGTCGTGATCGTGCGGCGCGTGGTCGCTCGCCGCCTGATCGACGCTGGCAACGGTGGGGAGCGCCTGGTCCGCGGGCGCCGCCGGCTGTTCGTCGCCGTGATGATTGTCGGGCTGGGTCGCGATGGCATGGGGCACGTCATGACCATGTTCATCATGGGCGGCCGCATCGTGATCCGGCACCGGCGGATGGTCTGCGTCATGCGAATGGTCGGCGGCGTGTTCGGCGTCGGCTGGCGCGGCATCGGCCTGCAGCGGCTCGCCGGGGCTCGTGGCTTCGACGATCTCGCTCTGCACCCGCTCACCGTTGTTGCGGCGGCGCGAATTGCGGTGGCGAGAGCGGCGGCGGCTGGAGCGGTTCTCCGATTCTTCTTCGGCCTCGCGGTGCGCGCGCTCGTCCGCCTCGATCAGGGCCTGACGGTCGGCGACCGGGATCTGATAGTAATCCGGATGGATTTCGCTGAAGGCGAGAAAGCCGTGCCGGTTGCCGCCATATTCGATGAAGGCGGCCTGCAGCGACGGTTCAACGCGCGTGACCTTGGCGAGATAGATGTTGCCGCGAAGCTGTTTGCGCTGGGCGGATTCGAAATCAAACTCTTCGACACGGTTTCCGCGCACCACGACCACCCGGGTCTCCTCCGGATGGGTGGCATCGATCAGCATTTTGTTTGGCATTTTCAAACTCTTGACGGCGGATGGCGCGCGTGGCGGCCAGCGCATGAGGCGCGGCCGGGTGACGCAACGGTCCACCTGATTCGGGGGTGAGGGGAAGGCCAAAACGCCGCCCGAAGCGCCGTGCCGACGGCAGCGCCAGCGGACCACGACGCGGAAGGAATTCGCGTCGGATCGATGCTGGCATTGTCGGGATTTCGATACTGATCCCGGTCGGCAATTCAGTCTGGCGCATCAAGCGTCGGCCCGTCTGATTCAGTGCGGCGGGTCAATCCGCCGCCGTAGGATGCTGCCGGGGCCGGGGTGGCGACCGCCGGCAATGCCAACGCCGCGCTTATCGCGCGCGCTGGCGATCGGTTTGTCGCAGCCTTGCAACTGCGCAGCCGGTCGTGAAATTGCCGCCTGAAACCGCCGCTCCACTTCAGCCGCGCGCTGCGCTGGCCGTGGAGGGATCGGAAGGTACGCTGGAACCCCTGCTGTGGATGTCGAGGCCCCGACGCTGCACCTGGAAGCTGAAAAGCGACACAACCGGAAGTTTAGTCCGTCAGCCCTTCATACATACGTCGAATGGTCGCCTGTGGCAAGAGAAGCGTCACAGCGCTGCAACACTGCGCGCCAAATCTCCGCGCGCCGGTAAGCTCTCGTTAACTGTGCGGTTTTATTGCGATATGCAGGGGCTGCGCGGAGGCATCGGATTCAGTGACGGGCCGCTTGAATCATAAGGTTTTGCTGGCGAATGCGCTGGTTTGCGCGGGATTGCTGGCCTGGCTGCCGTTGTCCGCCGCGTTCGCGGTCGAATCCCAAATACCGCGTCCGGCTGTGGCGCAGTCCTTCCCCGTCGCCTCCGACGTGCGCGTGGCCGGTGACGACAAGCAGACCCGTTTCATTCTGGACCTGGATCGCAGCGTCGATGTGCGGGCCTTCGTGCTGGCCGACCCGTATCGCGTCGTCCTCGATATGCCGCAGGTCACGTTCAATCTGCCCAAGGGCGTCGGGACCGCGGGGCGCGGCCTGATCCGGGCGTTCCGCTACGGTCTGGTAATGCCGGGCGGGTCCCGGATGGTGTTCGACCTGACCGGGCCGGCGAAGATCGAGAAGACCTATGTCCTCGAGGCCGCCAACGGCCAGCCGCCCCGTCTGGTGGTGGAACTGGCCGCGGTCGAGCGCGCCGCCTTCAAGCCGTCGCGCCCGGACGACGACAAGCTTCAGTTGCGGCCCTCCGTGGTCGCGGATGCCTCCGGCGGGGCAGTCGAGACCACCGGAACCGCCACCACCGCGAAGGCGGCCGATTCTCGCCCCGTCATCGTGCTCGATCCGGGGCATGGCGGTGTCGACAACGGCACCCAGGCCCCCAGCGGCGAGAGTGAAAAGACCATCGTGCTGGAGTTCGCCACGGCGCTGCGCGACAGGATCGAGAAAAGCGGCAAATATCGCGTGGTCATGACTCGCGACGATGATACCTTCGTTCCGCTCGGCGGGCGGGTGAAGATCGCGCGCGCCAACGCCGCCGCGCTGTTCGTGTCGATCCATGCCGACGCCCTGCCCAAACGGGAAGGAGACGCGCAGGGGGCGACGATTTACACGCTTTCTGACAAGGCCTCTGACGCGGAGGCCGAAAAGCTGGCCGAGGCGGAAAACAAGGCCGACGCCATCGCCGGCATCGACCTGACCGAGGAACCGGCGGAGGTCGCGGACATCCTGATCGACCTGACCCAGCGCGAAACCCGAACGTTTTCAAACCGTTTTGCCCGAACGCTCGCCAACGAGATGAAAAACGTGGCGCGCATGCACAAGCATCCCCTCAAGTCCGCCGGCTTCAAGGTTCTCAAAGCCCACGATGTTCCCTCGGTGCTGATCGAGCTTGGCTATGTTTCCAACAAGGCCGATCTCCAGCAACTGGTGTCCGAAAGCTGGCGTTCGCGGACGGTGGCCTCCGTCGCCCAGGCCGTTGATGCCTTCCTTGGCAAGCGGGTGGTGTCGGCCACCCCGTAGAGCCGTGGCCGGCGAATGGCCGGTATTTAATATGGCTACGGATTGAAATTGCTTTGCAATCGGTGGTGCAGCCCTAGTTTGGCCACAGCCACCGCACTATAGGATTCTGGGCCGGAGTCTGATCGGAATCGATCCACGCGCCGGTATGCGAGTGCTATAGAGTGCTCTGATGGGTTCGGAAGCCCGGTCGTGCGCCGCGCAGTCGCGCTGGACATCGGTCACAGACGGATAGTGAGAATGCGATTGCTGTTGCGGTTCATGGGCTTCCTGTTTGCGGCGGGCACGATCGTGTTCCTGGTCGGCGTCGCGGCCGTGGCCGGCCTGATCTGGCATTTCTCCAAGGACCTGCCTGACTATTCTCAGTTGCAGGACTATGAGCCGCCGGTGATGACGCGCGTGCACGCGGCCGACGGCGCGCTGCTCGGCGAATATTCCAAGGAGCGCCGGCTCTATCTGCCGATCCAGGCCATTCCGAAGTCGGTCATCAATGCGTTCCTCGCGGCCGAGGACAAGAACTTCTATGAGCATGGCGGCATCGATTTCACCGGCATGGCCCGCGCCGCGATTCTCTACGCCCAGAACTACGGCTCCAACCGTCGTCCGCAAGGCGCGTCCACCATCACCCAGCAGGTGGCGAAGAACTTCCTGCTGACCAACGAAGTGTCGTTCGACCGCAAGATCAAGGAAGCGTTGCTGGCGATGCGCATCGAGCGCACCTACAGCAAGGACAAGATCCTCGAACTGTATCTCAACGAAATCTATCTCGGCCTCGGCGCTTACGGCATCGCGGCCGCCTCGCTGGTCTATTTCGACAAGTCGGTGAACGAACTCACGCTGGCGGAGGCGGCCTATCTCGCCGCGCTGCCGAAGGCGCCCGCCGCGCTGCATCCGGTGCGCAACCGCGACCGCGCCATCGAGCGCCGCAATTACGTGATCGATCGCCTCGCCGAAAACGGCTGGATCAAGCCGGCTGACGCCACCGCTGCCCGCAAGGAGCCGCTGGTGGTGACCAGCCGCGCCAACGCCGCCCATATTTTCGCCGGCGAATATTTCGCCGAGGAAGTCCGGCGCGACATCTTCGAGCGCTACGGCGAGAAGAAGCTTTACGAGGGCGGGCTGTCGGTGCGCACCACGCTCGATCCTAAGCTGCAGGTGATGGCGCGCAAATCGATGGTGACCGGGCTGGTCAATTTCGACGAGGCCCAGGGCTGGCGCGGCGCGCAGCACAAGATCGATATTTCCGGCGACTGGGGCGTCAAGCTCGCCGAGGTCAAGGCGCTCAACGACATCTCGCCGTGGCGTATGGCGGTGGTGCTGGAGACCAACGACCAGTCGGCGCGGATCGGCTTCCAGCCGGGCCGCGAACTTGGCGGTGCGGTGGTCAAGACCCGCGACACCGGCCTGATCTCTCTCGATGGCGTGCGCTGGGCGAAGGCCGCTTCGGGACCGACCCGCTTCAAGACGCCGACCTCGGTCGCGCAGGTGCTCTCGCCGGGCGACGTGATCTATGTCGATCCGTTGCTGGCAAAGGACGGCTCCGTCGTCGAAGGCCAGTATCGCCTGCGGCAGGTGCCGGAAGTGTCCGGAGCGTTGGTGGCGATGGATCCGTGGACCGGCCGCGTGGTGGCGATGGTCGGCGGTTTCTCGTTCGACCAGAGCCAGTTCAACCGCGCCACGCAGGCCTACCGGCAGCCGGGCTCGTCGTTCAAACCGATCGTATATTCGACGGCGATGGACAACGGCTACACACCGTCCACCGTGGTGGTCGACGCGCCGATCGAAATCGATCAGGGGCAGGGCGCCGGCGTCTGGCGTCCGGAAAACTATTCCACCGGCAAGTATTACGGCCCGACCACGCTGCGCAATGCACTCAGGCAATCGCTGAACACGGTCACCGTTCGCCTGGCCCAGGACGTCGGCATGCCGCTGATCGGCGAATACGCCAAGCGGTTCGGCGTCTATGACGAACTGCCGAACTACCTGTCCTATGCGCTCGGCGCGGGCGAAACCACCGTGATGCGGATGGTCACCGCCTATTCGATGTTCGCCAATGGCGGCAAGCGCGTGAAGCCGACGCTGATCGACCGCATTCAGGATCGCTACGGCCGCACCATCTTCAAGCACGACCAGCGCGAATGCCGTGGCTGCGACGCGGCCGACGGCTGGAAGAACCAGCCGGAGCCGACGCTGGTAGATCGGCGCGAACAGGTGCTCGACGCCATGACGGCGTATCAGATCACCTCGATGATGGAGGGCGTGGTGCAGGGCGGCACCGCGACGGTGGTGCGCGAGGTCGGCAAGCCGATCGCGGGCAAGACCGGCACCACCAACGACGAGAAGGATGCGTGGTTCATCGGATTCTCGCCGGACCTCGTGGTCGGCATCTACATCGGCTACGACAAGCCGCGCAATCTGGGGCGCGGCGGCACCGGCGGCCATCTGGCCGCGCCGGTGGCCAAGGACTTCCTCAAGCTCGCGCTGGCGGACAAGCCCGCGGTGCCGTTCCGCGTGCCGGCCGGAATCAAGCTGATCCGCGTCGACGCCAAGTCCGGCATGCGCGCCGGCCCCGGCGACAGCGGCCGGACCATCCTCGAAGCCTTCAAGCCCGGCACTGCGCCGCCCGACAATTATTCCGTGATCGGGGTGGCGGATGCGGACGGCCGGGCGCTGACGGTTTCGCCCGATGCCGATCGCGCCATCATTCGCTCCGGCACTGGCGGCCTCTATTAGCGCGATTGCGCTGGCCGCCGTCAGCCGTTACATCCCTCCGTCATGTGATGAATCGCGGCGCTGCAGCCGCAAGCTGGAATTGTCATGCGTCCTGAAATCGAGCGCCTCGTCGAAGAGATCAAGCAGTCAGTCGGGCTGCTGAGGAGGCATCTTTGACGTCGATGCGTCCACGGCCCGCCTCGCGGAACTGAACAAGCTCGCCGAAGAGCCCGGCCTCTGGGACGATCCTCAGAAGGCACAGAAGCTGATGCAGGAGCGGACCTCGCTCGAGGACCAACTCGGCGGCATCGGCAAGGTCGAACGCGAGCTTGAGGATCAGGTCGGCATGATCGAACTCGGCGAAGCCGAGAACGACGAGGGCGTGGTCACTGAAGCCGAAAGCGCGCTCAAGGCCTTGAAGAAAGAGGTCGCGCGCCGCGAGCTCGAGGCGCTGCTGTCCGGCGAGGCCGACAAGTTCAACACTTATCTCGAAGTCCACGCCGGCGCCGGCGGCACCGAAAGCCAGGACTGGGCGTCGATGCTGTTGCGCATGTATACGCGCTGGGCGGAGAAGCACGGCTTCAAGGTCGAGTTTCTCGAAGAGACAGAGGGCGAGGAAGCCGGCATCAAGTCCGCGACCATCCAGATCAGCGGTCACAACGCTTACGGCTGGTTGAAGACGGAAGCCGGTGTGCACCGGCTGGTGCGCATCTCGCCGTTCGATTCCAATGCGCGGCGACACCCCTCGTTTTCGAGCGTCGCGATTTTCCCGGTGGTCGACGACTCGATCAAGATCGACATCAAGGAATCCGACGTGCGTACCGATACGATGCGCTCGGGCGGCGCCGGCGGCCAGCACGTCAACAAGACCGAGTCGGCGGTGCGGCTGACGCATATTCCGACCGGCGTCGCGGTGGTCTGTCAGGCCGGCCGCTCGCAGCACAAGAACCGGGCGCAGGCCTGGGACATGCTGCGCGCGCGCCTCTACGAGATCGAACTGAAGAAGCGCGAGGAGAAGGCCGCCGCCGATCAGGCGGCCAAGACCGATATCGGCTGGGGCCACCAGATCAGGTCCTACGTCCTGCAGCCGTATCAGATGGTCAAGGACCTGCGCACCGGCGTGCAGACATCGGACACGCAGGGCGTGCTCGACGGTGACCTCGACGAATTCATGGCCGCGACGCTGGCGCAGAGGGCGTTTGGCACCACGCCGGGCGCGATCGAGGACGTCGACTGACCTTGTTTTGTAAGGAGCCGCGATGATTGCACAGAGCAGATTGATCGTTCGCAGCTTCTCGGTCTCCCTCGATGGTTATGGCGCCGGTCCGGATCAGAGTCTTGAGAGTCCGCTTGGTGCTGGCGGATCCGGCCTGCATCAATGGGCGGTGACCACGCGCACATTCCAGAACAAGGTTTTCGGAAAAGATGGCGGCGCCGTTGGTCCCGACGATGACTGGGCCGCGATGGGATTTGAGAATCTTGGCGCGTGGATCATGGGCCGAAACATGTTCGGCCCTGTACGCGGCCCCTGGCCGGATGAAAGTTGGAAGGGATGGTGGGGCGACGAGCCGCCATATCACTGTCCCGTTTTCGTTCTGACGCATCATGCGCGTGCACCGATCACGATGAAGGGCGGCACAGTCTTTCATTTCGTGACGGACGGGATCGAGGCGGCGCTCGACCGCGCGAAGCAGGCCGCCGCAGGCAAGGACGTCCGGATTGGCGGCGGCGCGGCGACTATTCGCGAATATCTTCGTGCCCGGCTGATCGACGATCTGCACATCGCGATGTCGCCTGTTCTCCTTGGGCGCGGTGAATCCCTGTTTGAGGGGATCGATCTTCCTGCGCTCGGCTACGCGGTCAGCGAGCATGTCGCGACGCCGAACGCCTTGCATCTCCGGTTCAGCCGCAAGGATTGAATTTGCGGGAGACGGTCAGCCCTGCGACAGCCGGATGCCGGCGCGCAGGAACTTTTGCGGATCGACCGCATCGCCGTCGATCCGCGTTTCGTAGTGCAGGTGAGGGCCGGTTGAGCGGCCGGTGGAGCCGACGGCCCCGATCACCTGACCGATCTTGATCGCCTCACCAAGCCTGACGTTGATTTCCGACAGGTGACCATAGCGCGTCGACAGGCCGTTGCCGTGGTCGATTTCGACCATGCGGCCGTAGCCTCCGCTCCAGCCTGCGGTGACCACCTTGCCGTTCGCCGTGGCGCGGACGGGATCGCCAGTCGCGGCGCGGAAATCGAGGCCGGTATGCATGGCCGGGCGGCCGAGGAACGGATCGCTGCGGACGCCGAAGCCCGACGAGAATTCCACGTTGCCGATCACAGGCTTGCGATAGGGCACCAGCGACAGCGTGCGGGTGAGCTTGTCCACCTGCGCGCGACTCAGGTGAATGCGGTAGAGCTGTTTGTCGAATACGTTCGCATCTGCCCCCGGTTTGGGAACGGGTACGAATGGGCCGCCCATTCCACCCTTGGGCGTGGCGGCTTCGAGCTGCGCCATGTTGAGGCCGAGATCGCTGATGACGCCGCGCATGCGCCGCATGCGGGAGTCGTAGCTTTCCTCGGCGGCGTTCAGCGTGGCGATCTGGCGGTTTTCCACCTTGTCGAGCGCGGTCTGGATGTTCAGCAGCGTGTTGTCGACGCCCCGGGTTTTGGCAACGTCGGTGCGCGCGACCGCGGCGGCGGGTCTGCGGGATTCCAGACGCGCCTCGCGATCCGGCGGCGCGACGAAGATGACGGTGTCGTTGATCGGCGACGGTTTCGGAATGCCGGCCGGCGCGGCTTCCAAGGCCTGCGGCGCGCGGATCGGCGTCTTGAGCGACCCGGTGATGGACACGTCGGACATGGCGCTCAGCGCCGCCGCGCGGGATTCCAGCACGGCCTGGCGGCGGATGATCTGGCTGAGCTTCTGGTCGTACTGTTCCTGATCGAGCAGCTGGCGGCTGGTGGTGCGATCCACCCGGGCGCGAAGCTCGGCGATCCGGTCCTCGTAGGCGTACTGCATCTCGGCCTGCCGGGCGAGCAGGCGGGTCAGCACGTCGTCGCGGAAGGCGAAATAGGTTGCAGTGGCCGCGGACCATGCGCCCATGACCATGATCGATCCCGCCACGATCCAGAACACCACCGGTCCGATGCGGACCTGCTTGCCGGCGTGGGCAAAAGTGTAGCCGTTTTCGTCGGTGCGAGGCCCATGATGGGCGGTGCCAGGGTGCGTCGTGCGGCGATGGGGAGCCCTCGCATGATCATGGCCATGGCGGTGAGGGTGTTCGGTATAATGGCCGGATCGTTGGGACATCAGCACTCCTGCGCCATGCGGGAGCGATCCCGAACGGCTTAATTCAGGAGCCGATTTGACCCAGTCGTGGTTAATTTTCGGAAAATGCGACCGATCTATCCGCCGAGTTGCCTGGCGGCGGCAAGGACGTCCGCGGCGTGGCCGTCGACCTTCACCGGGCTCCAGATCCGGGCGATCCGGCCATTTTGGTCGACCAGAAGCGTGGTCCGAACGATCCCCATGAAGGTTTTGCCATACATGGATTTTTCGCCCCAGACCCCATACGCCTCAAGCATGCCTAGCTTTTCATCCGACAAGAGAGGGATGGCCAGCTTGTGCTTGTCGCGAAACGATTCCTGCGCTTTCAGCGGGTCCGCCGAGACGCCGAGGACGGCGGTTCCGCTGGCGGCGAAGGCCTTCGCCTGCCGGCTGAAGTCCATGGCTTCGAGGGTGCAGCCCGGGGTGTTGGCGCGCGGATAGAAGAAAATCACCAGCTTGCGTCCGGCAAAGTCCGCCAGCGCGACCGGCTGGCCGCCGTCCCGCGGCAGCGCGAACGCGGGCGCGACGTCACCGATCTTCAGCGTCGCCGTGGCGGCGGCGTTCCCTGCCACCGGTTGGGCAGGTTTTTTGGCCGCGGTGGCGCCGCCGCTGCTGGCCTTTCCCGGCGGACGTTTGGCGGCTGGCGAGGGCGGTGGGGCGGCTTTCGCTTTTTTAGCTTTTCCAGCCGTCTTGCGGGCGGTCGGCGAGGCCGCTGTCCGGGAAACGGTTTTTCCCGATTTCTGAAGTGTCTTCTTGGACATGCGCCTTCCTTTCGTCGCTTTCGGCGGAGTATCTAGGGAATTGAAGAGGCGACCCGCCGGTCCGGAAACCGCCTTCTCAGGCTGGGCAAAACCGGCAGCCGGGGAATATGGTGACACCATACGCTGGCGACCGACTTTCGGGCTACCGGTCGAACAACGGACGCGACAGATTTTAAGACGGGACCATTAACCTGCCAGCAGTGCCGCGAGGGAGCGATTCTGAATTCGACGAGCGACGTCGGATGGCAGCCAAAGTGATCATCACCATCGAGAGGCAATGCCGAGTTCTCCGCCCCAGAAAGCCTTCGCGAAGGCCGCCGACGAGCACCGGCAATGGGATGATTCCGGATGGGATCATCGCGACGATCCGGTCGCCTGCGACCGGGCGCGGAAACTTCTGAAGCAGCAGGGCATCGGCATTCACCGTTTTACCGAGCCGTTCCGGGCGCTTCGCCGTCCGTCCGGCCGGAGGCCGCGGCTCGGGCGGCTCGCGATCATCTTCGCCACGGTTGCGGTGGTGGTGGCCGGAGCTTTCGGAGCCCTTTGGCTGCGGTTGGGCGCGGGGCCGGTCAATCTCGATATCGCCACGCCGTGGCTCGCGGCGGCGATCGAACAAAATCTCGGAAACGATCATACCGTCGAGGTCGGCGGCACGCAGATCGAGCGCGCGGGCCGGATCCGGATCGCGCTCCGACTACGCGACATTCTGGTGCGGGATCGGGATCGCAATATCGTCGCCAGCGCGCCGAAGGCGGAAGTGCGGCTGTCCGGCGCGGCGCTCCTGATGGGGCGGCTGCGTGCCGAGACCCTGCGACTGGTCGGTGCCGAGCTTTCGATCCGCATCACTCCCGACGGCCGGGTGATTGTTTCGACCGGCCAGAGCAACACCCCGCTCGCCACCTCCAACGGGCCGGCGGTCAGGCCGGCCGCGGAGGTAGCGGCGTCGCAGCAGTCCGCGCCATCAGCGGCCCCGACAGCTCCGCCTGAGGCGGCTTCGCCGTCCAATGGCACGGGCGGGCTGCTGGCCGCCCTCGACTGGCTCGACAACCTCAGCGCCAATGGCCTCGATGGCCAGAGCCTCAACGAAATCGGCCTGCGCAGCGGCGTGCTGACGGTCGAAGACCAGCGCAGCGGCAGCACCCTGAATTTTCAGAACATCAACCTCAGCCTGCGCCGGCCCAGCATGGGCGGCGCCGCGTTCAGCGTCGGCGAGGAAGGCCCGAACGGTTGGGAATTGAAGGTCGCGGTCGGAGCTCCGGCGAATGGCGTGCGCTCCGTCAACATCAATGCCGACAAGGTGCCGATCAACAACATGCTGCTCGCAGCGCGGCTGCGCGACTTCACCTATGCAGCGGACATGCCGCTCAGCGGCAGCTTCCAGGGTGAAATCGGCCGCGACGGATTGCCGACCTACTTCCGCGGCGAACTGGCGATCGGCAAGGGAACCATCGTCGATCTCAATGTGCCCGATTATCCGATGGCGATCGATCAAGCCGATGCACGGATCGAATGGGACGCCGCGCGCCGGGTGATGGTGGCGCCGTTCCATGTCTATTCCGGCGCCAACCGCGTCACGCTGCTCGCCCATCTCGAACCGCCCAACGGCAGCATTCCGAACTGGCAGCTGGGCATCAGCGGCGGCACTATCCTGCTGGCCGGCGATCGCGGCGAAGAGCCGGTCATTTTCAATCGCATCGCCATTCGCGTTCGGTTCGACACCGACAATCGCCGGGTGGTGATGACCCAGTGCGATATCAGCAACGGCGAGATCGGCATCGCGGGGTCGGGCAGTCTGGAGTATTCCGGCGAGCCGCGGCTGACGCTCGGCATGGCGGCGACGCCGATGCCCGTATCGGCGCTGAAGCGCATTTGGCCCGTGCTGGTGACCCCCGAGGTCCGGGAGTGGCTGATCGAGCGCGTCGAGCGCGGCTCCGTGCAGCGGCTCGATATCGCCGTCAACGCGCCGACGCACACGCTGGTGCGTGGCGGCCCGCCGATTCCGGACGACGGGCTGTCGGTCAATTTCGCCGCCACCGGCCTGACCATCCGCCCGGTGGACGACATTCCCGCGGTGCGCGACGCCGACATGAAGGGGCGCGTCAGCGGACGCACCGTCAGCATCACTGTTGGGCAGGGCACGGTGGATACGCCGGCCGGCCGGCGGCTGACGCTGTCCGACCTGCTGTTCGAGATTCCCGACCTCGCGCCGAAGCCCGCGCCCACGCGCGTGCGCTTTCGCATCGATGGGCCGGTGCCCGCCGCCGCCGAAATCCTGCAGCTGGATCGTCTGCGCGACGCCACCTCCACCGTGATCGATCCGAACTCCAGCAAGGGCAACGTGTCCGCGATCATCACCCTCGGCATGCCGCTCAAGAACGCGCTGACCAAGGCGGATACGACTTATTCGATCAATCTCGATCTCGGCGGGCTGGCGGTGGACAAGCTCGCGATGAACCAGAAGCTCGAGGCGAGCACGCTGAAGGTCGTCGCCGACAACCAGGGTTACCGCGTCAAGGGTGACGTCAAGATCGGTGGCCAGCCGGCTTCGGTCGATTATCGCAAGGTCAGCGACGGTGATGCCGACCTGCGCCTCAGCGCGGTGCTCGATGATGCCGCACGCGCGCGGATGGGCGTCGATCTCGGATCTGGCGTGACTGGCGCGATCCCCGTCAAGATGACCGGCAAGATCGCCGGGCATGACGGCGAGAACCGCTTCGGCATCGAGGCCGACCTGACGGCGGCGCGCATCGACAATCTGCTGCCTGGCTGGACCAAGCTCGGCGGCAAGGCCACCAAGGTGACGTTCAACGCCGTGCAGAAGCCGCAGGGTGGCACGCGCTTCGAGGACATCGTGATCGAGGGTAGCGGTACGCTCATCAAGGGCGTGCTGGAAATCGACGACAAGAACGAGCTTGTCAGCGCCTCGTTTCCCACCTTCTCGCCCTCGGAGGGCGACAAGGCGACGCTGAAGGCGGAGCGCGGGCCGGACGGCACGCTCAGGGTGACGATGCGCGGCGACGTGTTCGACGGGCGCGGCCTGATCAAGGGCGCGATGTCGGGCCGGGACGCCAATGCCAAGGACAAGGCGAAGGGCGTGGATTTCGATCTCGACGTCAAGCTCGGTGCGCTCGCGGGCTTTTACGGCGAGGCCTTGCGCAGCGTCGAACTCAGGCTGTCGCGGCGCGGCGGCGCGATCAAAACGTTCACTCTCAACGGCAAGCTTGGCCGCGACACGCCGCTGATGGGCGAATTGCGCAGCCGCGGCGGCGGCGGCCGCGAGGCGATGTATGTCGAGACCAATGACGCGGGCGCGTTCTTCCGCTTCGTCGATATCTACGCCAAGGTTCAGGGCGGCAAGATGTGGGTGGCGGTGGATGCGCCGTCGTCGGATTCCTCGCCGCAGGAGGGATTGCTCAACGTCCGCGACTTCACCGTGAAGGGCGAGCCGGCGCTCGATCGCGTGGTGGCGAATGGCGGTGGCGCCAATCCCCGCGGCGTCGGCTTCTCAGGCCTGCGCGCGGAGTTCAGCCGTCAGGCCGGGCAACTGCGGATCAAGGACGGCGTCGTGCGCGGCCCGACCATCGGCGCGACCATCGAAGGCGTGATCGATTATCCCACCAATCAGGTGCGCATGAGCGGCACCTTCGTTCCGCTGTATGGCCTCAACAACATGTTCGGGCAGATTCCGATCGTCGGCCTGTTCCTCGGCGGCGGCAGCAACGAAGGGCTGATCGGCATCACCTATGAGGTGGTCGGATCGCCGGGCGCGCCAGTGCTGCGGGTCAATCCGATTTCGGCGATGGCGCCCGGCGTGTTCCGCAAGATTTTCGACTTCAATACCGGCAAGCAGAACATGCCCGCCGATTTCACCACCCCGACACAGAATTGATGCGCGAATTTCAGGTTCAGGATCCGGGTTACGATGCGCGTATCCGGCGTGGCTTCGCCCGGCAGCGGCTCATGGAATTGCTCGGGCTCTCGCTCACGCGTGTCGAGCCCGGCAAGCTCGAAATGCAGATGCCATACGATATCCGCTTTACGCAGCAGAACGGTTTTCTGCACGCGGGCGCGGTTTCGACAGCGCTCGACAGCGCCTGTGGCTTTGCATCCTGCACCCTGATGCCGGCGCAGGCGGATGTCCTGACGGTCGAGTTCAAGATCAACCTGCTGGCCCCGGCGCGGGGACAGACGTTCCGGTTCGTCGGCACCGTGGTCAAGCCGGGCCGCACGCTGGTGATCGCTGAGGGCCACGCCTTCGCCACCGACGATGGCCGCGAAAAGCTGATCGCCACCATGTCGGCGACGATGATGACCATGCTGCGTCGACCGGAGTCTGGCGCGGGCGGAGAAGGCTGAGCGGCTAGACCGGCTTCAGCAGCACGTGGCGCTTGCGGCCCATCGACAGCTTGATGACGCCTTCGGGCGTGAGGTCCTTCGGTGTCAGTGACAGCTTGTCGTCGGCGACGGGCGCGTCGTTGACGCGCAGGCCGCCGCCCTTGATCTGCCGCCGCGCTTCGCCATTCGATGCGACGAGGCCGGCCTTGACGAACAGCGCAAGGACCGGAGCGCCGGCATCGAGCTCCGCGCGCGCGATCTCCAGTGTCGGAAGATCGCTGGCGATGGCGCCTTCCTCGAAGGTCTTGCGCGCGGTTTCCGAGGCCGCTTCGGCGACGTCGCGGCCGCGGATCAGCGCGGTCGCTTCCGTCGCCAGAATCTTCTTGGCCTCGTTGATGTCCTGGCCCTTGAGCGCGGCGAGCCGTGCGATCTCGTCGAGGGGCAGCAGGGTGAACAGTTTGAGGAACCGCTCGACGTCGGCGTCCTCGGTGTTGCGCCAGAACTGCCAGTAGTCGTAGTCGCTGAGGAGGTCGGCATTGAGCCACACCGCGCCGGCGGCGGTCTTGCCCATCTTCGCGCCCGATGAGGTGGTCAGCAGCGGACAGGTCAGGGCATAGAGCTGATGCGTGCCCATGCGCCGGCCGAGGTCGATGCCGTTGACGATGTTGCCCCACTGGTCGGAGCCGCCCATCTGCAGGTTGCAGCCGTAGCGCCGCGACAGTTCGACGAAGTCGTAGGACTGCAGGATCATGTAGTTGAATTCGATGAACGACAGTTCCTGCTCGCGCTCCAGCCGCATCTTCACCGAGTCCATGCTCAGCATGCGGTTGATTGAGAAGTGCCGGCCGACCTCGCGCAGCATCTCGATGTAGTTGAGCGTGGTCAGCCACTCGGCGTTGTCGGCCATCACGGCGTCGGTCTTGCCGGAGCCGAACCGCACCAGCTTGTTGAAGGTGCCCTTGATGCTTTCCTTGTTGGCGTCGATCTGCTCGTAGGTGAGCAGCTTGCGCGTCTCGTCGCGGCCGGACGGATCGCCGACCCGCGTGGTGCCGCCGCCCATCAGCACGATCGGCTTGTTGCCGGTCTGCTGCAGCCAGTGCAGCATCATGATCGAGAGCAGGTGGCCGACATGAAGCGAGGAGGCGGTGCAGTCGTAGCCGACATAGGCCGTGACGTCGCCTTTCTCGGCGAGCGCGTCCAGCCCGGCGGTGTCCGACACCTGATGGATGAATCCCCGGGTGGTCAGGATGTTGAGGAAGTCGGACTTATAGGCGCTCATGACGGTACTCGCGGGATGATCTAGCGATTTAGCGTTTTATTTGCGCCTGTGGTGTATCAGGTCCGGCGTTGGATTCAACCGAAGCGGATCGGGCCATCCGGCCCCGGGGAGATGCCCTTGCTGACAGCGATTGGCCTGATGAGCGGGACGTCCCTCGACGGTGTCGATGTCGCGCTGATCGAGACGGATGGCGAGCGGATCGCGGCGTTCGGCCCGGCCGGATATCGCGCCTATTCCGGTGAGGAACGCGATCTGCTGCGGCAGGCGCTGGCCGACGCCGCCGGAATGACGGCGCGCACCGCGCGGCCGGGCGTGCTTGCCCGCGCCGAAGCGATGGTGACGGAGGCTCACGCGCAGGCGGTGCGGGATTTCCTGCGCGACCACGCGCTGGCGGCAGCCGATATCGCGGTGGTCGGTTTCCACGGCCAGACGGTGCTGCATCGGCCCGAGCAGCGGCTGACGGTGCAGATCGGCGATGGCGAACGGCTTGCAAAGGAACTGGGCATCGCGGTGGTGTATGACCTGCGCGCGGCGGATGTCGCCACAGGGGGGCAGGGGGCGCCGCTGGTGCCGGTCTATCACCGCGCGCTGGTGGCCGGGCTCGAGCGAGCGGAGCCGACCGTGGTGGTCAATATCGGCGGGGTCGCCAACATCACCTATATCGACGGCGACACTTTGATCGCCTGCGACACCGGCCCCGGCAATGCGCTGCTCGACGATTTCATGCTGCGCGCAACCGGCGAGGCAGTGGATCGCGACGGTCGCGCCGCTGCGAGGGGGCATGTCCACGAGGGCTGGATTGCGCGGGCGCTGGATCGTCCGTTCTTCGCCCTTCCGCCGCCGAAGTCGCTCGACCGCAACGATTTCGCCGCGCTCTCCGTCGCGGATATGAGCGTCGACGATGGCGCTGCGACGCTGACCGCTTTCACCGCAGCGTCGATCGCGCGGATCGGGTCGATGCTGCCCAAGCCGCCCGCGCGCTGGATCGTGGTCGGCGGCGGCGCCTCCAATCCGACGCTGATGCAAATGCTCGCCGCGCGGCTGGCGCCGGCGACCGTGGCGCGCGGCAGCGATCTCGGATGGTCGGGGGATGCGGTCGAGGCTCAGGCCTTCGCTTATCTGGCGGCGCGGAGCCTGAAAGGCCTGCCGCTGACAGTCCCCGGCACCACCGGCGTCCCCCGGCCGACGACCGGGGGCGTCCTCGCCAGACCCTGACCGGCCGAAACCTCAGCGGACGTTGGCGAGCCGCATGTCGAGATACGAGGTGACCGATTCCATCAGCGGTTCGAGCTTGCCGTCGAAGAAGTGGTTGGCGCCGGGGATGACCTGCTGGTCGATCACGATGCCCTTCTGCGTCTTGAGCTTCTCGACCAGCGTGTTGATGTCCTTGGCCGGGGCCACCAGATCCTTGTCCCCATGCACGATCAGGCCCGACGACGGGCAGGGCGCGAGGAACGAGAAATCGTACAGGTTCGCCGGCGGCGCGATGGAGATGAAGCCTTCCACCTCCGGGCGGCGCATCAGCAGTTGCATGCCGATCCACGCCCCGAACGAGAAGCCGGCGACCCAGCACGCGCGCGCTTCCGGATTGATGGTCTGCGCCCAGTCCAGCGCCGAAGCCGCGTCCGACAATTCGCCGGTGCCGTGATCGAATGAGCCCTGGCTGCGGCCGACGCCACGGAAATTGAAGCGCAGCACCGAGAACCCGCGCGCCACGAAGGCGTAATAGACCTGATAGACGATCTGGTGGTTCATGGTGCCGTGGAACTGCGGGTGCGGGTGCAGCACCATCGCGATCGGCGCGTTCTTCTGCTTCGCCGGATGGTAGCGGCCTTCGAGGCGGCCCGCGGGACCGGTGAAAATGACTTCGGGCATCAAGTGTCCTTAGGTGTGGTCAATCGACAGCGGGGTCAGCGGTTGTGGCGAGCAAGTGTCGATCGGGCGTCGGCGTTGGCCGCGGAAGCGGCGCGATGCGACCGGAACGCGGGTTTCTAGCATGGGGCGAGGGGCAAAAAGCAAGCATATTGAGCGTGCTGGATGGCTTTTGGCAGCCCAAGCCGCCGCCATCTGTGGCATAATGCGGCAGTTTCCCCGAACCAAACGGAAGGGCCGGACATGATGCGCGGACGTGTCTACCTTGATTGGAATGCGACGACGCCGCTGCGGCCGGAAGCCCGCGCGGCGATGACGGCCGCTTTCGACGTGTTCGGAAATCCCTCGTCAGTGCACAATGAGGGCCGCGCCGCGCGCCGGCTGGTCGAGGATGCGCGCGCGGTGGTTGCGGCCGCGGTCGGGGCCGACGCTCGCAATGTCGTCTTCACCTCGGGGGGAACCGAGGCCAACGCGCTGGCGCTGACGCCGGGGCTGCGGCGCGGAACCGGAGCGCCGGTGCGGCGTCTCATCGTGTCCGCCATCGAGCATCCCTCGGTGCTGGCGGGCGGCCGATTCGCCTCCGAGCAGGTCACGGTTGCGCCGGTGCGTTCCTCGGGGCTGATCGATCTGGATGCGCTGGCAGCGCTTCTACAGGACGGCGAGCCGGCGCTGGTCTCGGTGATGCTGGCCAATAACGAGACCGGCGCGATCCAGCCCATCGCCGAGGTGGCGGCGCTGGTGCACGGCGCGGGCGGGTTGCTGCATGTCGACGCGGTGCCGGCTCTGTCAAAAATTAGTTTTAATATCAACGAATTACAGACAGATATGCTGTCTGTTTCCGGGCACAAGGTGGGCGGCCCGAAGGGCGTCGGTGCGCTCGTCCTGGCCAGTGGTATCGCCGGACTGGAGCTCCGGAATCGGGGGGGCGGTCAGGAGCAGGGCCGCCGGGGCGGCACCGAAAACGTCATCGGCATCGTGGGCTTCGGCGCCGCGCTGAAGGCCGCCATGGCCGCCTTTGAGGCAAACGCCGCGCGGATGATGGCGCTGCGGGAGCGTCTGGAACGGGGTTTGAGGCAGTATCCGGGTGTGGTGGTCTTCGCCGACGGGGCTCCGCGATTGCCCAATACCACGCTGGTCTCCGCCTCCGGCCTCAGCGTGGAAACCGCCGCGATCGGCTTCGATCTCGAAGGCATCGCGGTGTCGTCGGGCGCGGCGTGCTCTTCGGGCAAGGTGCAGCCGTCCCATGTGCTGCTGGCCATGGTGGGCGATCCGGCGCTGGTGAAGGGAGCTATTCGCCTCAGTCTGGGCTGGGACACCACAGAAGCGGACATTGATCGCTGTCTGGAGGCTTGGAGAAAGCTCGCAGGTGTATTAGGTAAGGCTCCAGCACTCGGGCTTGAACAGTTCTAACGTTCGCGTAATGCGCGCAAGTTCGCCCGGTACAACTTGCATGTCCACCGCGGTCCTTGAAACCGCGAGCGGAGGGTAAAATGCCTGCGGTTCAGGAAACCGTCGATCGGGTTCGCCAGATCGACGTCGATCAATATCGTTATGGTTTCGAGACGCTGATCGAATCCGAAAAAGCGCCCAAGGGTCTTTCGGAAGACATCGTCAAATTCATCTCAGCCAAGAAGAACGAGCCGGACTGGATGCTGCAATGGCGTCTTGAGGCTTATCGCCGCTGGCTGACCATGGAAGAGCCGACCTGGGCGCGGGTCGACTATCCCAAGATCGACTATCAGGACATCTACTACTACTCCGCGCCGAAGAAGAAGGAGCTGGCGTCGCTCGACGAGGTCGATCCCGAGATTCTCAAGACCTATGAGAAGCTCGGCATTCCACTGCGCGAGCAGGAGATGCTGGCCGGCGTCGTGCGCAAGGACGACGAGGGTAATGAAGTCGGCGGCCGCCGCGTCGCCGTCGACGCAGTGTTCGATTCGGTGTCGATCGCGACCACCTTCCAGGCCGAGCTGCGCAAGGCCGGCGTGATCTTCATGCCTATCTCGGAAGCAATCCGCGAGCATCCCGATCTGGTGAAGAAGTATCTCGGATCGGTGGTGCCGACTTCCGACAACTACTTCGCGACGCTGAATTCGGCGGTGTTCTCCGATGGCTCGTTCGTCTACATCCCGCCGGGCGTGCGCTGCCCGATGGAGCTGTCGACCTATTTCCGCATCAACGAGCGCAACACCGGCCAGTTCGAGCGCACGCTCATCATCGCCGACAAGGGTTCTTACGTCAGCTATCTTGAAGGCTGCACCGCTCCGCAGCGCGACGAGAACCAGTTGCACGCCGCTGTGGTCGAACTGATCGCGCACGACGACGCCGAGATCAAATACTCGACGGTGCAGAACTGGTATCCCGGCAATTCGGAAGGCAAGGGCGGCATCTACAATTTCGTCACCAAGCGCGGCGACTGCCGCGGCGCGCGCTCCAAGATTTCGTGGACGCAGGTGGAAACCGGCTCGGCCATCACCTGGAAGTATCCGAGCTGCATCCTGCGCGGCGACGATTCACGCGGCGAGTTCTATTCGATCGCGATTTCGAACGGCTTCCAGCAGGTCGATTCCGGCACCAAGATGATTCATCTGGGCAAGAACACCACGAGCCGGATCATCTCGAAGGGCATCGCCGCCGGCAAATCGCAGAACACCTATCGCGGCCTCGTCACCGCTCACCGTAAAGCGCAAGGCGCGCGCAACTTCACCGCCTGCGACTCGCTCCTGATCGGCGACAAGTGCGGCGCGCACACCGTGCCCTACATCGAAGCCAAGAATTCGTCGGCGCTGTTCGAGCACGAGGCGACGACGTCGAAGATCTCCGAGGACATGCTGTTCTACTGCGTGCAGCGCGGACTGTCCCAGGAGGAGGCCGTGGCGCTGGTGGTCAACGGCTTCGTCAAGGACGTGCTGCAGCAATTGCCGATGGAATTTGCGGTCGAGGCGCAGAAGCTGATCTCGATCTCGCTGGAAGGAAGTGTGGGTTAGCCATGAGCAGGTTCTGGTTCAGGCCTAAAACGTATGGCTACGGAGCCACGCCTGTCACCTGGGAAGGGTGGGCTGTTGTCGGGGCGTATGTCGCTGTGGTTCTGACTGTGGTGCTGCTTCTGACTACTCGCGACCATATATCTACGACATGGCTATCTGCGATAGCCGTGATTGCCGTCGCCACCGGTGCGATGGTTTTTGTCGGTCGGCAAAAGACCGATGGAGACTGGCGCTGGCGATGGGGCAATGTTGATAAATCCAGAAAGGCAAAGTGATGACCGCGTTGCTCGAAGTCAAAGGCCTCAAGGTTCAGGTGGAAGATAACGAGATCCTTCATGGTCTCGACCTCACCGTGAACGTGGGCGAAGTCCACGCCATCATGGGGCCGAACGGCTCCGGCAAGTCCACGCTGTCGCATGTCATCGCCGGCAAGCCCGGCTATGACGTGACCGGCGGCGAGGTCCTGTTCAAGGGCGAGGACCTGCTCGCCATGGCGCCGGACGAGCGCGCCGCCAAGGGCGTGTTCTTGGCGTTCCAGTATCCGGTGGAAATTCCCGGCGTCACCACCATGAATTTCCTGCGCACGGCGCTCAACGCCCAGCGCAAGGCGCGCGGTGAATCGGAACTTCTGGTGCCGGATTTCCTCCGCAAGGTGCGTTCGGTGGCGGATTCGCTGAACATCCCGATGGACATGCTCAAGCGGGGCGTCAATGTCGGGTTTTCCGGCGGCGAGAAGAAGCGCAACGAAGTGCTGCAGATGGCGCTGTTCCAGCCGAGCCTGTGCATTTTGGATGAAATGGATTCCGGCCTCGACATCGACGCGCTGCGGATCGCGGCCGACGGCGTCAACGCACTGCGCTCCGGCGAGCGCGGGATGATCGTCATCACGCATTATCAGCGCCTGCTGAACTACATCGTGCCGGACGTCGTCCACGTCATGTCGCGCGGCCGTGTCGTCAAGAGCGGCGGCAAGGATCTGGCGCTGGAGCTGGAGAAGTCCGGCTACGCGCAGTTCGAAGACAAGGCTGCGTAAGAGCCGCGCGGCTCCGCGCCAGCGCGCCAAACCGAGAGACCTGTGTGATGAACGTTGCAGTG
>JAFKES010000103.1 GCA_017308495.1 Afipia sp.
TTCAGCATGCTGATGCGTGGCGCGGGGGTGGCGTGGGATGGCGTGCTGATCATGCCGGTCAGCGACGAGCGTGGTGGACCGCTCGAAGATCATCGCGCGGCGGAGGAATTGCATGCGCTGGAAGATCGCGTCAACGAGAACCGCATGGTCGTCAACGAAGGGCACTTCTTCGACACCTGGGGCCGGCGCATGAAGGTCGAGCCCGCCACGGCGAACTAGAGCCTGTTTCAACTGCGTTGAATCAGGCTCGTCGTCTATCTTTTTGTGCGAGCATGGTCTTTTCCGAAAGCCGGTTTCCACTTTTCGGGATCATGCTCCGATCACGCCGTGACGCGCACCTCGGCGGGGCCTGCTTCGGTGTGGCCGACGATCCGCGCGGCGCTGTAGCCGGCGCGCCGGATGGTGTCGAGCAAGGTTTCGGCCTTGTCGGCGGCGCAGGAAATCAGCAGGCCGCCCGAGGTCTGCGGATCGACCAGCAGGTTGCGCTGCCAGTCCGGGAAATTGTCGGGCAGGCGGATGGCGGCGCTGTAGCTGGCCCAGTTGCGGGTCGAGGCTCCGGTGACGCGGCCGCTTTGGGAGAATTGCGCCGCCTGCGTAAACAGCGGGACGTCGCCAGCCTTCAGGGTCACCGTGAGTCCGGAGCCGCGCGCCATTTCCAGCGCGTGGCCGAGCAGGCCGAAGCCGGTGACGTCGGTGATGCCGTGCACGGCGTCGTCGCCGGACAGGTCGCCGCCGATGCGATTGAGCTGCGTGGTCGAGGCCAGCATCTCCGCATAGCCCTCGCCGGACAGTTCGCCGTTCTTGATCGCGGCGGAATAGACGCCGACGCCGATGGCCTTGGTCAGGATCAGCGCATCGCCGGGGCGCGCGCCGGCATTGCGGCGTACGTGTTCGGGGCGACAGAGGCCGATCACCGCGAGCCCGTAGATCGGTTCCGGCGCATCGATGGAATGGCCGCCGGCCACCGGAATGCCGGCGGTGGCGCACACGGCGTTGCCGCCGGCGATGATCTTGCGCACGTCTTCGATCGAGACCTTGTTCAACGGCATGCCGAGGATCGCCAGCGCCATGATCGGCTTGGCGCCCATGGCGTAGACGTCGGAGATCGCGTTGGTCGCGGCGATGCGGCCGAAATCGAACGGATCGTCGACCACCGGCATGAAGAAATCGGTGGTGGCGACGATGCAGGTGGATTCATCGACCTGCCAGACCGCGGCGTCGTCGCCGGTCTCAACGCCGACCAGCAACTGACGGAAGGGCGCCGCCGCCGGCTGGTTGGCGAGCAGGTCTTGCAATACGGAGGGCGCGAGCTTGCAGCCGCAGCCGCCGCCATGGGCAAGGGTCGTCAAACGCGGAAGGGGGGCGTTCATTGTCGGGTCTCCTTACGATTGCGCCGCGCAGCGGCAGCCTCAACCGTCATCCCACGCACTGCGCGGAGCGGAGAGCGACAAACAGTGGGTAAGAACTATAGGCCGGATTATGGGCGACGCAAACCGGATCGCTGGCACCCGGCCGACAGCCTGTCCCCATCCAATCGGATCGGTCCGGCGCGGCCTGCGGCGGCGATCAAAAATCCTGCTTCCAAGCCGAAGCATATCAAAGCATTTACAAAAAATGGAATATCAGTTCAACTGAAAGGAAATTTGGCAGATATCCCAGTTAATATGTGAGGATTGAACGTTTTTTGCAGTGATAGGATTTATTCTGCTACGAAGGACGGGCGTGCCTTTGTTGGCCGAAAGATTGCATAATGAAATAGTGGTCCGCAGGTCGCAACAACCGCAACAGGGGAATTCGGATGATCAACCGTAGGCATGTTTTGATGGGCGCTGCTGCTTCGGCCGCGCTTTCTGTTCGACCGGTGATGGCGCAGCCGGCCAAGGAAGTCGTGATCGGCGTGCTGTTCCCCATGTCCGGTCCCAGCGCGCAGATCGGCATCGACGCCAAGCACGCGCTCGAGACCGCGGTTGATATCATCAACAACGTCCATGATATCGACATGCCGATGGCGAAGAATGCCGGGCTTGCGGGGCTCGGCGGCGCGAAGGTCCGGCTCGTCTTCGCCGATCATCAGGGCGATCCGCAGAAGGGCCGCGCCGAGGCAGAGAGGCTGATCACGCAGGAGAAGGTATGCGCGATGGTCGGCGCCTATCATTCGTCGGTCACGGCCACCGCGAGCATTTCGTGCGAACGCTATCGCACGCCGTTCGTGGTCGCGGATTCGACATCTCCGAACCTGACCAAGCGCGGACTGAAGTTTATGTTCAGGACGACCGCGCACGACGAGATGTTCTCCATCGCGATGTTCGATTTCCTCGATGCGATGCGGTCGTCGGGGAAAGCGGTGAAGAGGCTTGCCCTGTTCCATGAAGACACCATCTTCGGAACGGATTCTTCCAACGTCCAGCGCGAGCTCGCCAAGGCCCGCGGCTACGAGCTGGTGGCCGACGTCAAATACCGCGCCAACTCTCCGTCGCTGACGTCCGAGGTCCAGCAGATCAAGTCGGCCGATCCCGACGTGCTGATGCCGTCGAGCTACTCGACCGACGCCATTCTGCTGGTGCGGACGATGGCGGAGCTTGGCTACAAGCCGCGCAATATCGTCGCGCAGGCCGCCGGTTTCGCCGATCAGTCGGTGTTCGATGCGGTCGGCGACAAGCTCGGCGGCATGATCTCGCGCGCCAGCTTCGGCCTGGACCTGGTCGCCAAGCGCCCGGCGATCAAGCCGGTCAACGATCTCTTCAAGGTGCGCGCGCGTCGTGATCTCAACGACAATACTTCCCGCCAGTTCATGGCGCTGATGGTCCTCGCCGATGCCATCGACCGGGCGAAGTCGACCGACGGCCCGGTGATCCGCGATGCACTTGCGGCCACCAAGATGCCCGGTGAGCGCACCATCATGCCGTGGTCGGTTTGTTCGTTCGACGCGGACGGGCAAAATCAGGGCGCTCACCCGATTCTGATCCAGTACGTGAACAAGAGTTGGGTGACGATTTTCCCGGATTCGGTGGCGATCGGAAAGCCCGCCTGGCCGATGAACGGCTGAGCACGGATTCTCAAAAAAGGATCGTGGAGTGAGCCTCTGTTCTGAATGAACGGAGACGTCACTCTGCGACCTGAGAACACGACGAATCCACCTATCGAACAAGGATGGCGGCGATGGAACTGGCGCCAATGATGCAAGTGTTCGTGAGCGGCCTTTTGATGGGGCTGCTCTATGCTCTGATCGCCGTCGGCCTCTCCCTGATTTTCGGCCTCATGAACGTCGTGAACTTCGCGCACGGCGAGTTTCTGATGATCGCGATGTATGGCGCATTCGGCCTCTGGCTGGCGATGGGGCTCGATCCCGTGGTGTCCGCGCCGATCGTCGTGGCCATGATGTTCGGATTTGGCGCGCTGACCTACATGGGGGTGGTCAGATTCGCCATGCGCGCGAAGGCGAACGCCGCCATGGTTCAGATTTTCGCGACCTTCGGCTTCGCGATCTTCCTGCAGGGCGTCGCGCAGTTTTTCTTCTCTCCGGATTATCGCAGCATCACCAACGGCTGGCTTGGCGAGAAGACGTTCGGCTTCGGCACCGTCTTCGTTCCGCTGCCGCAACTCGTCGGGGGCGTCGTGTCCGTCGTGGTGTTCGCGTTGCTGTACCTTCTGATGACGCGCACCGATTTCGGCCGGTCGCTGGAGGCCACGCGTGAGGATCAGGGCGCGGTCGCGCTGGTCGGGATCAATCGCAATCAGGTTTTTGCGCTGGGATGGGGGCTGGGGGCCGCGCTGGTCGGTGTCGCCGGCGTCGTTCTGTCGACCTTCTATTACATCTATCCCAATGTGGGTGGGCCCTTTGCGCTGATTTCCTATGTGGTGGTCGCTCTTGGCGGCTTCGGCAGCGTGTTCGGCGCGCTTGCCGCGGGGATCATCGTCGGGCTGGTGGAAGCGTTTACCGCGGTGTTGTTGCCGCCTTCGATGAAGTTGATTTCTGTTTATGCGCTTTATCTGGCGGTCGTCTTCCTTCGTCCGCATGGATTGTTCGGGAGGCTGTGATGACTGAGAGCGCGATCCTGGCAGCGGCAAGTTCGGGCGGCGGCCAGCTCAAATCGTATAGCCGCCGCAAGCAACTGGTGCTGCTCGCTGCCATAACAGCGGTATGCGCGATGATCCCGCTGGTGGTGGGCGACATCTACCTTCAGAACGTGCTGATTCTGACGCTGATGTATGCGGCTTTGTCGCAAAGCTGGAATATTCTGGGCGGCTATTGCGGCCAGATCTCCCTGGGCCATGCGCTTTATTTCGGGGTTGGCGCCTACACGGCGACGGTGCTGTTCACGGGTTTCGGTATCACGCCATGGCTGGGGATGCTGGTCGGCGGCGTGATCTCGGCGATCCTCGCGCTGATCCTCGGATATTTCTGTTTCGGGCTGAAAGGGCACTATTTCGCAATCGCGACCATGGTGATTGCGGAGATCGGGTTGCTCATCGTGCACAATACGGATGCGCTCGGCGCCGCGCTCGGAATTCAGTGGCCGATCGGCGAGGACAGCTGGTGGACCCTGCAGTTCCAGAGCAAGCTGCCCTACATCTATCTCGCGCTGGCCTTGTTCGCCATCACCTGGCTGGCCACCTACGCCATCGAGGGATCGCGTTCGGGGTTCTGGTGGCGGGCGATCAAGGACGATCCCGAGGCCGCGGAAAGCCTTGGCGTCGAGGTCCTGCCCTCAAAGCTCATGGCCGCCGCGGTGTCCGCATTCTTTACCGCGATCGCCGGCTCGTTCTACGCCGCCTATGTGTCCTACATCGATCCGGACAGCGTGATGTCGTTCCGCTTCTCGCTGCTGTTCGCATTGCCTGCAGTGCTGGGCGGCATCGGCACGCTGTGGGGGCCGGCCGTCGGCGCCGCCGTGCTGATTCCGGTCACCGAGTTTACGCGGAGCTATGTCGGAGGGTCCGGAAATGGTGCCGATCTCATCGTCTACGGCATTCTCATCATGCTGGTCGCGCTGGCCCGGCCCGAAGGTCTCCTCAGCTTCATCGGCCCGGCGAAAAGGAAGCCGCAACCATGACGGATAACCGGATCCTGGAGGTTAAGGGCGTTTCAAAACGCTTCGGCGGGTTGGAGGCCAACAAGAACATCACCATGGATGTGCGACGGGGTGAAATTCTCGCGCTCATCGGCCCGAACGGCGCGGGCAAGTCAACGCTGTTCAATCTGATCGCGGGCGCGCTCGAGCCGACATCGGGAGAGATTTTTCTGGAGGGGGCTCCCAT
>JAFKES010000081.1 GCA_017308495.1 Afipia sp.
GCCAACAAGAACATCACCATGGATGTGCGACGGGGTGAAATTCTCGCGCTCATCGGCCCGAACGGCGCGGGCAAGTCAACGCTGTTCAATCTGATCGCGGGCGCGCTCGAGCCGACATCGGGAGAGATTTTTCTGGAGGGGGCTCCCATCACCCTTCTGCCCAGCCCGCGGCGGTGCGAACTGGGCATCGCGCGCACGTTCCAGGTGCCGCGCAGCTTTGATTCGATGACCGTGCTCGAAAACGTGATGGTCGGGGCCTTCGTGCGCCAGCGGTCTACGCAGGCGGCGCGAACCGCCGCATGGGATGCGCTGGTGTTTTCCGGGCTGGATCATTCCGCCGATGCGGTGACGAGCCAGTTGACGCCTCCGGAACGGCGTCGGCTGGAGCTGGCGCGGGCGATCGCGACAAAGCCCAGCGTGCTCCTGCTGGATGAAGTGATGACGGGATTGACGCCGTCCGAGGCGCAAAAAGGTATCGAGCTGGTTCGCAAGATCCGCGACACCGGAACCACCATCGTGATGGTCGAGCACGTGATGGAAATCGTCATGCCGCTCGTCGACAGGGCCATCGTCCTGCACAATGGGGAAGTTCTGGCGGAAGGCCTTCCGAAGGATGTCGTCCGCGACGAAGGCGTGCTTTCGGCTTATCTGGGGGATCGTTATCGTGCAGCCTGATAGCCCGAACGCGATGTCGGATGGAAGCGACGGCGTCGGCGATCTTCTCGCCGTCAAGGATCTGGTCACGGCCTATCGTGGCCTGCTGGCCATTTCGAATGTGTCGATTTCCGTCAAGCCGGGGGAGATCGTGGCGGTCGTCGGTGCCAACGGTGCAGGCAAGTCGACATTGCTGAAATCGATCGCCGGCCTCGAGCGGCCGCGATCCGGTTCGATCACGTTTCAGGGTCGGCCGATCCAGGGCTTGCCGGGGCACATGATCACCGCGCTCGGCCTGGCCTATGTGCCCGAGAACAAGCGGCTGTTTCCTGAACTGACCGTCGAGGACAATCTGCTGCTGGGCAGTTATCTGCATCGCAAGAAGGCGGATCGAAACGCACCCATGGAGCGGGTGTTCGCGCTGTTCCCGCGGCTCAAGGAACGGCTTTCGCAGCGCGCCGGGACGTTGTCGGGCGGAGAGCAGCAGATGCTTGCGATCGGGCGGGCGCTGATGACGCGCCCGACTCTCCTGATGCTCGACGAACCCTCGCAGGGCATCATGCCGAAGCTCGTCGACGAAATCTTCGAGGCGATTTGCTCGATCCGGAAGGCAGGCGTCACCATCCTGCTGGTGGAGCAGAGGCTGGCGGAGAGTCTGGAAATCTCTGATCGTGCCTACGTCTTGCAGACGGGGCAAATGGTGCTGTCTGGGCCGTCCCTGACGATCAGGGACGATCCCGATATCCGCAGAGTTTATCTTGGAATGTAGGCTTATCCTGGAATACCGGTTTGCCCCGGGGATGGAACGATGCCGGAATTAGCAGCGGCGGCGGGTGATTCAGGCAGGCGCGATGTTCGCGTTGCCCAGGGTCGTGTTCTTGATGATGCCGTCAATGACCAGCGTGCGGACGGTATTGATATGCGCAACGGTGATATCCCGGGCGCGAACGCGATTGCCCGTGACGAGGGCGTCGATGAGCCCGTCGTGCTCGCGCTTCATCTCCTCCGGCCGCTCGCGCAGCACGAATCCCAAATGCAGCAGGCGCGTCATTTCATCCATGAGCTGGGAAAAGGTGGAGAGCAGCCGTGCGTTGCCGCAGCATCGCACGATTTCAAGGTGGAATTCGCGGTTCGCGTTCATGAAGCGCGTTTCACTCGCAACGTTCCCCGGAACGAAGCCTTGCGCGCATCGGGTATCGAGCCGGCGAAGTTTCGATTCATCGACGTTCCCGCATGCCTTCTCGACGGCCGCCGGCTCAAGCAGCATGCGAAGCTCGAAGACGTCCTGAACGGACTGCAGCGTCACCGGCGCGATGACATGGCCGTGGCGGGGAATCGGCGTGACGTAGCCCTCCTGCGTCAGCCGCGACAGCGCCTGCCGGATCGGCGCCTTTCCGATGCCGTACAGGTCGGTCAGTTGCGCCTCGCTGATGGCCTCGCCCGGCGAAAGCCTGCACCAGACGATATCCTGCTTGATCCGGTCGAAGGCTCTTTCGCTGAGTCCTTTCCCCGCCGGGCTGGTTCTGTTCGGTCGCGTCAAGTCTTCGGCCTTTCGCCTCGCGGGGTCCCGGGTCGGGTGTCCCGGGCGCGCAATCCATAGCATATCCGCCGCAAGTGTTACCGCAGGCACGGCGCCATTTCATGTCCTATTTATTGACATGTCAGTAGATCGTTTCTAACATGTGAGAAATCAAGAGAGGCCGAACGATGCCAGATATCGAAATTGATGTGTTGGTTGTGGGGGCAGGCGCTGCGGGGATGACCGCAGCGATGGCGGCGATGAAGGGCGGGGCGTCGACGCTGCTCGTCGACAAGAGCATGATCGGGCGCGGCGGCGCGACGGTTATGGCGCAGATGACGGTTGCGGCCGCGCTCGGCGAGCAGGATCCGGACGACTGGAAGAAGCATCTCGCGGACACGCTCAAGGCGGGCCGCGGCCTGTGCAATGCGGAGCTTGCGAGTGTGCTCTGTCAGGAAGCGCCCGACCGCATCCGCGAGCTTGACGGATGGAATGTCGGTTGGGCGCGCGACGCTGAGGGGCGCATCAACGGTGTTCAGGCCCCCGGCCACAGCGTGCGGCGTTGCGTCTATGTCGATTTCCTCGCCACCGGGCCGGCCATCGCGCAGACGCTGCGCACCCAGATCTCGCGCACCAAGAATCTGAAACGCATCAGCGGATTTTCGATCCGCGATCTCGTGGTGCACGAAGGCCGCGTTGTCGGCGCGGTGGGTGTCAACCTCGATGACGGGCGCACCATCACCATCGCGGCCAAGGCGACGATTCTTGCCGCGGGCGGGCTGACGAAACTGTTCCAGCGCAACAGCGCCTCGACCAATATGAACGGAGACGCTTACGCGCTTGCGATGCGGGCCGGTGCGGAATTGCTGGATATGGAATTCCCGCAGTTCTTCCCGATCGGGCATCTCGCGCCGCGCCTGGTCGGCATGGACCCGATCATGTGGGACCCCTTCCGCTACAAGCTCGGCGGACGGCTGCTGAACGGCAACAAGGAAGAGTTCCTTGAGAAATACGGGCTGGCGGACGGCGGCGTCTATTCGGCGCCGCGGGACGTCACGGCCTATGCGATCGTCAAGGAAAACGAGGCCGGTCGCGGCTCTCCCGCCGGCGGCGCTTATCTCAGCTTCATGCACGTCCCGGAGAGCCAGCTTCGCGCCGCGTTCGGGCCGGCCATCGATCTTCTGGCGCGCAATGGCATCGACCTGACCAAGCAGTGCGTCGAGGTCGCGCCGATCGCTCATTACCATATGGGCGGCATTCGGGTGAACGACCGGATGCAAAGCCGCGTCCCCGGATTGTATGCCGCCGGAGAAGCGGTGGGGGGCGCCAACGGCGCCAACCGCCTGTCCGGCAACGCGCTGCCTGAAGCGCTCGTGTTCGGAGAGCGGGCGGGACGTTTCGCATCCAGCGAAGTGGCCGGCATGGCGACCGCCTGGAGTGATGCCGCCGCTGCCCCGGTTCTCGGTCTGATCGAGACGATCAACGATCGTGCGGCGAAGGCTTCGCCGACCGAGACGTGCGGCACCACAAAAATGTGGACCGAGCTTCAGCAACTGATGTGGCGTGACGTCGGTCTGATGCGAACCGATGCATCGCTCAATGCCGCCTTGCGCCGCATCCGCGAGATGCGGTCCAAAGATCTGCCGAATATCAGCCCGAGTCCGGGGATGGAGTTCAATTCCACCATCGAGGAATGGTTCGAGTTGCGCAATTCGCTGCTCGTCGCGGAGATGATCGCCGCAGCGGCCCTGAACCGCAAGGAGAGCCGCGGGGCTCACCAGCGCATCGATTTCCCAAATACGGAGACGGATTTCGAGCGCAATCAGGTTCTCAGCATGGAGGGAGAGCAGTTCTCCCATCGGTGGATTCCGGTCACTACCAGCGTTTCGGCTCCCCAGGCGGCAGGCGCGGAGTAAGGCAATGACAAAAACAGTTTCCCTTTCCGTCGCGCGTGGCACTGAAGCAACCGGGATGTCCCTGCAGGATTTCAACGTTCCTTATGTCGAAGGGATGTCGGTCCTCGATGCGTTGATCTGGATCCGGTCTCATGAGGATCCGACGCTCGCCATCAGATATAGCTGCGTCAACGCCAACGCCTGCAACGAATGCTCGGTGATGGTCGATGGCGAGGTGATTTACGCCTGCACCGCGCGCCTGACCCCCAAGGGGGCCAAGGTCGAGCCGCTCGAGGGCAAAACGATTATCCGCGATCTGGTGACGGATATCGTGCCGACCAAGGAGCATCTTGCGGCGGCGCTCAAGCCCGGGCGTTGAGGGCCCACTTTGCAAATCAAGGAGATCGTCATGGCCTACGTCGTGACCGAGTCGTGCATCCGCTGCAAATTCCAGGACTGCCTGCAGTCCTGTCCCGCGACGTGCTTCTACGAGGGCGAGAACATGCTCGTCATCAATCAGGAAGAATGCATCGATTGCGGCGCGTGCGAGCCCGAATGCCCGGCCGAAGCCATCACGCGGGATAACATCCCCGGCGCGGAGAAATGGGTGGAGTTCAACCGCAAATACGCGGCGCTGTGGCCCAACATCCGCAAGGCCGGAGACGTGCCGGAGGATGCCGAGGATTGGGTCGGAAAAGACAACAAGCTGAACACCGAGTTCAAGCCGCAAGCGGCCGCACGTTAGTTCGCAAATTTTCGGAGGACACTGCAATGACCAAAAGCGTATGGATCCACGAACTCACCTGGCCGGATATCGCCGACTACCTGAAGTCGGAGAGCATTGCGCTGGTGCCGATCGGGGCGACCGAACAGCACGGTCCGCATACCCCGCTGATGGTCGATACCGCCTGGGCCAGCGACGTGTCCGAGGCCGTCGCCAAACAGGAAAAGGTGCTGGTGGCTCCTCCCATGCACATCGGCTGGTCGCCGCATCATCTGGGTTATCCGGGCGGCATCACTTTGCGCCCTGAAACGCTGACGCATGTGGCGCTCGATATCGGCGAGAGCCTGCTGTCTCACGGCTTCCGCAAGATCATCTTCGTCAACGGCAACCGGGTGGCGAACCTGCCGCCGCTTCAGATCGCGATGGCCAAGCTGCGCTTCAAGACCGGCGCCTATGTGGCCATCATCGACACCCATCTCATCGCGCGCAAGGAAGTCTGCGAAGCGGCCGGCAACCGCCGCGACGCCTCGCATCATGCAGGCCTCGTCGAGACGTCTTTCATGCTGCATGCCCATCCGGAACTGGTGAGGACCGACAGGATATCTCCCATACCGGACCATGACGTGCCGGCGTTCGCAAGCAACATCCCGATGGATCCGCCGCTCGACCAGAACATCGCGTTCTGTCAGCCCACCGCAGCGGAGTTCTACAAGCGGACCGGCGGAAACGGCGCCTATTCAAGTCCGGCCGGCGCCTCCGCCGAGATCGGCCGCG
Organism: Afipia sp.; assembly: GCA_017308495.1. Taxonomy (GTDB): domain Bacteria; phylum Pseudomonadota; class Alphaproteobacteria; order Rhizobiales; family Xanthobacteraceae; genus Afipia. Next base: position 5,567 of record JAFKES010000081.1, read on the forward strand.
CCGTTCTCGATGTGACGATCAAGCGCGCGGCGCAGTTCGTCGCGCAGGTCAAGACGATCGAAGTCGACTGCGAGCGCTGCCCGATTCCGATCTGATCGCGCGGGATGACGTTGTCTCGAATCGTCGAAGAGGTTCATGATGAATGACGCGGCCAGCGGCGCCACGCCAAAGTTTGCGATCGTCGGAGCGGGCCCCGCCGGATTCTACACGGCCGAAGCCCTGAATGCGCAGTGTCCGGGATGCCGGATCGATATCATCGATCGTCTTCCGACGCCTTACGGCCTGGTGCGGTCGGGGGTCGCGCCTGATCATCAGTCGACCAAGGCGATCGAGGAGACGTTCGAGCAGATCGCGCTGCAGCCGAATGTGCGGTTTGTCGGCAATGTCGAGGTCGATCGCGATGTGTCCCTCGACGAGCTGCGCGGCTTCTACGACGCCATCGTGCTCGCCAGCGGTTCGCCCCACGACGCGCCGCTGGATCTGCCGGGCGCGCATCTGCGCGGCGTGTTCGGCGCGTCGGCATTCGTGGGATGGTACAACGCGCATCCGGATCACGCCGCGCTTGCGCCGGACCTCGATCACGCCGGCGCGGTCATCATCGGTAACGGCAATGTGGCCATCGACGTCGCGCGCGTTCTGTCGAAGCCGACGGCTGTTCTGAGCGCGAGCGACATCGCGCATCACGCGCTGGACAGGCTGGAATCATCCCGGATCGCGGACACCTACATCGTCGGCCGCCGCGGCGCGCTCGACGCCAAGTTCACCACCGCCGAACTGCGCGAACTCGGCGAGATCGAAGACGTCGTCGCGGTGGCCGATCCCGGCCAGATCCCGGACGCTGTCGGCGACGATCTGCCCGCGCGCGAACGCCGGATCAAGGCCAAGAACCTCGAATGTCTGCAGGCTTTCGCCAAGGCCGATCCGGCGTCGAAAGCCCGGCGGATTCATCTGCGCTTCAACTCGAAGCCGGTCGAGATTCTCGGGCGCGATCGGGTCGAGGGCATTCGTTTCGAGCGCACGCGCCTCGTCGATGGCCAGGCCGTCGGTGACGGCACGACCTACGATATTCCCTGCGGTCTCGTGGTGTCGGCGATCGGTTATCGCGCCAAAGCGATCGGAGGTCTGGCGTTGTCGGCCTCCGCCGACCGGCTGGTCAATGATGAGGGACGCATCGATTCGCAGGTCTATGTCGTCGGCTGGCTGCGGCGCGGGCCTTCGGGAAAGATCGGCACCAATCGCACCGATGGCGAGACGATTGCCGAGCGTATCGCGCAGGATATCGCGCCCGCAGCAAAGCCGGGATTCAACGCCCTCGAGCCGCTTCTGTTGGCACGCGGCGTGACGTGGACGGACTTCGCTCACTGGAAGGCCATCGAAGCGGCGGAGAAGGCGGCGGCGCGGACCGGCGCGCCCCGGCAGAAATTTGCCTCGGTCGACGACATGCTCGGCGTCTGCGCGCCGGCCGCGCGCGCGGCGTCCAGCTAGCGTCCTCGGTCTAGCGCGCTGGATTATTTCGACGACGCGGCTTTCGATGGTGTGCCTTTCGACGGCGGGCCCTGGAGAAGGCGCATCAGGTCCGGCGCGCGATCCTGGATGATCGCCTCCATGGAGAACATGCCGGTGACCCGCTCCAGGTCGAAATTGGTGATGAGGCGCTGGTAGAATACATCGTAGCCGGCCATGCCCCGCGTCACGATCTTGATGATGTAGTCCCAGTCGCCGCCGACGCGGTGAAAGTCGATGACTTCCGGCAGGCGCTCGACGTGCTTGCGAAAACTGTCGGCCCATTCCTTGGAATGGTGGCGGGTGCGCACCATCACCAGAACGGTGAGGTCGAGCCCCAGCATCTGCAGGTCGATCTGGGTGCGGGTGCCGCGGAGCAATCCTTTTTCCGTCAGGCGCTGCAGCCGTCGCCAGCACGAGTTTTGCGACAGGCCCACGCGGTCGGCCAAGTCGCGCTGCGACAAGGTGCCGTTTTGCTGCAATTGGCCGAGCAATTTCAGATCAATACTATCGATTTTCATGATGCTTCCGCTCGTTTGATAGGCTTTGCGGCCTAAACTACAAAAAATTGGTGCGGAATCAACCGTGCTGGATAGGTATTCTGCGCCTTGATCAAACAATGGGCGAGTAGTGCTATGAATGTCGGCAGCCAGCATCTTGTTCGGGGACGCGAACTCCTCGCGGAGTTCGAGGAAAGTCTCGGCGGCGATGATCGTCTGGTCCGGATGGCCGGCGATCTGGTGGGCAACGACGCCGAACTGACGGGGCCGTTCGGGCGCAAGACGCTGGTCTATGCGGATTACGTCGCCTCGGGGCGGGCGTTGATGTCGGTCGAGCGCTTCATCCTCGGCAAGGTGCTTCCGTTCTATGCCAACAGCCACACCGAGGCGTCGTATTGCGGTGGGTTCATGACGGGCCTGCGTCAGGCGGCGCGTGGCGTCATTGCGGAGATCTGCGGCGCGGATGACGATTACGCCGTGATTTTCGCCGGTTCGGGCGCGACCGCGGGATTGAATCGTCTGGTCCATCTGCTCGGGGTGAAAGACGCCACGGCGGTTGAGCGTCCCCGCGTCATTATCGGGCCTTATGAGCACCACTCGAATATCCTGCCATGGCGCGAGACCGCGGCGGAGATCATCGAGATCGACGAGTCCGAGGCCGGCGGTCCCGATCTGGCGCAGCTTGACGCGGCGCTGCGCGGCGCGGGCGGGCGGCCCGTCATCTGCGCGTTCTCGGCGGCATCGAACGTGACCGGCATCATGTCGGATGTTGCGGGGATCACGGAGCGGGCCAAGCGCGCGGGGGCGAAAATCATCTGGGATTATGCCGGAGGCGGGCCGTATCTGCCGATCGCCATGCGGCCTGCGCACGGAATCGAAATCGACGCGATCGTGGTCTCGCCGCACAAGTTCATCGGGGGCCCGGCGGCGTCGGGCGTGCTGATCGTGCGGCGCGAGGCCGTCGTCACCACCATCCCGACCTGGCCCGGAGGAGGAACGGTCAAGTTCGTCACCCGGACGGCGCACGATTATGCGGACAGCCTCGAAGCGCGCGAGGAGGGCGGCACGCCCAACGTGCTGGGAGACATTCGCGCCGGCCTCGCTTTTCTCGTGAAGCGGGCGATCGGTCAGCAGACGATGTCGTCGCGCAACGCCGAACTCAGCGCCCGGGCGCTCGCCGCCTGGAGCCGGGTCAATAGCATCGAGTTGCTCGGCAATACGAAGGTGGCGCGGCTGCCGATCTTCTCGTTCCGGATCGCGGACGGGCAGGGCGGCTACATCCACCAGCAACTGGTCACGCGCATGCTGAGCGACCGCTTCGGCGTTCAGGCGCGGGGCGGCTGCGCCTGCGCCGGGCCCTATGCGCACCGGCTGCTCAATATCGACGATGACGAATCCGAAGACATCCGGCATCGCATCATCGCCGGCGACGAATTGCGCAAGCCGGGCTTCACGCGCCTGAACTTCAGCGTGCTGCTGCCGGACGACAAGGTCGCCTATATCCTGGATTCGGTGACGCAGTTGGCGCGGGATGCGGCGGACTTCCGCGACCGCTATGAGGTGAATGCGGCGCGGGCGATCTTCTCGCCGCGGGAGAATGCTGCCGTTAGTGCCGGGCGCTGATCCCGGCCTGTCCGGGCCACGGAACTGCGTGGCGCGAGGCCACGCAGTTCCGGAGAGCGCGCTTCTTGTGCGCGATGGGCTAACGTCCCGGTCGTCCGCTCAGGCCTTGACCGCCGCGGTGATGATGATCTCGACCTTGTATTCGGGGGCGGCCAGCCGGGATTCGCCGGTGGCGCGGGCCGGCGCGCCGTGACCGGCGACCCAGGCGTCCCACACACTGTTCATCTCGGCGAAATCCTTCATATCGGCGAGCCAGATGGTTGCGCTCAGCAGGTGGTCGCGATCGCTGCCGGCCTCGGCGAGCAGGGCATCGACCTGCGCCAGAACGGCTTTCGTCTGCGCCGCCACGCTTTCGCCGGGCGCGCCGACCTGGCCGGCTAGATACACGGTCCCGCCGTGAACGACGCCTTGGCTCATGCGTGCGCCCTGATGCAGCCGGGTTATCTTCATGGGGAAACTCCTTCAGCCATAACGGGAGAGATTCAGGTCGTCCGCGCGGATGGCCGGCCGCGCGCCGCCGATGAGATCTGCCAGAACGGCAGCAGAGCCACATGCCATGGTCCAGCCCAAAGTGCCATGGCCTGAATTGACATAGAGGTTCTTGTAGCGGGTCGGCCCGATCACCGGCGTGCCATCCGGCGTCATCGGCCGCAGCCCGGTCCAGAACGTGGCGCGCGTTGGGTCGCCTGCGCCGCCGAACAGGTCGCCGACCGAATGTTCCAGCGTGGCGCGGCGCGCTTGCGGCAAGTCGAGGGCGAAGCCCGCGATCTCCGCCATGCCGCCGACGCGGATGCGGTCGCCGAGGCGGGTGATCGCCACCTTGTAGGTTTCATCCATGACCGTCGAGACCGGCGCGCGGGCGGCGTCGACGATCGGTACGGTGATGGAATAGCCCTTCACGGGATAGATCGGCAGGCGCAAGCCCAGCGGCGCCAGCAGCGCCGGCGTGTAACTGCCGAAGGCGACCACGAACATATCCGCATCCATGGCGCCGGTCGTCAGTTCGGCGGCAACGACGCGGTCGCCCTCCATGCGCAGGCGCTGCACCTCGACGCCATATTGAAACCGCACTCCGAGCGCTTCGCATTTTTTGCTCAGATCGTTGGTGAACAGGAAACAGTCGCCGGTCTCGTCGTTGGGCAGGCGCAGGCCGCCGACGATCCTGTCGCGCGCGGCCGCGAGGCCGGGCTCGGCGGCGATACAGCCCGCCACGTCCAGCACCTCGAACGGCACGCCGTCGGCTTCCAGCACCTGGATGTCCTTGACGATGCCGTCGAGCTGCTTCTGCGTGCGGAACAGTTGCAGGGTGCCCTGCATGCGCTGATCGTAGGCGACGCCGGTCTCGGCCCGCAGATCGATCAGGCAGTCGCGGCTATATTCGGCAAGGCGGACCATGCGGCCCTTGTTGAGGGCATAGCGCGATGCGGTGCAGTTGCCCAGCATCGCGGTCAGCCAGCGCCAGGTGGCCCGGTCCATCATCGGCCGGATCACCAGCGGCGCATGTTTCATGAACAGCCATTTGAGCGCCTTCAGCGGGATGCCGGGCGCGGCCCATGGCGAGGAGTAGCCCGGCGACACCTGCCCGGCATTGGCGAAGCTCGTTTCCAGAGCCGGGCCGGGCTGGCGATCCAGCACCGTGACCTGATGGCCCGCCTTGGCGAGATAGTAGGCCGACGTCACGCCGATCACGCCGGCTCCGAGGATGACAACTCTCATGATCGTTCCTGATGTTCAGCAGTAGTCCCGGTGATAACGATGGCCGAGGCGGGTCAGGATCTCGTAGGAGATCGTGCCGGCGTCCGCGGCGATGGATTCGAGCGGCTGGTGGGGTCCGATGACCTCGACAAGGCTGCCGGGCGCGAGGTCGCCGTCGGGCAGCGCGGAGATGTCGATAGTGGTGCTGTCCATCGACACCCGCCCGATGACGGGAAGCCGGACAGCGCCGAAATAGACCGCGCCGCGATCGCTGAGATGGCGCGGGAAGCCGTCGGCATAGCCGCAGGCGATGGTGGCGAGACGCCGCTCCGCGGTGGTGACGTGGACGCCACCATAACCGACGCGCGTCCCCTCCGGAACGGTCCGGGTCTGGATCACCCGCACATCCAGCCGGACGACGGGCGTCATGGGATTCGCAACGCCGGACGCCGGCGCGCCGCCGTAAAGCGCGACGCCGGGGCGCGCCAGCGCGCCGTGATAGGCCGCGCCGAGGAAGATGCCGCCGGAATTGGCGAAGCACAGTTCGGCGGGAGGCAGGCTTTTCGCGAGGCGCCGCAGCGTGGCGAGCTGAGCCGGGTTCTGCGCATTGTCGGGCTCGTCGGCCGACGCCAGATGGCTCATCAGGAAGAGGACGCGCACGCCCGCGAGCAAGCCCGGCTCATTGGCGAGGATGCGCACCTCGCTCTCCGACAGGCCGAGGCGCGACATCCCCGTGTCGAGCTGAAGGATGGCTGGCAGGTCGCGCCCTTCGGCGCACGCCTGATCGGACCAGCGTGTGATCTGATCGAGACTGTTGAGCACCGGCACGATGTCGGCAGCGGCGCATTGGCCTTCCGCGCCGGGAATGAGTCCGTTGAGGACGAACAGCCGCGCATCGCCGGCAACGATGGTCCGCAACGCCAGCGCCTCGTCGAGATGGGCGGCAAAGAAATCGCGGCAGCCGTGGGCGTAGAGCGCGGGGGCGATCCGGTCGGCGCCGAGGCCATAGGCGTTCGCCTTGAGCACGGCGCCCGCGACGGTCGGCGCGAGCCGGTCTCGGAGCGTGGCGTAGTTCCGCCCGACCGCCGCGAGATCGATGGTCAGGATGCCGCTGGCCGTGGTCCGGGCGGACAAGGATGAAAGGGCGCCGTGCATCAGCCATCTCGCGTGAACGCAAATAGGCTATTGCAAAAATCATGCACGGATTGAGCAATATGCGCTATATTATTTCACAATATGGCTTCAGTCGCTCAATTTATGCAGATTTTCGGAAAAATTGTGCATGCCCAGCCTCGACGACATCGACCGTGAGATCCTCCGCCTGCTGCGTCTCGACGCGCGCATGACCACTACCAAGTTGGCGGACGAGGTCGGGCTGTCGCCGTCGGCGTGCCTGCGGCGTATCCGCCACCTGGAGCATTCGGGCGTCATCCACGGTTACACGGCGATCATCGATCAGTCGTCGCGCGAGACGATGATGGTGGTGATCGTCAATATTTCGCTCGAGCGGCAGACGGAGGATTATTTCCGCCGCTTCGAAACCGGGGTGCGCAAGCATCCGGAAATTCGCGAATGCTATCTGATGACCGGCGCGGCCGATTATCTGCTGCATGTGGAGGTGGAGAACGCCGCCGAGTTCGAGCGCATCCACACCGAGGTGCTCTCCACTCTGCCGGGGGTCTCGCGCATCCAGTCCAGCTTCACGATTCGCAACGTGCTGGCGCCGCGAAAACAGTCGGCGAAGTCGCGATAGCCGCAGGTGCGTCGCGCAAGCCGCGTCAGTCGGCGGAGAATCCGAACGGAACGCTCGATGTCCTGAAATCGTCGGGCATGATTTCCCGCCCGATCGGCGGCGCGGAGCGCGCCGCGCATTTCGGCCGGTGACAGACGCGGCAGGCGACGCCGATCGGCGTCGGTTCATCCGCGCGCGGCCCTTCGCCGTCGCGCGTATAGATCAACTGGCCAGCATGTTCGGCGGCGCAGCCGATCGCGATCGCCCGCTCCACGCGGACCGCGCCGAATGCGCCTCCGCCCGCGGTGACGGTGCGGGCGATCGAAAAGAAACGCTGGCCGTCGGGCAATTCCAGCCATTGCGTGACGATCTGGCGCGGCGTGCGAAAGACGCTGTGCACCGACCACAGCGGACACGCGCCGCCATGCTTGGCGAACGGAAATCCGGCGCCGTCCAGCAGCTTGGACATGTTGCCGGCGGGATCGACCCGGATCAGAAAGAACGGGATCTTCTCCAGGCCCGGCCGCTGCAGGGTGGTGACGCGATGCGCGGTCTGCTCGAAGCTGGTGCCGAACTGCCGCGCCAGCGCTTCCAGATCGTAACGGCGGGTGTCGACCGCTTTCGCGAACACCGAATAGGGCATGATGAGGGCTGCGGCGGCATAGGCGGCCAGCGCCCGGCGTGCCAGCAGTTCGGCGCTTTTGGTGGTGAACTTGCCGGCTTCGAGCGCCACGCCGATCTCGTCGTCCATTTCGAGATAGGCCAGTTGTTTGGCCAGCTCGAAATTGAGGCTCGCGGTATCGAGTGAGTCCTCCAGCAGCAATTGCCGGCGATGGAGGTCCAGTCGCCGCAGCGAGCCCAGCATGACGTTCGGCGGCAGATAACGCACATGAAGGTTGTGGCGCAGGCGCAGCCGCTCGATGAAGCCTGCCGGTCCGGAGGGATGCTGGACCAGACGCTCGGCGGCGTCGTCGAGATTGGCAAAATTGTTGCGGCGCGCGGCGAGAAACCGCCGCACCTCCGCAACCGGATCGTTGGCGTCGAAGCCCTCCTGCGCGGACAGCGCCGTGCGTCCCGCCAGCGCCGGTGCGGCCCGGTCGGCCAGTGCCAGTTGCTCCTCGCGATAGGCGGTGTAGAGACGAAGAAAGGCTTCGGTCATGCCCGGATAGCTGACGGCGAGATCGCTGATCTCGAGCGCGGGGATGTCGATGTCGGAAAACATCGGCTCCTTGAGGATGGACTGCATGCGCGCGGTGTGATCGGCGCCGCCGTCGCCGGCGAGATCGGCTAGATCGATTTTGTAGGTGCGGGCGAGGCGCAGCAGCATGTCGGCCGTCACCGGTCGCTGGTTGCGCTCCAACAGCGCGACATAGGGGGCCGAGATTTCAAGGTCGGCCGCCATATTCGCCTGGGTCAGCCCGAGGTCGCGTCGCAGCCGTCGCAGGCGCGGGCCCATGAAAACCGATCGGGTGTTCGAAGTCGCCATGACACATCCCATGCGTGATGTAATGTTATTACAACAATACACAAATATCTTGTAAGGTGTGACAATTTTTCCGCGCTGCGGCTGGTGTCTGGTGAAGCTGCGCGTACAACCGCGTCAGTTACGTCGTCATCGAAGGAGTCACGGACATGAACTTCCAGCCGCGCGGGATCAGCGACCGGGCCATTCAGGGGCCGGCATCCTACCAGAGCGAGATCGAGGCAGCCGAGGCGCTGCTCAAGACCAAGGAGACATGGAACGGCGTCAGCGCCGAGGCCGTGGCTCGCATGCGCCTGCAGAACCGCTTCAAGACCGGTCTCGACGTCGCCCGCTACACCGCGGCCGTGATGCGCGCCGACATGGCGGCCTACGATGCCGACCCCACCAAGTACACCCAGTCGCTAGGCTGCTGGCACGGCTTCATCGCCCAGCAGAAGCTGATCTCGATCAAGAAGCACTTCGGTGGCAAGACCGACCGCCGCTATCTCTATCTGTCCGGCTGGATGATCGCGGCGCTGCGCTCCGAATTCGGTCCGCTGCCGGATCAGTCGATGCACGAGAAGACCTCGGTGCCGGCGCTGATCGAAGAACTCTACACCTTCCTGCGTCAGGCCGACTCGCGCGAACTCAACGACATCTTCCGCGAGCTCGATGCGGCGCGTAAGGCCGGCGACAAGGCCAAGGAAGCGGCCGCGATCGCCAAGATCGACAACTTCCAGACCCACGTCGTGCCGGTGATCGCCGACATCGACGCCGGCTTCGGCAACGCGGAAGCGACCTACCTGCTGGCGAAGAAGATGATCGAGGCCGGCGCCTGCGCGCTCCAGATCGAAAACCAGGTGTCCGACGAGAAGCAGTGCGGCCATCAGGACGGCAAGGTCACCGTGCCGCACGACGTGTTCCTGGCCAAGATCCGCGCCTGCCGCCATGCCTTCCTCGAACTCGGGGTCGAGGACGGCATCATCGTCACCCGCACCGACTCGCTCGGCGCGGGCCTGACCCAGCAGATCGCCGTCAGCCACCAGCCGGGCGACCTCGGCGACCAGTACAACAGCTTCCTCGACTGCGAGGAAGTGGACGCGACCAAGATCGGCAACGGCGACGTCATCATCAGCCGCAACGGCAAGCTGCTGCGTCCGAAGCGCCTGCCGAGCAACCTGTACCAGTTCCGTCCGGGTACGGGCGCGGACCGCTGCGTGCTCGACTGCATCACCTCGCTGCAGAATGGCGCCGACCTGTTGTGGATCGAGACCGAGAAGCCGCACATCGAGCAGATCGCCAGCATGGTCGATCGCATCCGCGAGGTCGTGCCCAACGCCAAGCTCGCCTACAACAACTCGCCGTCGTTCAACTGGACGCTGAACTTCCGCTGGCAGGTCTATGACGCCTGGAAGGCGGAAGGCAAGGACGTCAGCAAGTACAACCGCGCCGAGCTGATGAAGGTGGAGTACGACGACACCCCGCTGGCGATCGAGGCCGATCAACGCATCCGCACCTTCCAGGCGGATTCGGCCAAGCGCGCCGGCATCTTCCACCACCTCATCACGCTGCCGACCTATCACACCGCGGCGCTGTCCACCGACAACCTCGCGCGGGAATATTTCGGCGAGCAGGGCATGCTCGGCTACGTGAAGAACGTGCAGCGTCAGGAAATCCGTCAGGGCGTCGCCTGCGTCAAGCACCAGAACATGGCCGGCTCCGACATCGGCGACGACCACAAGGAGTACTTCGCGGGTGAAGCGGCGCTCAAGGCGGGCGGCACCCACAACACGATGAACCAGTTCGGCTGACGGTCGAAGGCGACAGTCTGGAGTCCGGCCGGACTCCAGACTGATCTGCCATGCGCTTCGCCTGCGGGCGCGAGCCGCCGCTTGCCAAGATGTCGGTAGTTCGATCATACTACTCCCAAGAAGCGACAAAAACGTCGACAGGGAGACAGACCATGATGATCGGATTGACCCGCCGGACCCTCGGCGTGGGTCTTTTTGCATTTGCATCCCTCGGTTTTGCGTCGAGCGGCCAGGCCGCCGACCCGATCAAGATCGGCGTGACCGTCACGCAGTCTCCCCCCGGCTCCGTCGTGCAGGGCACGCAGGTCAAAGACGGCCTCGAGGTGATGGCCAAGATCATCAATGACGCCGGCGGCGTGAACGGCCGCCCGATCGAACTGGTGATCGAGGATACGCAAGGCCTGCCGGAAAAAGCGCGTGCCGCGGTCGAAAAGCTGATCACCCGCGACAAGGTCGTCGCCGTCACCGGCGAGCATCAGAGTTCGGCGGCGCTGGCGGGCATGGAAGTCGCCAAGCGCTACCATATCCCCTACGTCAACACGAACGGCTGGTCCGACGCGATCCGCGAAAAGGGCTATGCCGAGGTCTTCAACCCCGGCAACTACAACAACCGCGTCGGCGACGCGGTGGCGGAGGCGATGAAGGCGCTCGGCGCCAAGCGCGTGGTCGCGTTCGCGGAAAACACCGATTTCGGCATCGGGCTCGCCAAGATCATCGCCGCCAAGATCAAGGAGCGGGCGCCGCAGATCGACTACAAGTTCGAGACGCTCGATCGCGCCTCGAAGGATTTCCTGCCGGCGCTGCTCCCGCTGCGCGCCAACCCGCCGGACGCGGTCATCAACATCATGCTGCCGCCGGCCGCCTACATCCTGATGAACCAGCTCTACGAACAGGGCATCGCGCCGTCGGCCAAGACCTGGTCCTATGACGCCTCCGGCCTCGCCGACTATCCGGACTTCTGGCAGAACGTGAAGGAAGCCGGCAAGGGCATGCTGGTGTTCGGCCTCTATCATCCGAAGATGGCGCAGCCGCCGCTCGGCAAGCAGGTCGGCGACGCCTACACCGCGAAAACCAAGAATGCGCCGAACCGTCTGCTGTTTCAGGCGGCCGACTCGCTGCTCGTGATCGCCGACGCCATCAAGCGGGCGAAATCGACCGAGCCCGACGCCATGATCAAGGCGCTTGAGGACACCAAGCTCGTAGGCACGCGCGGCGAGATGACGTTCTCGAAAGAAGCCGGCTACAAGAACCATCAATGGCTCGACGTGCCCTACGTCACGTTCCAGCTGACCGAGGTCAACCAGCACGTCGGCGACTCGGCGCTGGTCGAGGAAGCCGGAAAGCCGCTCGATACGTCCAAGCTGTGGAAGCCGGCCAAGTAACCGGAACCGGATTGGCTTTTCACCATGAACGGAGCGCTCGCCGTTGACCTTCTGGTCAACGGCCTCATCACCGGCCTGTTTTATGCGCTGATGGCGATCGGCCTGTCGCTGATCTTCGGCATCCTGCGCATTGTGAACTTCGCCCATGGCGAATTCTACATGGTCGGCGCCTACGCCTATTCGATGATCGCACTCGCGTTCGGCGTTCCGGTGTGGCTGGCGCTGCCCTGCGCATTCGTGGTGGGCGCTGCGTTCGGCTGGGCCACCGAGCGGACGCTGATGCGCCCGCTCTATGCGGGCTATACGTCCTGGGGACTGATGCGGGACGAATATGCGGTGATCGTCACGTTCGGGCTGTCGCTGTTCCTGATCAATCTCGTGGACAAGGTGATCGGCCCTTACGCCTTCCGGGGGCCGACGCTGGTGGATGCGAGCCGCATCACCATCGGGCCGGTCCTGATCAGCGGGCAGCGGCTGGTCGCGGCCGTCATCACCATCGTCCTCATCGCGGTCACGGCCGCTTTGATCCGATGGTCGTTCTGGGGCAAGCAGATCCGCGCTGTGGCGCAGAACCGACTTGGCGCGTCGCTCGCCGGAATCGATACCGCGCGCGCCAGCGCCATCGTCTTCATGCTGTCGGGCGGCCTTGCCGCCTTCGCCGGTGCGCTGCTCTCGCCGGTGATCAATGCGTCGCCGGATGTCGGCGCGTTTCCGGCGATCAAGTCCTACATCATCGTCGTGCTCGGGGGCATGGGATCCGTGCCCGGCGCCATCATCGCCAGCCTGCTGCTCGGCGTGATCGAAAGCTTCGGCGCGGTCTATCTGTCCTTTGCCTATCGCGATGCGTTCGGTCTCGGACTGCTGATCCTGTTTCTGCTGTTTCGCCCGCAGGGTCTGTTCGGCGAGAAGGGGCGGGAGGTCTGATGTCCAGCCAATCTGCACCCGGCTCGCTCAAGCCTTCGCCGCTCGCGGCATCGAAGCTGACCGCCACAAAAACCGATGTCGAATTCCGCGTCGCGCTCGGCCTGCTCGTGGTCATCGCTCTCATTCCAGCGGTGGTCAGCAATGCCTATTGGCTCGGCGTGCTGATCGTATCGATGTATTTCGCCATTCTCGCCGGGGCCTGGAATCTGCTGGCCGGCTACACCGGTCAGTTCTCACTGGCGCCGGCGACCTTCGCGATGATCGGCGCCTACGTCACCGGCCTGCTCGGCACTTACTTCGGCGTGCCGCCAATTCTCGGCATCATCGCCGCCATCCTGATCGCCGGCGTGATCGGCCTCGTGCTCGGCCGCGTCGTCCTGCGCCTGCAAGGCCCTTATCTCGCGCTCACCACCCTGAGCTTCGCCGAGATCCTGCGCCTCGTCGCCTCAAATTCCATCGACATCACCCGCGGCGATCTCGGCCTTCCCGTGCCTGCGCTGTTCGACAGCCGCATCGGTTGGTACTACCTGTTCCTGGCGGCGCTCGCCGCGTTGCTGGTCGGGCTCTACGTGCTGCTGCGCTCCAAGGCGGGGCTGTTCCTGCAGGCGATCCGGGACGATGAAGTCGCCGCTGCCCGCAGCGGCGTCGATGTCGTGGTGTGGAAGACCGCCGCGTTTGCCCTCTCCGCCGCGGCATCGGGATTTGCCGGCGCGCTCTATGCCCATTTCGCCGAACTGGTGACGCCTGAACTGGGCCTGATCGGCCAGACCGGCCTGATCGTCAGCATGACGGTGATCGGCGGCATGGGCACGCTGGTCGGGCCGCTGGCCGGCGCATTCCTGGTCTACGTGCTCTCGGAATGGCTGCGCGATGTCGGCGGCTATCAGCTTGTGGTGTTCGCGGCGCTGGTGGTCATATTCGCCCGCTTTTTCCGCGAAGGCCTGTGGGGCATTGTCACGCTGCTGCTGCGCCGGGGGAAGTCGGCATGAGCCTGCTGTCGGCGAAAGGAGTTGTGAAGCGCTATGGCGGCCTGACCGCCGTCGACAAGGTCAGCTTCGATGTGACGAAAGGCGAACTCGTCGGGCTGATCGGCCCCAACGGCTCCGGCAAGACCACGCTGCTCAATATGCTGAGCGGCCATGTCGCGCCGGATGCCGGCGAGATCGCTCTGGATGGCAAGCCGTGCCAAGGGCTGAAGCCTGAGCAGCTTGCGCATCTCGGCGTGATGCGCATGTTTCAGCTGACCCGCGTGTTCCGTCGCATGAACGTGGTGGACAATCTTCTGGTGGCGGGCCGGGCGCTGGGCCTCGATGCCAAGGCGGCGCTGGCGCAAGCCGATTCACTCGTTGATGAGTTGCGCCTCGGCCATGTCCGCCATCTCGATGCCGGGCAGCTCTCCGGCGGCCAGATGAAGCTGCTCGAATTCGGCGTGTGCTTCATGGTTCCGCCGAAGCTCGCGCTGCTCGACGAGCCATTCGCCGCCGTTCACCCGATCATGAAAGAAATCATGAGCGGGTTCATCCGCTCGCGCCACGCCAGCGGACAGACTTTCATCCTCGTCAGTCACGACATGCCCGTGGTGGTCGAGCTTTGTCCGCGTTCTATCTGCATGAATGCCGGCGCGATCATCGCCGACGCGCCGACGCGCGAGGTGCTCAGCAATGAGCGCGTGATCGAGGCCTATCTCGGAGGGCATGCCGCATGAGCAGCGTGCTTGTGCTCGACAACGTCACCGCCGGCTATGTCGGGGATATCGACGTGCTGCGTTCGCTGAGCCTCACGGTCGAGGCCGGGTCGATCACCGGTCTGATCGGCCTCAACGGCGCGGGCAAGTCCACGGTCATGAAAGCCATCTGTGGTTTCCTGAAACCAAAGGCCGGCCGCGTGATCTATCAGGGCGAGGACATCACCGGCCTTGCGCCGCATCACCTGTCGGCGCACGGCATCTGGTACATTCCGCAGGAGTCGAGCCTGTTTCCGTATATGAGCGTCACGGAGAATCTCCGGCTGCCGCTCGAAGGCCTGAGCCGCGCCACCGGCGCGCCGGACCGCGCCACCGTCGACCGCCGCTTCGAGGATATGCTGGAGAAATTTCCGGCGTTGCGTCCCAAGCTCAAGGCCCAGGCCGGCGACCTGTCCGGCGGTCAGCAGAAGATGGTCGAGTTCGCGAAAGCGTGGCTGATGCGCCCGCAACTTTGCCTGATCGACGAGCCGTCCATCGGACTGTCGCCGAAAATCGTCGAGGAGGTGTTCGACTGGATCCGGCTGTTCGCGGCGGAGCAGATGGCGATCCTCCTCGTTGACCACAATGTGCGGCGGGTGATCGCGATGTCGCAGCGGATTTACGTGCTTAGCCTCGGCGAGATCACCGCTTCCGGCACCCCGGAGGACTTCCAGGGCAATCTTCACGAGCAGGTCAAATCCTGGCTCGGCATCAACTTCTGAAGATGCCGTACTGTGATGGCCCATGCGTTGCCGTTCGATTTTCCAGCGACGTCGCGTTGAGCGTGTCGAGAGGTTTCATCGCGTGATACACCCCGCCGCCAGAACTCTTCGCGCGCAGCCGTTGACCGCCGTCGCCTTTGCCCCGTTCGGAGGCGTGATCGAAGCTGGCACCTCGTCCGGCCGGCCGGTTAATCAGGGCCGTGGTCGCCGCATCGCGGGCGCGCACGATCTGGCGCATCAGGACGGCACCGTGCCCGTGATCGATCTCTACCAGATCGCGCCGTCGCGGCTTCCCTTCGCCCTCGATTGCCTGGAACGGCATCCGCTGTCGTGCCAGATCTTCACGCCGATGACATGCGCGCGCTATCTGGTGGTTGTCGCGCCGAGCGATGCGCAGGGCCGGCCGGTGTTGTCCGGCGCGGCCGCCTTCGTGGCGAGCCATGCGCAGGCGGTCTGCTACAATCGCGGCGTCTGGCATGCGCCGATGTTCGCGCTCGATGCGCCAGCCCTGATGACCATGACCATGTGGGAAGCGGGCGGCAGCGCGGATTGTGAGGAGTTCTTTTTATCGTCCGATGCCGGCCTGATCGTCGCGGCCTGACATGCGGACGTCCTTCCCGGTCCGCGCCATGCGTGGCCCATCATACGAATGACAGGAGAAATCATGGCGGACGAACCCACTGGCGCTTCCTTTCGTCGCCGGCTTGACTATCAGCCGATCCATCAGCGGCCGGCGCTGAAACTGCCGGGCAATGCGCGGGTCGCGGTCTGGACCATCGTCAATGTGGAGAACTGGCAGCCGATGCGGCCGATGCCGCGCACGGTGCTGCCGCCGCCCATGGGGCAGCCGATGCTGCCGGACCTGCCGAACTGGGCCTGGCATGAATACGGCATGCGCGTGGGGTTCTGGCGTTTCCTCCATGTCTTGTCATCGCGCGGGTTGAAGGCGACCTTCGCGGTGAATGGCAGTTGCTGCGACCTCTACCCGCAGGCCTGCCAGGCGGCGCTCGATGCCGGGTGGGACTTCATGGGGCACGGCTTCGTGCAGCAGCCGATGCATCGCACCGACGACCAGAAGGCGGCCATCGCGGAAACGATCGCCGCGATCACGAAATTCACCGGCCGCCCGCCGCGCGGCTGGGAGAGCCCCGGTCTGACCGAAACCGACGAGACGCTCGATTTGCTGGCCGAATGCGGCATCGAGTATGTCGCGGACTGGGTGCTGGACGATCAGCCGCTGACGCTGCGCACGCGGACAGGCGGCATCGTGTCGGTGCCCTACACGGTCGAAGTCAACGACGTGGTCATGACGGCCATCCAGCAGGCGCCCGCCGACGAAATCCTCCGCCGTGGCTGCGATCAGTTCGACAGGCTTTATCAGGAAGGCCGCGACATCCCGCGGGTGATGGCGATTTCGATTCACCCGTATCTCACCGGCGTGCCGCACCGGATCAAGTATCTCGAAGCGCTTTACGATTATATCCTCGGCCATGACGGCGTGATGATGTGGACCGGCGCCGAGATTCTCGATTGGTACAAGACACAGGCGAAGGGCGGCTGACGATGACGGCTTTGGGCGGGCGACCGAAACTTCTGCTGGTCTCGCTGGGCGGGACGATCACCATGACCGCCAGCGCCGGCCCGGGCATCGTTCCGACCTTGACCGGGGCCGATCTCGTGGCCGCGGTGCCGGCCTTGGCGGAGGTGGCGGACATCGAAGCGATGTCGCCGTTCCGCCTGCCGGGACCGTCGCTGACGCTGGCGCATCTGCGCGAGGTGGCGCTGCTGCTGAACCAGCGGCTCGCCGGCGATATCGCCGGCGCGGTCGTGGTGCAGGGCACGGACACCATCGAGGAGACCGCGTTCGTACTCGACCTGCTGGTCGGCGGCGACAAGCCGGTGGTGGTCACCGGCGCCATGCGCGGACCGGAAGCGCCGGGCGCCGACGGGCCCGCGAATCTGTTGGCCAGCGCCATCGTTGCGACCTCGGCGGCGGCGCGCGGGCTCGGCGCGCTGGTGGTTCTCAACGACACCGTTCACGCCGCGCGCTTCGTGCAAAAGGCCAGCACGTTCCTGCCGTCGACCTTCACGTCGTTCGCGGGCGGCCCGCTCGGCCATGTCATCGAGGGCGTGACGCGGATCGATGTCCGGGTCATGCGCAGGCAGGTGATCGAAGGCGGCAGCGAGGGCAGCGATCAGCCGGTGGCGCTACAGACCGCGGCGCTGGGCGATGACGGGCGCGGTCTCAGTGGCCTGCCCGGCCTCGGCTATCGCGGACTGGTGATCGAGGCGATGGGCGTCGGGCACGTTCCGGCCGCGATGGTGCCGGCGCTGGCAGACCTGATCCGGATTTTTCCGGTCGTGCTCAGCTCCCGCGTCGCATCGGGGCCGGTGTTCGGGCGGACCTACGGCTTCCCGGGTTCGGAAACCGATCTGCTGGCGCGCGGCCTTATTCCCAGTGGTGCGCTGGGTGGCTTGAAAGCACGGTTGCTGCTGTCTTTGCTGCTCGGCACGGGCCTGCAGGGGCAGGCATTGCGCGACGCGTTTTTGCAGGTCGCGATGCCGCCGTCATAGGCGGTCACCGCGCCGGCTCACCGGCGTTTTTCGAGGCTCTTCAGGAAGGCCAGGAAATCGTTGATCTGGTCGGGCTCGAGCTGAAACTGCGGCATGGTGGGATGCCCGGTGGAGATGCCTTCGGCCAGCGCCTCCGCCAGCGTTTCGATGGGGTAGTGCTCGTGGAGCGTGCGGAAGGGCGGGGCGATCTTGAGCGGGCTCTCGGTGAAGCGGTCGATCGAATGGCACTTGGCGCAATTCGTCCGCGCGAAACTGCGGCCCCGCTGTTCCGCCGGCGACATTGCCAGAGCCGGGGCCACCAAGGCCAAGGCCAGCGCAAGCTGCCACCCCGTGCGCGTCAAGATATGAATCATCGTCAAATATCGCATGAAGAAAAGATATCAGGCGCGGGTAATCCTGAATTGACCTGCATCAACCGGCGCGAAGCGGGAAGCACGCGGCGATGATGCTGTCGTGCGACGGTTGGGGCCGAGCGATAGCGGGCTTCAGGTCTCCGGGTGAGATCAGCCATCCCGCCGAAGGAATGATCAGCGCGGCCCCCCTGTTCGCGGGGTTGATTGCGGCGCTCAACTGGACGGTAATCGGGTCGGCTCGGAGTTGCGGCACGCGGCATCATGGCAGGTCATGCATGCACCGCGCAGCTGTGATCGTCGGGCTATCATCCATGCTCTGCCAGCTTGTCTGGGGGAGAATGGATGCTAAAAATTGGACGGGCACGATCTGCCTGTTTTTATCCATGGAGATATTTCGTGAAATCCTACGCAAAGCCGACACTCGTGAAACTGGGCAGCCTCGCTCTGATCAAGTCCAACCACACTGGGCCGAGCAGCGACGGCAAGAAATACGCGGGCTATTTCAAGTAAGTTTCTGCGCGCAGAAACGTGTCAGGCGGCGGGTCCCACGGGCCCGCCGTTTTTTCGTGAGGCCCGCAGCGTCGGCGTCGACCCATCAGCCCCGCCGGCCCCGCGCCCGTCGCAGCCATGGCGGATGAAAGCCTCGCGCCAGCCGAGATAGCCCATCAGCGCCAGTACGGAGCGCGTGGAACTGGTGGTCATGCCGAAGGACAATTGCTCCAGCGCATAGGCCGCGCCCTTCGGATCGATCCAGCCGTCCGGGACGGTGCGCAGCAGCGCGTGGAAATAGTCCCGCGCCCTGTTGACGTAAGTGAGCTGGAACGAGTTGAAGACGAAGGTGTCGTTCTGCCGGTTGCGCAGGCTGTCTGGCACGATGCCCGCCTGACAGTCGCGCACAAGCTCCTTGTAGCGGCCGTTGAAATCGTGGATCAGCAGCGCGCTGACGTGGTCGTAGACATGGTCGAGCAGCGGCAGGTCGCAGAACGGCGAGGCGTCCATCAGCGCTCTGGCGGCGAAGTGGCTCTGGGTCACCGTGCGTGGCGCGGAGAAATAGCCCCAGTCGTCGCAAAGGATGCCGTCGCCGACCAGCTCTTTCTCCCAGCCATGGCGCTCCGCGGTATAGTTTTGGATATCCCGGCCGCAGTGCAGCCAGCCCACCGGCTCGCCGAGCATGCGCTGCATGTTGACGTCGCCGACATCCCACGGGTTCCAGCGCCCGCCGGCAAACGTCCGGTTCAGGCGCTGGTGCAGCCCGTCGGGCAATTGTGACAGAGCGCATTGCCAGGCGATGTTGGCCCGGCCGCGCGACAGCAGCTGGCTGGCCGGCCCGAGCGCCCGGGCGAAGTGACGAAATTCGCGCCGCTGCAGCAAATAGGGCAGGAACGCCGGACTGCGCAGAAAGAGCTGATCGGCGCCATAGCCGGTGAACACCTGCGATCCCGGTTCGGCGTGCTGCGCCACCGCGCGCGAGAACCAGTCGCCGAACCAGAAGAAATCGCTCGGCTCGTCGGCATAGGCGGGACGGGTGTCGATGTCCTGCGGCAGTTCCTCCGGCGGCAGGATGGCGAGGTCGATGCCGTAGCGCTCCGCCACCTCCCGCGCATAACCCTCGCTGATGGCGTGGGACGGCAGGTTCGGCTGCGAGAACATCACGCCCCGGATGCCGGACGACACCTGTTCCCCGAGCAGGCAGGCGATGAACGAGGAATCGAGGCCGCCGGAAATCTCGACGCAGATTCCGGCGTCGGGATGCGCGGCCAGCCGGTCCCTGATTGACGCGCGCAGCAGGGCAAGCAGCGCCGGCGCCACATCCTCGCGGCGCTGCGCCGGATCGAGCACGTAGCGATAGTCGCGACGCACCAGTTGTTCGCGCCGGACGCCGTTGCGGCCGATCCGGACCAGTTCGCCCGGCCGCACCCGCTCGATGCCGTGCAGGGGAGTTTCGCGCGACAGGAACTGATAGCCCGGCACGATGAGGACATGGCGGGCGAAATAATCCTCGTTCCAGCGCCCGCTGGCGGGATCGTGGAAATGGGACAGCCGGTTGGCGACCTCGCCATCGCTCGCGCGATAGTAGAGCTGGTACTGCGCGGTGAAGCTCTTGAAGGCGAAAGTCTCGGCATCGGTGATGAGCAGCGCGACGAAATCGCCTTCGGCTGCGGCGAGAGCATGGGGCCCGTCGCGCGCGATCATCTCCGCCAGGCGAACCAGCGCGGCGCGGCCGCTTTCGCCGCCGGCGCGCAGCACGCAGCCCTCGATCAGCAGTTGTCCGAAGCCCGCGGTGATGCCGACGCAGTTCGGCGGCGCGACCGGCCGGATCGACACGGGCCCGGTCTGCGCCATCGCAACGTTGCTGTCCGGCGTGGCTGTCATTGCGGCACCTGCGCTCGCTCGGATAGAGTTGCGGGAGAAGTGGTTGCCGGAAGATTGCTGAGCATGAATATTGTCGTTCTTTGCTTTTCGTATGTCTCGACGAAGCTGTTCGGAATCGACCGGACCGCCGGAGCGTTGAAACGGGTCGGCCGCCTGCTGGCCAAGCGCTCCACAGATCTATCCGCCGACATGGTGGCTGCGCGCGCCGTCCGCGGCATGCATCTTCTGCCGTTGCAGGTGGAATGCCTCGATCAGGCCATGGCGACGTGGTTCGCGCTGAACCGGCACGGTTATCCGGCGGCGCTGCGAATCGGCATGAGGTTGTCGCCGCTGTCGGGCCATGCGTGGGTGACCTGCCATCAGGACACGTTCGTGACGACGCCGGGCATGGAGGATTTCACCGAGGTGGCGTCCTATGCGCCATGGTCGGACAGCGTCTGAACCAGTTTCAGACTGACCAGTTCCTGCACGAGTTCGTCGAGGTCGGCGCGAATCTCCTTCGGCGTCACGTCGTATTCCGCTGCCATCCGGCTCGCGGCCGCGTCCAGGCCGGTCTCGATTCCCAGTTTCAGCATGTGGGCGGCGGTCTCGTTGAGGCCGTAGGAATCGCCGGTGCGGACCGAGAATAGTACGTCCTTGCCTTCGACGCGGGTGAGGGTGGTGCCGGGCGCGAGTTGAATTCTCATGATCAGATCCGATGAAATATTAAGCCGGGCTCGAATCGGCCGGAAGCGTGAAAGAGGAATGGTCGCCGCCGGGCAGCCGGTTTCCCGTCTGGTGCCGCCACAGTGAGGCGTAAAGCCCCGCGGCGGCCAGCAGGGCGGCGTGTGATCCCTGTTCGACGATGCAACCGTGGTCCAATACGACAATTCGGTCCATCCGCGCCAGTGTCGAGAGGCGGTGAGCGATGGTGATCACCGTCTTTCCCGCGATCAGGATTTCGAGCTGTTCCTGAATGGCGGCCTCGGCCTCGGAGTCGAGCGCGGCGGTGGCCTCGTCGAGGATGAGGATCGGCGCGTTCTTGAGCAGCGTGCGGGCGAGCACGATGCGCTGGCGCTGGCCGCCGGACAGCTTGGCGCCGCGCTCACCGGCGCTGGCGTCGAGGCCGGTGCCGCCATCGTCGTCGCGCAGGGCGTCGATGAAGGGCAGCACGCGAGCCTGCTCCAATGCGGCGTGGAGTTCGCCGTCGGTGGCATCGGGCTTGCCGCACAGCACGTTGTCGCGCACGGAGCGATGCAGCAGCGCGGTGTCCTGGGTCACCACTCCGATGCGTGATCGCAGGCTGTCCATGGTGACGTCGCGGATATCCTGGCCGTCGATGCGGATCGACCCGGCCTGCACGTCGTAAAGCCGCAGCAGCAGGCTGACCAGGGTGGACTTGCCCGCGCCCGAGCGACCCACCAGTCCGACCCGCTCGCCCGGCGCAACCGACAGCGAGAAGCCATCGAACAGTTTCGCGTCGGGAGAGTAGCCGAACCCGATCTTGTCGAACGTGATCGCGCCGGCGCGGACTTCGAGCGTTCCGGCGTCGGGGGCATCGACCATGACGTTGGGCGCGGCAATCGAGTCCATGCCCTGGCGCACGTCGGCAAGGTTCTGGAAGATGCCGGAGACTTCCCACGCCACCCAGCCGGCGGTGCTGGCGGCCTGCCACACCAGCGGCAGCGCCATCGCCACCGCCTCGGGCCCGATATGCCCGTGCAGCCACAGGCCAACACCGATGCCGCCGGTGCCGATCAGCAGTGCGGTGTTGAGCAGCGTCAGGCTGGTCATGAAGCCGGTGATCATCCGCATGTGACGCGCCTGCGCATCGTTATGCGTCAACAGCGCGTTGCGGACATGATCCTTGTCGGTGGCGGCGTAGGAGAACAGCTTCACCGTCAGGATGTTGCTGTAGCAGTCGACGATCCGTCCCATCAGCTCCGAATAGGCCAGCGAACTGGCGTCGGCGCGGCTGCGCAGGCGCGTCACGTAGTAGCGCAGCAGCAGCACGTAGCCGCCGAACCAGCCGACGATGGGCAGCGCCAGTCGCCAGTCGGCCTGGGCGAGCAGGAAGATGCTCGCGCCGCCATACATCGCCAGATACCACACCGCGCGGATGGCGGCCTCGGCGGTTTCGCGCAGCGCTCCGGGGGTATGCATGACGCGGTGGGCGAGGCGGCCGGGAAAGTCGTTCTGGAAGAACGACCAGCTCTGCCGCACCACGTGCCAGTGGCTGATCCAGCGCATGCGCGAGGTCACGTCCGGAACGAGGAAACGGTTGCGCAGGTGCAGGTCGGTATAGATCAGCACGGGCCGCACCACGCCGATGGCGACGAGGAGCGCGAGCAATGTCGGCCGCTGGTCCTGCCACGCCGCCCAGCGATCGCTCTGGCCGACGAAGGCCACGACCTTGCCGACGAACACCGACACCAGCGCGTCGGCGCAGGCGACGCCGAATCCGCACAGAAACAGCCACGCAAAAATGCGCCGGTGCTCGGCGAGAAAATAGCGGTAGAACCGCCACAGGGTCGCGGGCGGGAGAGCCGGGCCGGGAGACGCGGTAATGTCAATTGGGTCCATGGACAGCCGCGCTCAAAGGGTCGGGCGTTTCAGAATGAAATTGTCGGAAGGTCTTCGCAATATTGAACGGGTCACGGAGCGTCCGCGACAGGCCGGCGCGGACAGGCCCGTTGGTCATGGTAAGGCATCGATGGCTGCGCCGCCAGCGGACGCTGATGGCAGAGCCGAGGCTACAAAGCAAATGGCCGGGCAGGGCCCGGCCATCGCAAGGGTCGCGGATGCGGACGGGCAACCGCCCGTCGCGCTCAGCCGGCTTCGGTCACCGCGCGCTGGGCCATCACCTTGATGAGGTTGGCGCGATAGGGCGACGAGCCGTGCAGGTCGTCCATCAGCCCGTCGGCGGAGATCGTCACCGCGTCGATGGCGGCGGGCGACCAGTTCGCCTTGAGCGCCGCCTCGATGGCGGGCACGCGCATCACGCCGTTCTGCGACGCGCCGGTGGCGGCCACGCGCACATCCCCGGATTTCGTCCTGGCGACAAACACACCGGTGAGCGCGAAGCGCGACGCCGGATGGCGCATCTTGGCATAGCCCGCCTTGGCCGGGATCGGGAACGAGACCTCGGTGATGATCTCGCCGTCGTCCAGCGCCGTGGTGAACAGGCCCTGGAAGAAATCGTCGGCCGTGACACTGCGCTTGTTGGTCTTCACGGTGGCACCGAGCGCGACCACGGCGGCGGGATAGTCCGCGGCCGGATCGTTGTTGGCGATCGATCCGCCGATGGTGCCGCGATAGCGCACGGCGGGGTCGCCGATCATGCCTGCCAGATGCGCCAGCGCCGCAATAGCCTTGCCCACCTCCGTGCTGGTGGCGACGTCGTAATGCGTCGTCGCCGCTTTGATCGTCACCGCGTCGGCGGTGACGGAGATGCCGACCAGCGCCGGAATCCGCGCGAGGTCGATCACGTCGCCGGGGGCGGCGAGGCGCTGCTTCATCACCGGCAGCAGGGTCTGGCCGCCGGCGAGGTATTTCGAGTCGGAGCCCTTGCCGAACAGTGCGACGGCGTCGTCGATGGTGGCCGGGCGATGATAGGTTGTCTCGTACATGGTCTGTCTCCCCGCCCTTATTCCGCGGCCTGCTTGAGGTGAATGGCGCGCCACACGCGGTCGGGCGAGGCCGGCATCTCGATCTTGTTGTGGCCGATGGCGTCGGTGATGGCGTTGATCACCGCCGGCGTCGAGCCGATGGCCCCGGCCTCGCCGCAACCCTTGATGCCGAGCGGATTGCCCGGGCACAGAGTCGTGGTGTGCGACAGCCTGAACGACGGCAGGTCGTCGGCGCGCGGCATGGCGTAGTCCATGAACGATGCCGTCAGGAGCTGGCCGTTCTGGTCGTAGACCGCGTGCTCGAGCAGCGCCTGCCCGATGCCCTGGGCGATGCCGCCATGGACCTGGCCTTCGACGATCATCGGGTTGATGAGCCGGCCGAAATCATCCGCCGCGACGAAATCGACGAAATCGGTCTTGCCGGTGCGGGGATCGATCTCGACTTCGCAGATGTAAGTGCCCGCCGGGAAGGTGAAGTTGGTCGGGTCGTAGAACGCGGTTTCCTTCAGGCCCGGCTCCATGCCGTCCGGCAGGTTGTGCGCGGTGTAGGCCGCCAGCGCCACCATCGGGAAGGCGATCGCCTTGTCGGTGCCCGTCACCTTGAACTCGCCGTTCTCGATGACGATGTCGTTCTCCGAGGCCTCGAGCTGATGGGCGACGATCTTCTTGGCCTTGGCCTCGACCTTCTCCATCGCCTTGAGGATGGCGGACATGCCGACCGCGCCGGAGCGCGAGCCATAGGTGCCCATGCCGAACTGCACCTTGTCGGTGTCGCCATGGATGATCGACACCTGGCTGGTGGGGATGCCGAGCCGGTCGGCCACCAGTTGCGAGAAGGTGGTCTCGTGACCCTGGCCGTGGCTGTGCGAACCGGTGAGGACTTCCACGGTGCCTACGGGATTGACCCGCACCTCGCAGGATTCCCAGAGGCCGACGCCGGCGCCGAGACTGCCGACCGCCTTCGACGGCGCGATGCCGCAGGCCTCGATGTAGCAGGAGAAGCCGATGCCGCGCAGCTTGCCGTTCTTCTTCGAGGCCTCGCGCCGCGCCGGGAAGCCGGCATAGTCGATGGCCTTCAGCGCGGCGTCGAGCGAGGCGCCGAAGTCCCCGATGTCATAGGCCATGATCACCGGCGTCTGGTGCGGGAACTGGGTGACGAAGTTCTTGCGCCGCAGCTCGGCCGGGTCGACCTTGAGCTGCCGCGCCGCGGTTTCCATCATGCGCTCCACCACGAACGAGGCTTCGGGGCGGCCGGCGCCGCGATAGGCGTCGACCGGCGCGGTGTTGGTGTAGACGCTGATGACCTCGGCGAAGATGTTCGGGATGTTGTACTGTCCCGACAGCAGCGTCGCGTAGAGATAGGTCGGCACCGACGACGAGAACAGCGACATATAGGCGCCGAGATTGGCGTGGGTCTTCACCCGCAGGCCGAGGATTTTGTTGTCCTTGTCGAAGGCCATTTCGGCGTGGGTGAGGTGATCGCGGCCATGGGCGTCGGTGAGGAACGCCTCGGTGCGGTCGGCCGTCCATTTCACCGGGCGCTCGACCTTCTTCGACGCCCACAGCGCCACCATCTCCTCCGGATAGATGAAGATCTTGGAGCCGAAGCCGCCGCCGACGTCGGGGGCGATCACGCGCAGCTTGTTCTCCGGCGCGATGTTGTAGAACGCCGATAGCACGAGGCGCGCCACATGCGGGTTCTGCGAGGTGGTGTAGAGCGTGAAATGCTCCTCGGCGGGGTCGTATTCGGCCACCGCCGCGCGCGGCTCCATCGCGTTGGGCGACAGGCGGTTGTTGGTGATGTCCATCGCCACGACATTGGCGGCCTTGGCGAAGGCCTCGTTGGTGGCGGCCTCGTCGCCGATGGTCCAGTCGTAGATGACGTTGCCGGGCGCTTCGGGGTGAAGCTGCGGTGCGCCGGGCGCGATCGCCGCGCGGATGTCGGCGACGACCGGCAGTTCCTCATAGCTGACCACGACGGCTTCGGCAGCATCGCGGGCCTGGTTGCGGGTTTCGGCGATCACCACGGCGACGGCCTGCCCGACGAAGCGCACGATCTCCGGCGCCATCGCGGGCCAGGCGCCCATCTTCATCGGCGAGCCATCCTTGGAATGGATCATCCAGCCGCAGATCAGGTTGCCGACCTTGTCGTCGACGATCTGCTGGCCGGTCAGCACGTCGACCACGCCCGGCATGGCCTTGGCGGCGGCGACATCGATGCTCTTGATTTTCGCGTGGGCGTGGGGGCTGCGGACGAACGAGGCGTAAGTCATGCCGTGGAGGCGGACGTCGTCGGTGTATTTGCCCTTTCCGGTGATGAAACGTTTGTCTTCCTTGCGCACGACACGCGCGCCGATACCTTCAGTCATAAGTCTGACCTTTCCATAATGGCCGCCTTGGTCGCGCGGGCAGCGCGGGCGACGCTCCTGGTCGATAGAACCGATCGTCGCGGA
Source organism: Afipia sp. (assembly GCA_017308495.1). Lineage (GTDB taxonomy): Bacteria > Pseudomonadota > Alphaproteobacteria > Rhizobiales > Xanthobacteraceae > Afipia. The sequence goes on from JAFKES010000081.1 coordinate 32,005, forward strand.
TTATTCCGCGGCGGCTGAAACCTTCATGCGTCCGGCGGCGTCGAGCACCGATTTGACGATGTTGTGGTAGCCGGTGCAGCGGCAGATGTTGCCTTCCAGCTCGTGGCGCACGGTGGCTTCGTCGAGATGGCCCTGATGGCGATGGACGATATCGATCGCCGACATGATCATGCCGGGTGTGCAGTAGCCGCACTGCAGGCCGTGATTGTCGCGGAACGCTTCCTGCATCGGATGCAGCGCGTCGCCCTTCGAAATGCCCTCGATGGTGGTGACGTTGGCGCCGTCGACCTGGCCGACCAGGGTGGTGCAGGACTTGACCGCGCGGCCGTCGATATGGACGACGCAGGCGCCGCACTGGCTGGTGTCGCATCCGACATGCGTGCCGGTGAGACCGAGATGATCGCGCAGGAGATGAACAAGAAGGGTTCGGTCTTCGACATCGGCGGATACCGCCTTGCCGTTGACCGTCAGTTTGACTTTGGACACACGGGCCTCCCGGAGAGTGTTGAGGTGGTCTTTTGTAACTATTCTAATTAACAACCGGCTGACGAAGCTTTGCAACTCGGATTTTCGTCGCGTCTTCGCTGCTTGACGGCGTCGCCGTCGGGCGCATTGGGCTGGCCGCCCCTGAGGGAGGTCATCTCGCAGATGCGAAATGAGGGGTTTCCGGCTCTCCATTCCTGTTCGGTCGAGGGGCCGGATAGTTCCCATCGCGGCACAACGGGAACTTTTGGCTGCCCTTGCCGTTGTCACAACAAAGGCGAAGAAGTCCGTTTTCTTCGCCGGAATTGGTCGGGGTGCGAGTCGGCCGGCGCTGTTGTGTGCTTGTCGTTGCGAATTGATCGGCGGGAGTCTGTCGTCTCATCTCCATCATGCTCCGGACCTCCGCGGCGCAATGGCGCCTGAGAGGGAGTGATGATGGATCATTGTGTGATGGAAAAATCTGCAGTCCGAACCGTGGACAATAGGCTGTCCGCATCACCCGCCACGATCCTGGAGCTGGACCGGATCGCGTTGCTGCTCGATATCGACGGCACGCTGGTGGAGCTGGCGCCGACGCCGCGCGACGTGATCGTGCCCCCGCAGCTTGGTCCGACCCTTCAGGCCCTGTACGAGCGGCTGGACGGCGCCCTGGCGCTGGTCAGCGGGCGTGGGCTCACAGATATCGACGTCATGTTCGCGCCGCTGCAATTGCCCGCCGTGGGCGGCCATGGCGCGGAAATGCGCCTGTCGGCGGAGAGTGAGGCGGTGGCTGCCCGCGCGCCTCCCATGGACAACGATCTCAAGCGCCGCTTCATCTCGATCGCGAAGCTGGATCCCGGCATCCTGTACGAGGACAAGGGTTACTCCGTCGCTCTGCATTACCGGCTTGCGCCGCAATGCGAGCGGGCGATCTACGAGGCCGTCTCGGCGGTGCGCGCCGATCTGCCGCAGGCGTCCATCGACGTGCTGCCCGGAAAGTTCGTGTGCGAGATCAAGCATGCCGGGGTCAGCAAGGCGACCGGCGTGCGCGAGTTGATGAACTGCGCGCCGTTCAAGGGGCGCACGCCGCTGTTCATCGGCGACGACGTCACTGACGAATCCGTGTTTGCCATCATGCCGTCATTTCACGGCGGTTCGTTCTCCGTTGGCCGCCGCGCCCATGGCGTGGACGGATATTTCGCCAACCCCAACGACGTTCGAGCGTGGCTCACGCATTTGCTCGACGAGGAAGCGATGGTGCGATGAATATTCCGAGGACTACGATGGACCTGACACCACATCCGGCGCCCGCGTCGCGTTCCGGCTCGGGCGCGCCGATCGATCATGGCCTCGATCTCGCGGTGATCGGCAATTGCAAGACGGCGGCGTTGGTCGATCCGACGTCGCGGCTGGTGTGGTGGTGCTTTCCGCGCTTCGACGCCGATCCGGTGTTTTCCCGTCTGTTGGCGGGTGACGAGGAAAAAGGCTTCAGCGATGTGGTGCTCGACGGCATGGTGGATTTCAGGTCCGGCTATGTCCGCAACACCGCGCTGGTGGAGACGGTGCTGACCGACGCCCACGGCAACGCCGTGCGCATCACCGATTTCGCCCCGCGCTTCCGCCAGTACGGCCGCATGTTCCGGCCGCCGCAACTGTTCCGCATCATCGAGCCGATCGCGGGGCTGCCGCGCATTACCATCCGCGTCCGCCCGACCCATTCCTACGGCAAGCCGCTGAAGCGCAGCTCGCTCGGCAGCAACCACATCCGCTATGTCGAAGACGAATCGATCGTGCGTGTCACCGCCGATGCGCCGATCTCCATGATCGTCCATGAAACGCCGTTCGTGCTGACGCGGCCGGTGCACATGGTGTTCGGCCACGACGAGCCCTATCCCGGCGATCTTGCCGCGACCGCGGCGTCGTTCGCCGAGCAGACCCGGAACTATTGGCTGCACTGGGTGCGGCGTCTCTATATCTCCTACGACTGGCAGGAAGCGATCATCCGCGCGGCGATCACGCTTAAGCTGTCGAATTTCGAGGAGACCGGCGGCATCATCGCCGCGCACACCACCTCGATTCCCGAAGCGTCGGGGTCCGGCCGCAACTGGGATTACCGCTACTGCTGGCTGCGCGATGCCTATTTCGTGGTGAAGGCGCTCAACCGCGTCGGCGCCACGCAGACGATGGAAGACTTCATCGGTTTCACCCTGTCGATTGCCGCCAATGCCGACGGCCCGCTGAAGCCGGTCTACAGCGTGGTGCCGAACCTGCCGCTGGACGAATGGATCGCGACCGATCTCAAGGGCTATCACGGCGACGGCCCGGTGCGGGTTGGCAATGCCGCCGTCGACCAGATCCAGCACGACACCTATGGCAGTGTGATCCTCGCCGCCCTGCCGCTGTTCTTCGATCGCCGCCTGCCGACGCCGGCGGGCGAGCGGCTGTTCCACCTGCTGGAAAGCCTCGGCGCGAAAGCCAGCGAGGTGGCGCTCAAGCCCGACGCCGGCATCTGGGAATATCGCGGCCGCCAGCGCGTGCACACCCATTCGGTGGCGATGTGCTGGGCCGGCGTCAACCGGCTCGGCGCGATCGCCGCACGGCTCGGGCTGCAGGATCGGGCCGCGTACTGGAACGCGATCGCCGACGGCATCCACAAGGAGCTGGTCGAGAAGGCGTGGAATCCGAAGCGCGAGGCGTTCACCGCCGCGTTCGGCTCCGACGATCTCGACGCTAGCGTGCTGCTGCTGCCCGATCTCGGCGTCTGCGAGGTCGACGATCCGCGCTTCGTCAAGACGGTGCAGATCATAGAGCGCGAGCTGCTGCGCGAGAAGCACGTGATGCGCTACGCCGCCGAAGACGATTTCGGAATGCCGGTGACGGCGTTCATGATCTGCCGGTTCTGGCTGATCGACGCGTGGTGGCAGCAGGGACGTCGCGAGGAGGCGCGGGAGCTGTTCGAGGATGCGCTCGCCCATCGCAACCGCTATGGCCTGTTGTCCGAGGATGTCGATCCGAAAACCGGCGCGCTGTTCGGAAATTTTCCGCAGACCTATTCGATGGCCGGATTGATTCTCACCGGCATGAAGCTGTCGCGCAACTGGGAAGATCGATACTGGCGCAGTTGAACGCCTGGCAATGCGACAACAACATCACGCACAATAGCGAACGTCATGCCTGCTTCATTGCGTCGGCATTGATCGCGCGATGATGGAACTTCGTATTCGTGAAATCCGCGCGGCGAAAATGCGTTCAAGTCAAGTCTAGGCAAACCGTTTTTATTTCGCCACGATTCACGCGCTGGAACCGGTTCCATGCGAAGCGCCCAACTGTGACTCCAATCAGTCCGAACCGTGGCCAGGAACCATATTGATGAACAGGTGTTGGTTTTGCAAAGGCAAAGCCTTGGAGGGCACTCTGTGGATCTCGTCGTCGTTTCCAATCGCGTCGCTCGCGCAAAGGCAAATGAGCCGATGACAGGAGGGCTGGCAGCGGCGCTGCTGCCAGTAGTGGAGAAATCAGGTGCGATCTGGGTCGGCTCATCCGGCCGCGTGCGCGACAATGTCAGCCGCGATTCATTCGCGGAAATCGAATCGCTTGGCGCCGGCGCGCTGGCGCTGCTCGATCTGCCGGCGGCGCATTACGGCGGGTATTACGAAGGCTTCGCCAATTCGGCGCTGTGGCCGGCCCTGCATTCGCGCGCCGATCTCATTCAGGTCGCGCCGGGGGACTATCAGTCCTATCGCGAGGTCAATGCCTTCATGGCGCGGGCCCTGATGCGGTTCTGCAAGCCGGACACCATGCTCTGGATTCAGGACTATCATTTTCTCGCGCTCGGCGCGGAACTGCGCAAGCTCGGCATCCGCCATCCGATCGGTTTTTTCCTCCATACGCCGTGGCCGGTGCGCCGGATCATGTCGGGCGTGCCGCATCATCGCGATCTGGTCGAGGCGATGCTGTGTTACGATCTGATCGGTTTCCAGACCGAGGACGACTGCGAGAATTTCGCCGCGTATCTGCGCGCCGAGCTTGGCCTCGCCGTCGCGGACGGCGAGGTGGTCTCGCGTTTCGGCACGTCGCGCATCGCCACGTTCCCCATTGGTATCGATGTCGACGGCTTCGCGGCGCAGGCCCAGCGTGCGGCCTCCCACCCGGAGGTATCGCGCCTGCGCAAGAGCCTGCATGGCGAGCGCCTCGCCATCGGCGTCGATCGCGTCGATTATTCGAAGGGGCTGGTCAATCGCATCAGCGCCTTCGACCGGCTGTTCGAGATCGAGCCCGCGCTCAAGCGCGCCGTCTCGCTGTTGCAGATCGCCACGCCCTCGCGCGGCGGCATCGAGGCCTACAGCAATCTGCAGGACGCGCTGTCGCGGCAGGTCACCGAGGTCAACGGCCGCCATGGCGAAGTGGACTGGACGCCGATTCGCTATCTGAGCAAGGGCTTCAGCCAGACCGTGCTCGCGGGATTCTACCGCGCGGCGCAGGTTGGCGTGGTGACCCCGCTGCATGACGGCATGAACCTCGTCGCCAAGGAATATGTCGCGGCCCAGAATCCGGTGGATCCCGGCGTTCTCGTGCTGTCGAAATTTGCCGGAGCCGCGAACGAGCTCGACGCCGCGCTGCTGGTCAATCCGCACGACATCGACGGCATGGCGCGCGCCATCGCGATGGCGCTGGCGATGCCCGCCACCGAGCGGCGGATGCGTTGGGAGGCGATGATGGCCCGGCTGCGCGCCGGCACTATCCATCAGTGGTTCTCGGGTTTCACGGCGGCGCTGGAGGCGACCCGCGCGGCGGGGCGGCCGCCGGCCCTGGTGCGGCCGCTGCGCTCGCTGTCCGGTGCGGCCTGCTAGTCCGGCACGGCGCAGGCATCAGGTCGGGGCAGCGATCCCACGGGGCATTAAATAGAGGCGTCGATTCAATATCTTGCGGAATATTTGCCATCCGAGCTTGCGCTCTCTTGCAAAATCGCGCCGGCACCGTCATGACAGGCGCGCTGGAGAGGTGGCCGAGTGGTTGAAGGCGCACGCCTGGAAAGTGTGTATACGGGAAACCGTATCGCGGGTTCGAATCCCGCTCTCTCCGCCAGCTTCCCGATCTCACGTCCTCAATCGCCGCTGTCGAACGCGCAGGCCAAGCGCGGCGGGCCTCGGTGCAGTCAGAGGCATCCGCTCCGTTGCTGCGCCGCGTCTGCGTCGAGAACATGCCGGGCAATCAGCTGCGCGACCTGTTCGGCATGTGTCGCGATCATGAAATGTGCGGCACCCGCGATCGATGCCGCCGTCGCCCGCGGCAGCGCCTTGCCGAGCAAGGCGTTGGCGCGCTGAACCGAGCGATGGCTGACGCCGCCCCAGGCAATGAGCGCGGGAATATC
>JAFKES010000082.1 GCA_017308495.1 Afipia sp.
TGGCCGTGGTCACCCGCAGCGAGAAAGGCTGCGTGGTGGCGGCCAGGGACAGCGTGACCCCGGTGCCGGCGTTCCCGGTGAAGCAGGTGCTGGACACCACCGGCGCCGGCGACCTGTTCGCCGCCGGCTTCCTGTTCGGCACGGTGCGCAGCCTCGATCACGCCCAGTGCGGCCGCCTCGGCGCGCTCGCCGCCGCCGAAGTGATCCAGCAGATCGGCGCACGGCCGCAGGCCTCGCTGAAGGCGCTGGCGCAGGCCGCCGGCCTGCCGGTGTAAACCGGCACACTGGCGGCGGTGGAATGAATATGCTGCACTGACCGCGGCCGCAGGCTTCAACCACGGACCAACGGGATGGTGAACTGGCGCAAGATGGCGGCAAGCCTGCAACGCCGCCGCGACCGGCCGCATCTCGCGCTGCTGTCGTGGCGCGGCCGCCGCCGGCCCCGCGACGCCTCCCGCATCCTCGTGGTGCGGCTCGACAACATCGGCGATTTCGTGCTGTGGCTCGATGGCGCGCGCGCCATCCGCCACCGCTATCCGCGACCGGATCACCGCATCACGCTGGCAGCCTCCGCCGAGGTCGCCGCCTTCGCTGCATCCTCCGGCCTGTTCGACGAGGTCATCGCCGTCGACCGCCGCCGGCTCGGATCGGACGCGCCCTACCGCCGCGCGCTGTGGCGGCAAATCGCCGGTCTGCAGGCCGCGGTCGCCGTCAACCCAACATTCTCACGCGCGCTGATGGGCGACGAACTGATCCATGCCAGCGCCGCGCCGGAGCGCATCGGCCTGCGCGGCGATACGTCGAACCAAACGCTGCGTAAAAAAACCCGCACCGACCGCTGGTACACTCGACTTGTCGACGTTCCCGAAGGGCTGCACGAGATCGACATCAACGCGGTTTTCGCGCGTCCTTTCGATGCGGCCACCCACGCCATGCGGCCTCGCCTTGAAAACGCGATGCTGTCGCGTCCCGCCTGGCTCGATGACATGCGCGACTATGTCGTCGTCTTCCCCAGTGCCGGATTGACGGCAAAGCAGTGGCCGCCGGAGCGCTTTGCCGCGGTGATCGATCACATTCGCGCGCAGACGGGATGGTCCACGCTGCTGTGCGGGCACACCTCCGATGCGGACATCGCCGCCGACATCATGCGGCGGACAGGCGCGGACCGCGTGCACAACATGTGCGGCCAAACCACGCTGAACGAACTCGCCGGCGTTCTGGCGTCAGCGAAACTGCTGGTCGCCAACGACACCGGTGCCGTGCACATCGCCGCCGCCGTCGGTTGCCCGGCGGTGGTTCCATTCGGCGGATGGCACTTCGGCCGCTTCCTGCCCTATCCCGCGCATGTCGATCCGCCTCCCGCCGGTGTGCAGCCGGTGTTCGTGCCGATGGACTGCTACCAGTGCGATGCCCGCTGCATCTTCCCGCGCGCGCCCGACGATCCGTTCGCCTGCCTCGACCGCGTCAGCACCGAGGCGGTGTGGGAGGCCGTGCGCCCGATCATCGAGCGCGCGTGAGCGGGCCTCCCGTATGCGGCCAAAACCGGCGGCCAGGGACGGATCACGGGAATATCACCGGCATTCACCATGGTCGGGGTTGCCGCCCGGCCGTCCAGCGGCCATATCGTGCGGCGACGGCGGCTGGAACCATTGCCGTGGGCAGACGTTCACATCGAGGCAACGCGACAACGACGTCCGATCCCACGCCGGCCGGGCCCACCCGTTTTAGTTTGTGTTTTGTGTAACGACGGACCAACGACATGATAGCGACCTGGAGCGAGTGGAAACGGTATCCGAAAGCGGCGCGCGGCGAGCGACTTGAAGCGCCGATCGGCCCAGGCATCTACGAGGTGCGGCATGCTTCCTCGGGCGCGCTGTTCGCGTTCGGCGCCGTGGATAATCTCGCGCACGCGCTGTCATCGCTCAACACCGGGCCGAAATCGTTCATCTCATGGTTCGGCCGCCGCGCGCCGGTCACCCTGCCCGATCTCGAATACCGCACCTGCGCCACCGCGACGCGCGAGGATGCCAAGCGCGCCGCCGACCGCATGGTCGGCCGCCGTGAAGCGTTCATGAGCCACGTCGCCTGACGATCGGGCTTCGATCCTCACAGTCTGACGATCCCGTTGCGCGCCTCTGCCCCGGATGCTGCACAGCGTCCGGCGATGCGTTGCCAATTTGTGTCGGCGACGCAAGCGCCGCCTGACCGAACCCGATCACCCCGGACCAAATAAAAAGGGGCGGCAAAAGCCGCCCCTCTCCGTAAGATTGCAATCGCTTAGCCTTACTCGGCGGCCGGCGCGTTTTCGGCTTTCGGCTTGGCTTCGAGATCCTCGCCGGTGGTCTGATCGACGGCCTTCATCGACAGCCGCACCTTGCCGCGGTCGTCGAGGCCGAGCAGCTTGACCTTGACCTTGTCGCCTTCCTTGACGACGTCCGAGCTCTTCTGCACGCGGTTGGCCGCGAGCTGGCTGATGTGAACGAGGCCGTCCTTGGGGCCGAAGAAGTTCACGAACGCGCCGAACTCCATCACCTTGACGACGGTGCCGTCGTAGATGTGGCCGACTTCCGGCTCGGAGGTGATCGACTTGATCCACTTGATCGCGGCGCGGATCGATTCACCGTTGGCGGAGGCGACCTTGACGGTGCCGTCGTCGTCGATGTTGATCTTGGCGCCGGTCTTCTCGACGATCTCGCGGATGATCTTGCCGCCGGTGCCGATCACGTCGCGGATCTTATCGGTGGGGATCTGCAGCACTTCGATGCGCGGCGCGTGCTCGCCGAGCTCGGCGCGGGCGTTGGTCAGCGCCTTGGCCATTTCGCCGAGGATGTGGATACGACCGTCCTTCGCCTGGGCGAGGGCGATCTTCATGATCTCCTCGGTGATGCCGGCGATCTTGATGTCCATCTGCAGCGAGGTGATGCCGGCCTCGGTGCCCGCCACCTTGAAGTCCATGTCGCCGAGATGATCCTCGTCGCCGAGAATGTCGGACAGCACCGCGAAGCGGGCGCCTTCGAGGATCAGGCCCATGGCGATGCCCGCGGTCGGCCGCTTCAGCGGCACGCCCGCGTCCATCAGCGCCAGCGATGCGCCGCACACCGACGCCATCGACGACGAGCCGTTCGACTCGGTGATCTCCGAGACGACGCGGATGGTGTAGGGGAACTCGTGATGCGCCGGCAGCATCGGATGGATCGCGCGCCAGGCGAGCTTGCCGTGGCCGATCTCGCGACGCTTGGTGCCGCCGAGGCGACCTGTCTCGCCCACCGAGTAGGGCGGGAAGTTGTAATGGAGCAGGAAGCGCTCCTTATAGGTGCCCGACAGCGAATCGACATACTGCTCGTCCTCGCCGGTGCCGAGGGTGGTCACCACCAGCGCCTGGGTCTCGCCGCGAGTGAACAGCGCCGAGCCGTGAGCGCGCGGCAGCACGCCGGCTTCGGCGACGATCGGACGCACGGTCTTGACGTCGCGGCCGTCGATGCGGCGGCCGGTGTCGAGGATGTTGTTGCGAACCACGTTCGCTTCCAGCTCCTTGAACACGCCGGCGATGCGCAGCTTGTCATAGGCCGGCTCTTTCCCCTCGGGGAAGAAGTGGTCCATTACCTTCTTCTTCACGGCGGCGACGGCGGCGTAGCGGTCCTGCTTGACGGCGATGCCGTAAGCAGCGCGCAACTCGGCTTCGCCGACGCCGCGCATCTCGGCCTCGATCGCGCTGTTGTCCACGGTCGCGACCTCGCGCGGCTCCTTGGCGGCTTTCTCGGCGAGATCGATGATCGCCTGGATCACCGGCTGGAAGTGGCGGTGGCCGAACATCACCGCGCCGAGCATCGCTTCCTCGGGCAGTTCCTTGGCTTCGGATTCCACCATCAGCACGGCGTCGGCGGTGCCGGCGACCACGAGATCGAGCTGGGTCTCCAGCATCTCGTCGATCTGCGGATTGAGCACGAACTCGTTGTTGATGAAGCCGACGCGGGCGGCGCCGATCGGGCCGGTGAACGGCACGCCGGACAAGGTCAGCGCGGCGGAGGCGGCGACCATGGCGACGATATCGGGATCGTTCTCCATGTCATGGGAGAGCACGGTGATGATGACCTGGGTCTCGTTGCGCCAGCCGTCGACGAACAGCGGGCGGATCGGGCGGTCGATCAGGCGGGAAACCAGGGTTTCCTTTTCTGTGGGGCGGCCTTCGCGCTTGAAATAGCCGCCGGGAATGCGGCCGGCTGCGTAGGTCTTTTCCTGATAGTCGACGGTGAGCGGCAGGAAGTCGACGCCCTCCCGCGGCGTCTTGGCCGCAACGACCGTGGCGAGCACGATGGTTTCGCCGTAGGTCGCCATCACCGCGCCGTCGGCCTGGCGTGCGACCTTGCCGGTTTCCAGTTTGAGCGGACGCCCGCCCCAGTCCAGTTCGACGGAATGAGTCTTGAACATCTGGTTGTCTTTCATCGGTTCACGACAAGACGGCGCCTGAAACACAAAGACCATGCGCAAGATTGCGAGACGCTGACTGCAAGACGGTCTGCATCAGCGTCCGGCGATCCTGCCATGGTCTCTGTCCTTCGAATGGCGTCCATCCTCTCGATGGTACGGGCATCTGACCCGTTATCGCCCAGCCGCCGGATTGCGGTTGGACACGCCGCACGATCGTTGCCGAAGCCACGCCTGTCGAACCCTGTCGATCGAGGCCGCGTCGCGGCAAGCCATCATGCGAAAACGCGCGCAGGATGCGCGCGTGTCTTTTTTAGCGGCGGATATTGTGCTTCTCGAGCATTGCCTTGTAGCGCGCCTCGTCCTTCTTCTTGACATAGTCGAGGAGCGAGCGGCGGGTCGACACGAGCTTCAGCAGGCCACGGCGCGAATGGTTGTCCTTGCCGTGGGTCTTGAAGTGCTCGGTGAGGTTGGCGATGCGTTCCGACAGGATCGCAACCTGAACCTCGGGCGAGCCGGTGTCGCCGGCCTTGGTGGCATTGGTCTTGATAACTTCCGCTTTGCGTTCTGCGGCAATCGACATCGTCAAACACCTTCTTTGCGAACGGAACTGGCAGTCAGTCCGTTGAGGTTGAACACGCGCTTGGGGATGAGTTCGCCGTTGCCAAGTTCGGCGAGGGCCAGAAGCCTCCCGCCGACGGTGACATAGACTGTGCCGTTTGAAATTGGCGCATCCCGTCCGCGCAACAAAACCGCCTGGCCCCGGTGGAGCCTTGCGGCATCCGCCCGTGTGACGGCCAGTGCCGGGATGTCGTCCAGCGCGGTCTCAACGGGCAAAAGCGCGTCGGCGAGGCTGCCCTCGCCAGACGCGGCTCTATCGCACAAAGCCTCCAGTTCTGCCAGCGGAATCATGTCCGCCTCGGTGAACGGCCCGCACAGGGTACGGCGCAGCGCGCAGATGTGGCCGTAGCAGCCGAGCAGGCGGCCCATGTCGCGGGCCAGCGAGCGCACATAGGTGCCCTTGCCGCATTCGGCCTCGAACACGGTGCGATCGTTACCTTGTTGTTCCACAACGATTAATTCGTGAATCTCGACCGGGCGGGCGGCCAGTTCCACGGCCTCTCCGTCGCGCGCGAGGTCGTAGGCGCGCTCGCCCTGGACCTTGATGGCGGAATATTGCGGCGGAACCTGTTCGATCAGCCCGGTGAAGCGCGGCAGCAGCGCCTCGATCGCCTCCAAGGTGGGGCGGGCGTCGCTGGTCTGGGTCGGACGGCCCTCGGTGTCGTCGGTGTCGCGCTCCTCGCCCCACTGCACGGTGAAGCGGTAACGTTTGCGGCCGTCCATGACGAATGGAACCGTCTTGGTGGCTTCACCGAGAGCGATGGGCAGGCCGCCGGACGCCAGCGGATCGAGGGTGCCGGCATGGCCGGCGCGCTTGGCGTTGAACAGGCGCTTGAGCACCGCGACCGCGTGGGTCGAGGTCATGCCCACCGGTTTGTCGAGGCACACCCAGCCGTGGACGTCGCGGCGCTCGCGCTTCGGCTGTCCGCCTTGGCGTTGCTGCGGCTTGCCGCCCTGCTGCGGGCGCGGATCGTTGTGTCGCACGCGCGCCGGCGCATCGGAAAATTTATTTTCGGCCGGCGGGTTCGAATCGCCGATCTGCGGCGCGAGCGCGCCGTCCGGGGTGGTCACAGTCATCAATCCTGGTCCGACTCTGTCTTGAGGTCTCTTTGAACCGCGGGTGTTCTCAGTAATTTCTCGATCCGTTCCGCTTCGTCGAATCGTTCGTCAACGCGGAAGCGAAGATCAGGAGCAAATTTTAAGTTAACGCGATGGGCCACCTCGCCGCGCAGGAACTTCTTGTTGCGATCCAGCGCGGCGATCACCGGTTCGATGTCGCGGCCGCCGAGCGGCATGATGTAGACGGTGGCGAGCTTGAGGTCCGGCGACATGCGCACTTCGGGCACGGTGATGATGTGACCGCTCAGCGTGTCGTCGTGCACGCCGCCCTGCGAGAGGATGTCGGCGATCGCATGCCGGATCAGTTCGCCGACGCGCAACTGGCGTTGCGAGGCGCCGGGCGCGGATGATGACGTTTTGCCGCGCTGATGACGGGGCATGAGTTGGATTCCTGATATGAGAAGCGTCATGCCCGGGCTTGACCCGGGCATCCATCTTCCTTGTTAAACATCGCTTCTGGCGATGGATTGCCGGGTCAAGCCCGGCAATGACATTAGAGACAACGCGCCCGCAAGGTTTGGACTTACAGGGAGCGCTGGATGGTCTCCACGCGATAGCACTCGATGACGTCGCCGACGCGCATGTCCTGATAGCTCTCGAACGCCATGCCGCATTCCTGGCCGGACTGCACTTCCTTGACCTCGTCCTTGAAGCGCTTGAGCGTCGACAGCTTGCCCTCGTGAACGACGACGTTGTCGCGGATCAGGCGCACATTGGCGCCGCGTTCCACGGTGCCGTCGGTGACGCGGCAGCCGGCGATCTTGCCGACCTTGGAGATGTTGAAGACTTCGAGCACCTGCGCGTTGCCGAGCATGGTTTCGCGCAGCGTCGGCGCGAGCAGGCCGCTCATCGCCTTCTTCACGTCATCCACGAGATCGTAGATGATGTTGTAGTAGCGGATCTCGATGCCGTTGCGCTTGGCCAGCGCCGCCGCTTCCTTGTTGGCGCGCACGGAGAAGCCGATGATGGCGGCGTTGAAGCCTTCCGCCAGGGTCACGTCGGATTCCGAAATGCCGCCGACACCCGCGTGCAGGATGCGCGCTGCGACCTCGTCGGTGCCGAGCTTCTCCAGCGAGCCGAGAATGGCTTCCAGCGAGCCCTGCACGTCGGCCTTGATCACCAGCGGGAAGTCCTTGCGGCCGGTGGTCTTGAGCTGGCTCATCATCTGCTCGAGCGAGCCGCGCATGCCGGTCGCCGCCGCCGATTTCTCGCGCTTCGCGTGGGCGCGATAGTCGGTGACCTGACGGGCGCGGGCCTCGTTCTCCACCACCGCGAGGCGGTCGCCGGCTTCCGGCGGGCCGTTGAAGCCGAGCACCTCGACCGGCACCGAGGGACCGGCCTCCTGGATGGTCTGGCCCTGATCGTTGATCAGCGCGCGGACGCGGCCCATTTCGGCGCCGGCCACGATGATGTCGCCAACGCGCAGGGTGCCGCGCTGGACCAGCACGGTGGCCACCGGGCCGCGGCCGCGATCGAGCTTGGCCTCGATCACGGTGCCTTCGGCCGGACGATCGGGGTTGGTCTTGAGGTCGAGCATTTCGGCCTGCAACGCGATCATCTCGAGCAGCTTGTCGAGATTGGTCTTGTTCTTGGCGGAGACCTCAACGTCGACGACGTCGCCGCCGAAGGATTCGACCTGCACATCGTGCTGCAACAGTTCGGTGCGCACGCGCTCCGGCTTGGCGTCGGGCTTGTCGATCTTGTTGATCGCCACGATCATCGGAACGCCCGCCGCCTTGGCGTGGTTGATGGCCTCGATGGTCTGCGGCATGACGCCGTCATCGGCCGCCACCACGAGGATAACGATGTCGGTGACCTTGGCGCCGCGCGCGCGCATCGCGGTGAAGGCCGCGTGGCCCGGGGTGTCGATGAAGGTGATCTTCTTGCCGCTTTCGGGCGAGGTGACCTGATAGGCGCCGATGTGCTGGGTGATGCCGCCGGCCTCGCCCGAAACCACGTTGGCATGACGCAGCGCATCGAGCAGCGAGGTCTTGCCGTGATCGACGTGGCCCATGACGGTGACCACCGGCGGACGCGACGTCGTATCCGAGGCGTGATCCTCGGCGACGTCGAACAGGCCTTCCTCCACGTCGGAAGCGGCGACGCGCTTGACGCTGTGGCCCAATTCCTCGGCGATGAGCTGCGCGGTGTCGGCGTCGATCACGTCGGTGATCTTGTGCATCGCGCCTTGCTTCATCAGCATGCGGATGACATCGACCGCGCGCTCGCTCATGCGGTTGGCGAGTTCCTGGATGGTGATCGCTTCCGGAATCGTCACCTCGCGCACGAGCTTTTCCTTCGGCTCGTTCGAGGCATGACCCTTGAGGCGCTGGGTGCGGCGGCGGAACGAGGCGATCGAGCGTTCGCGCACATCATCGGCATTGAGCGCCGTGGAAAGGGTGAGGCGGCCGCGCTGCTTGGCGGGCGCAGGCTTGGCGGCGGGCTTGGCCGCGACCACGGGCCGCGGCGGTCCGCCGGGACGGCGCACCATGCGCGGGGCTTCATCCTCGTCGGACCCATCAGCGGCGACCGGCCCGCGCGCCGGAGTGGCGGCAGGCTTGGCCGCGCCGGTCCGGGCGGGCGCAGCGGTGGTGGTGGTGGCTGTCGCCTTGGCCTTGGTTTCGTCGAGACGCTTGGTGGCTTCGCGCTCGGCGCGGGCCTTGGCTTCCTCTTCGGCGCGATGACGTTCTTCCTCGGCCTTCTTGCGGGCTTCGGCGGCTTCGCGCTCCTGCTGTTCCTTGAATTCCTTGCTGTTGCGGCGGGCGGCTTCCGCTTCAGCGACGCGACGCTCCTCTTCCTCGCGCAGGCGGGCGTCTGCCAGCGCGGTGGCGCGCGCGGTCTGCTCGTCCTCGGTCAGGGTGCGCAACACCACGCCCGAGGGGCGCGGCGTGGTCCGCGCGGGCTCGGGCGCACGCACCGGCGCGGCCGGCGCTTTTGCAACGGGCGCGGCCGGGATCTCGGGGGCCGAGGCGGGCTCGCCGGCAAGCCGGCGCTTGGTCTTCTTCTCGACCACAACCGATTTGCTGCGGCCGTGGCTGAAGCTCTGGCGCACGACGCCGGTCTCTGTGCGCGGTTTCAGCGACAGAGTTTTCGAACCGACGCTCAGCGTCTTGTCGCCAGGATTTTTCGTATCAGCCATTCACTCGTCCCAATCTCGTTCGTTGCTCGCATGCCGCCCCGGCGATGCGGTCTGATCTCAGTCCCAGAGTCTCAGTCCCAGAGTCCAAATACCCTGGGTCTCAATCCGTCGCGCCGCCGCTGTCCATGGTCCGAAATCGGATCAGCGCGCGGCAGCGCGCCAGGAAGGTCTTGCTGGCCGGGCCCGCGAGCAGGGCAGCATGTACCACATTTGCCCGCCCCAGTGCCAAATCCAATTCGTCGGTGGAGAGGACGTCAAGGATCGGGAAATCCACTGAATCTGCAGGGTTTTCCGGCCGGACCGCACTCCATCGCGCGTTCAGCTTGCGGATTCCGTCAGCGGCGCCGTCGCGGGCGTGGATCAGGGCCACCGCCTGCCCGCCCGCGATCGCGGCTTCGACCTTGGCGAACCCCGCCACCACCTGCCCGGCCTTGGCGGCCATGGCGAGGGCGTCGATGAGGCCGCGGACCATCAGCTGGTCGACGTCGTCCGCCAGCGTCTTGGAAACCCGCACCTCGCGCTTGAAGCCCCGGGCGAACACGTTGCGCCGGGCCGCCTCGGCGACGCGGGCGTGGGACAGCGACACCCACAGACCGCGCCCCGGCAGTTTCCGCTTCAGGTCCGCCACCGCCTCGCCCGCGGGCGAGACGACAAAGCGGATCAGGTCATCGACCGGCGCCACCTGCCGCGTGACCGCGCACATCCGCACGGTCCCGGACTTGGTCCGGGGCCCGTGGTCGAGATCTGCGGGATCGGCAATGGCAAGCATGCGCGGGGCATCTCCTTTAACTCGTGACGAGCATGATGTTGTCCGAAAACCGCTTCACACTTTTCGACATCATGCTCAGGCCGGGTGGTCTTCGGAGGCCGGAGCCTCCTCGGTGATCTTGGCGAGTTCGGCCTCGGTGATCCAGCCGGCCTTGAGACGGGCCTGCATGATCAGGGCCTCGGCATCCTCGCGCGACGCCTCGCTGGCGTCGAGAATGCCGGGATGCTTCGTGGTTTCGCCGTCCTTGCGCTCGACCCAGCCGGCGAGATCGTCGGTGGCGCAGCCGGCCAGATCCTCGACCGTCTTGATGTCGTTCTCGCCGAACTTCACCAGCATCTTCGAGGTCACGCCCGGCACTTCAGCCAGCGCGTCTTCCACGCCCAGTTCCTTGCGCCGCGCATCGAGCTCCGATTCAAGTTGCTCGAGATATTCGCGGGCGCGGCTCTGCAGTTCGTTCGCCGTCTCCTCGTCGAAACCCTCGATGCTGGTAAGCTCGCGCAGGTCCACAAGCGCCAGATCCTCCACCGAGCCGAAGCCCTCGGACGCCAGCAACTGGCCCACCACCTCGTCGACGTTGAGGGCCTCCATGAACACGCGCGTGGCGTTCTCGAAGTCGGCCTGGCGACGTTCGGATTCTTCCTGCTCGGTGAGGATATCGATGTCCCAGCCGGTGAGCTGCGAGGCGAGACGCACGTTCTGGCCGCGGCGTCCGATCGCAAGAGACAATTGGGTATCGGGGACCACGACTTCAATACGCTCGCGGTCCTCGTCGATCACGACTTTCGCCACTTCCGCCGGCGCCAATGCGTTGACGACGAAGGTCGCGATGTCCGGCGACCACGGAATGATGTCGATCTTCTCGCCCTGCAGTTCGTTGACCACCGCCTGCACGCGCGAGCCGCGCATGCCGACGCAGGCACCGACCGGATCGACCGAGGAATCGCGCGAGGTCACGCCGATCTTGGCGCGCGAGCCGGGATCGCGGGCCACCGCCTTGATCTCGACGATGCCGTCGTAGATTTCCGGCACTTCCTGCGCGAACAGCTTGGCCATGAACTGCGGATGGGTGCGCGACAGGAAAATCTGCGGCCCGCGGGTTTCGCGGCGCACGTCGAAGATATAGGAGCGCACCCGGTCGCCGTTGCGGAACAGTTCGCGCGGCAACATCTCGTCGCGACGGATGATGGCCTCGCCGCGACCGAGGTCGACGATGACGCTGCCGTATTCGACGCGCTTGACGATGCCGTTGACGATTTCGCCGATGCGGTCCTTGAACTCCTGATATTGCCGGTCGCGCTCGGCCTCGCGCACCTTCTGCACGATCACCTGCTTGGCCGACTGCGCGGCGATGCGGCCATATTCCAGCGGCGGCAAAGTGTCGGCGATGGTGTCGCCGATCTGCGCGCCGGGATTGGCCTTCTGCGCGTCCATCAGCGAGATCTGGTTGGAGGTGTTCTCGACCTGCTCGACCACCAGCATGTGGCGGGTCAGCTGCAACTGGCCGGTCTTGGGGTGGATCTCGGCGTGCACGTCGGTCTCGCTGCCGTAGCGGGCGCGGGCCGCCTTGGCGATGGCGTCCTCCATCGCGGTGATCACGATGCTGCGGTCGATCGATTTCTCGCGCGCGACGGCGTCGGCGATCTGCAGCAGTTCGAGTTTGTTGGCGCTGACAGCGGCCATGGCTCAGTCTCCTTCGTGGGGGTCTGATTTGCCTTCGCGCTTTTTCTTCTCAGCGGCGAGGCGATGTTCCTTGGTGTTCTGCGGTGCGAGCTTCTTGGTTTTGTTTTTCGGCTTCGGCTGGAAGCTCTTCTTCAAATCACGCTTTTCACGCGCGCGACGCGCATGGGCGGGAGGCTCCGGGATTGCGCCCGATTGCTCGAGTTGCTCGCGCTCGACGTCACGGCCGCGACGCATGGACTCGGCAATCAGCGCGTTGGTCAGAACCAGATTGGCGGAGGCAATGTCTTCGATCGGAATCAGGACGTCAGCTTCCTGCGCGCCCTTGTGATCCTTGGCGTCGTCCCGCCCGATGCGGACGCTATTGCCTTCGAGCCCCTGAATGATTCCGCGGAATCGCTTGCGGCCGTCATGCGGCGCAGCCATTTCGATCTTCACCAGATGGCCGGCATAGCGCTCGAAATCGGAGCGGCGCACCAGCGGCCGGTCGATGCCGGGGGACGAGATTTCGAGGCGATAGGCGCGCTGGATCGGGTCGGCGATGTCCATCACCGGCGACAGCGCCTTCGAGATCGCCTCGCAGTCCTCGATCTGCATGGAGCCGTCCGGCCGCTCCGCCATGATCTGCACGGTGCAGCCGGCGTCGCCCGACACCTTGATGCGCACCAGGCGATAACCCATGCCTTCCAGCACCGGCGTCGCCACCGCCGCGACGCGCGCGCCGACGCCCGGCTCGACCACGAGGCGCGGTTCGGCGACCAGGTCGGAGTCGGGAGCAGTGGTGGTGATCGGGTCGGTCATGCGGCGGATCACAAAGCCTTCGGTTGCGGAGAGCGCGCCGCAGTGGCGGCAGCCGTCCGGTAATAAAAAAGAGCGGGTCCCGCGGGGCCCACTCTCCTACGTGTTCGTATGAGAATTTATGTCGGTTGCCGATATAGCCGCTTTCCCCCGCTGCGGCAAGGGCATCCGGGTTCCCGAGACGGATCGCGGGCCGTCCGCTCGCCCGCCGCCCCGCCCCGGCCGCGTGCGGCATCTGGCTAACCCTTCCTTCATCCGCCGGACCTAGAGTGCCGCCGACATGACCGGCCGCGCCCCGTTCTGCCCGGCGCCGGCGATCCGAGAAACCGATGGCCGCAGCCTTTTCACTGATTCCGGAACTCGACGACATCGTCAGGAACGGCACCCCGGCGCGGCGCGCCCGGGCGATCGGGGGGCTGTCCGACCTGTTCCTGAAGAGCGCGGCGTCGTTCGGAACCGAGCATGTGGCGCTGTTCGACGACATCCTGCTCGGCCTCATTCCCGCGACCCCGGTGGAGATCCGCGCAGACCTCGCCGTCCGCCTCGCGGCGCTGGTCAACGCGCCGCCGACGCTGGTGAAGCAGTTTGCCCATGACGGTGAGATCAGAATCGCCGGACCGATCCTCAGCCTGTCGCCGCTGCTCGACGATCCGACCCTGATCGACATCGCCTCCCGCAGGGGCCAGGAGCATCTGGCGGCAATTTCGGACCGTTCGCAGCTTTCGACGCCGCTGACCGACGTGATCGTCCGCCGCGGCGACCGCGACGTGGTGCGCAGCGTCGCCGCCAATGCCGGAGCGCGGTTTTCAGATACCGGCTATTCGGGGCTGGTCCGGCGCGCCGTGGACGACGGCATGCTGGCGGTCGCGGTCGGCCGGCGCGACGATGTTCCAGCTCCGGTGCTGAAGCGGTTGCTGGCCGAATCCGTCGACGTGGTGCGCCGCCGCCTGTTCGAAGGCGCGACGCCCGCGCAGAAGGCCACCATCAATCAGGCGATGCTGGAGCTGTCCGGCGCACCGAAGGCCCGGCTGGGCAGGCGCGATTTCACCGCGGCCCAGCGCACGATTATCGCGATGAAACGGGCCGGCGAACTCGACGAGGCGGCGCTGCTCGATTTCGCCCGGCAGCACAAATACGAGGAGGCCGTCGCCGCCGTGGCCATGCTGTCGGGGATGGAGCTTGCGGCGGTCAACCAGCTCGTGCTCGGTGAGCGTTACGATCCGATCCTGATCCTCGGCAAGTCGCTCGGATTCGCGTGGGCGACGGCGTGCGCGCTGATCGTGCTGCGTCTCGGCCCGGGCAAGGGGGCTTCGCCATCGACCATCGAGGAAGCGCGCCTCAATTATGAGCGGCTGTCGCCCGCCACCGCGCAGCGCGTGCTGGCGTTCTGGCGTCTGCGCGGCGCCAGCGGCCCGCGCGGCTGAACCTGCGTTAAGCGGCTGTCTTGAAAATCAGATACGCAGCCCGGCGGCCTTCGCGTTCGGCTTTGCGCCCGTAGCGCGTCATCGTGTAGTCCGGCCACGGCCGCCGCCAGTCATCGGCGCGCTCCGCGGTCCATACGAAATCCTTCGCGCGCTGCATGTGCATCAGCGTCCAGGCGCAATAATCGTCGATGTCGCTGACGAAACGAAACTCGCCGCGATCGGTCAGCACGCGCGCCATCGCCGCGATGGTGGCGTCCTGCACGAAGCGGCGCTTCCAGTGGCGGCGCTTCGGCCACGGATCGGGGTGGATGAGGTCGATGCGCGTCAGGCTTGCGGCCGGGGCCCAGTCGAGAAGCTCGGCGGCGTCGCCGGCATGGAGGCGGATATTGGCAAGGCCGTGCGCCTCGATCTGGGTCAGGATCTTGGCCATGCCATTGACGTAAGGCTCGCAACCGATGAACCCGGTGCGCGGATGGGCACGCGCTTCGGCCACCAGATGCTCGCCGCCGCCGAACCCGATTTCGAGGCGAACCGTGTCCACCACCACCGCAAACAGCGATGCGAGATCTGCAGGCGCGGGACCGGCGATGTCGAGCGCGAGATGCGGCAGCAGCGTGTCGATCAGTCCGGCCTGATGGCTGCGGAGCTTATGCCCCTTGCGCCGTCCGAAAAAGGAGCCGTGGCCGTGATCGGCATCGAGGTCGCGCGGCGGATCGTTCGCTGTCATGGCCTGTCTGGATGTGGGGAGGATCGGCGTGCCGCGGCGGAACGGCGGTTCGCGCTCAGGCGCGGTCGGGATCTTCGCGCGCCGCCATCTGCTCGACGAGTTCGACGATGCTGCGGCGAAGCTTGGAATCAGTGATGCGAGTGAAGGCGCGGATCAGCGCCAGCCCGTCCGACGTCGCCAGAAAATCGGAGACATAGGCCGGCGACGGTGCCTCGCCCATCCCTTCCACGGCATGAAGCCCGGCCGGGCTGCCATCGAACAGGAACGAGACCGGCACCTGGAGGATTTCGGAAATCTGCTGCAGGCGGCTCGCGCCGATGCGGTTGGTTCCCTTCTCGTATTTCTGCACCTGCTGAAAGGTTAGGCCGAGCGCCTCGCCCAGTTTCTCCTGGCTCATGCCGAGCATGATCCGGCGCATGCGAACGCGACTTCCGACGTATTTGTCGACCGGATTGGGCGCCTTGGTCGTCATGAAGAAGCTCCGCGCCACCGGGGGCGGTGACTAAAATGTTCGGTTCAAATGGCTGGACCGCAATACGCCGGTTGTGTCGGCATCGTCAAATATTCGTCCATCACGAACGAGGGAATTCCGGGCCTGAAAAACCGCGGCCCTGTCGTGGTAACGGAGCGCCCCTGTTGTTCCCGAATCCAACGGTTCGGACGACGGTTCGATGCCGCCCTATTGTGCAACGCACAATCAGACCTTTTGTTTCATGCGCCTGCGAACAACCACGATGACCGAAAGCGCCACCGCGATCCACGCCGCGGTGTCCTGGATCCGTGAATAGAGCGTCGGCGGGAGCGCCACGGGCAGCGCCGAATCCAGCACGCCTTCGACACCGAGCGAAAGCCGCGCCACGATCCGCCCGACCGGATCGATCACCGCCGAAATGCCGGTGTTGGCGGCGCGCACCACGGGCAGGCCTTCCTCCACGGCGCGCAGCCGCGCCTGCTGCAGGTGCTGATACGGCCCGGTGGAGATGCCGAACCAGCCGTCATTGGTGACGTTGACGATCCAGCCCGGGCGGTCGTCGCGCGGCACCACGTCGCCTGGGAAGATCGCCTCGTAGCAGATCAGCGGCAGCATGCGCGGCGCGTTGGGAATCGCCATGGTGCGCCGCCGGTCGCCGGGGATGAACCCGCCGCGCACCTTGGTGAGCTGGACGAAGCCGAGCCGCTCCATCATCGCTTGCAGCGGCAGGTATTCGCCGAACGGCACCAGATGCAGCTTGTCGTAGACCGACAGGATGGTGCCGTCATGATCGATGGCGTAGATCGAATTATAGGCGCGGGTGATCGGCATACCGGCGGGCTGGTCCGGAGGGCGGACCGCGCCGGTGATGAGTATCGTGCCCTGCGGCAGCAGGTCGGCGATCCGCGCCATGGCGTCGGCTTCCCGCGACAGGAAGAACGGGAACGCCGATTCCGGCCAGATCAGGATGGTGGCGTCGCGCACGCCGCTGGTGTGCGGCCCGGTGGCGCGGTCGGACAGCGACAGATATCTGTCCATCACCATCTGCTTGGCGGCGTAATTGAACTTCACGTCCTGCTGCAGGTTCGGCTGCATCAGGCGCAGCTTCACCTGGTCGACGAAGCGCGTCGGCGTGGCGGCGAGCCGCAGTGCGCCGTAGCCCCCCATCGCGGCCAGCACCACGAGCGACAGCGCCACGGGCAGCCACGGCCGCCGCGTCGCGGCGCGGCCGTCGATCAAGGCCGCGGGGCTCGCGAACACCGCAAGCGCGATGAAGGTCAGCCCCCACAGGCCGACCAGCGACGCGGTCTGCGCCAGCGCCAGCGGCTCGGTCAGCGCGTAGCCGAACGCGTTCCACGGAAAGCCGGTGAGGACATGACCGCGCAGCCATTCGCTGATGGTGAGCGCGCTGGCGAAGCCGAGGATGCGCCACGGGTCCGCGGTCCAGATCAGCCGCGCCAGCGCGAAGCCGAAGGCGGTGAATACTGCAAGCCCGGCGGGCAGGCCCATCACCGCGAACGGCAACAGCCAGGCGAAGGTATCGGCATCGACGAGGAAGGCGAATCCGATCCAGTAAAGGCCGGCGACGAAATAGCCGAAGCCGAACCACCAGCCGGCGAGAGCCGCGGCCGGCACGCCGCCGAAGCGCCCGGCGCCGGCGCCGTCGATCAGCCACACCGCGACCGGAATGGTGGCGAACAGCACGGGCCACGCATTGAACGGCGCCATCGCCAGCGCCGACAGCGCGCCGGCGACCAGCGCGATCAGCGCACGCTTCCACCCCCATGCGAGCAGGACGTGCGATGCCAGCGCGCGCAGGACTGTCATCGTCGGCCCGCGCCATCGCCGGTGGATGAAGTGCCGGCATCGCCGGCCGGTGACGGCGTGTCGGGCGCGGCGTCGCGCCGTTTGCCTTCGCGCAGCCGCAGGCCGGCGGCGCGGTCCTTGTGGGTACCGATGCGCACGCGCTTGATGCGGCGCGGATCGGCGTCGAGCACCTCGATCTCGAAATTGCCCGGGCCGGCAATGACCTCGCCGCGCACCGGCAGGCGGCCGACCTGCGTCACCAGATAGCCGCCGAGCGTGTCGACCTCCTCGCCGGCCTCGCCGGTATCGAAGGCATCGCCGACCACCGACTTGACATCGTCCAGTCCGGCGCGGGCGTCGGCGATGAACGAGCCGTCCGGCTGCGGCACCACCGAGGGCGCTTCGTCGCTGTCGTGCTCGTCGTCGATCTCGCCGACCACCTGTTCGACGATATCCTCGATCGAGACCAGCCCGTCGGTGCCGCCATATTCATCGACCACCAGCGCCAGATGAATCCGCGTCGCCTGCATCTGCGCCAGCAGGTCGATGGCCGGCATCGACGGCGGCACGTAGATCAGCTTGCGCATGATGTTGGCGTCGGCGAGCTTCATGCGCAGGTCCACCGAGCGCAGGTCGAGCCCCGCCGGAAACGGCTTCTTGCGCTTGGCGTTGACCTCGTCGGCCACGCGCGCCTTCACCGTGAAGAAGGCCACCAGATCGCGGATGTGCACGAAACCCGCGGGGTCGTCGAGGGTATCGTTATAGACCACGAGGCGGGAATGGGCGGCGCTCTCGAACACGCTCATTAGTTCGCCGAGGCAGATGTCGCGCTTGACCGCGACGATATCGCCGCGCGGCACCATGACGTCGGCGATGCGCCGCTCGTGCAGGCCGAGGATGTTGCGCAGCATGGTGCGTTCGAGCGTGGAGAAGCTGGTCTCGTCGGGCGCGGCGGCGTCGAGCACCACTTGCAGATCGCTGCGCGCCGAGCCCGGCTTCCACCCGAACAGTGCGCGCAGCGCGCGCATCAGCCACAGCTCGGACGATGGCCGCAACACCTCGCCGTGCTGCACCGGCACCGGCAGGCTGGCGTGGGGCGCAGCCGCAGAATCCGTTTTGGAGGTGTCGTCGGAAGGTTTGGCCACTTAGCTCACCCGGTCGTCTTGCGCGTAGGGATCGGGAATGCCGAGCTGCGCGAGAATATCGCGTTCGAGGCGTTCCATGATTTCGGCCTCGTCGTCGTTCTCGTGATCATAGCCGACGAGATGCAGAAAGCCGTGCACGGCGAGATGGCTGAGATGATGGTCGAACGGCTTATCCTCGGCGTCGGCCTCGCGGCGGGTGGTTTCGTAGGCGATGGCGATGTCGCCGAGCATGCGCGGGATGTCGTCGTCATGACGCGCACCCTCGGGCTGCAATGCCGGGAACGACAGCACGTTGGTCGGCTTGTCCATGCCGCGCCAGCTGCGGTTCAGGTCGCGGATGCCGGCGTCGTCGGTCAGCATGATCGCCAGTTCGGCCTCGGCGGTGTCGGCGTCGACCATCGCCGCCGCCATCTCGATGGCGCGGTGGATCACGGTGTCGGCCGTGCTCTCGGCGCGCCAGCAGTCGGCGGTGACGAGCACTTCGGTCGCAGGTCGGTCGGTGGTCATGTCAACAGCATCATGTCAGCGGCGTCACGGTCTGGCGGCGGCCGGCTTCGCCACGCCGTCATAGGCGGCGACGATGCGCGCCACCAGTTCATGGCGGATCACGTCCTGCGCGGCGAAGGTGACCTGTGCGATGCCTTCGACGCCGTCGAGCAGTTTCGCGGCCTCCGCCAGTCCCGAGGGCTGGCCGTTGGGCAGATCGACCTGGCTCGGGTCGCCGGTGATGATCATGCGGCTGTTTTCGCCGAGGCGGGTCAGGAACATCTTCATCTGCATCGAGGTGGTGTTCTGCGCCTCGTCGAGAATGATGGCGGCGTTGGTGAGCGTGCGGCCGCGCATGAAGGCCAGCGGCGCGATCTCGATCTCGCCGCTCTGCAGGCCACGCTCGACGATGCGCGCGTCCATCAGGTCGTACAGCGCGTCGTAGATCGGCCTTAAATAGGGATCGACCTTCTCGCGCATGTCCCCGGGCAGGAAGCCGAGCCGCTCGCCCGCTTCCACCGCGGGCCGAGACAGGATGATGCGGTCGACTTCCTTGCGTTCGAACAACTGGCATGCCCGCGCCACCGCGAGCCACGTCTTGCCGGTGCCGGCGGGGCCGATGCCGAACACCAGTTCGTGGCGCTTGAGCGCGCGGATGTAGGAATCCTGCGCCGCCGTGCGGGCGCGCACCGGCCGCTTGCGCAGGTTGATTTCCTCGAACTGCGATTTCGCCGTCTTGGCATCGAACTCGAACAGCGAGCCCTGCGCCAGCACCGCGCGGATCGCGCCCTCGACATCGCCCTGCGTCACGTCGCGGCCGCGCGCGGCCTGCTCGTAGAGCGTCTCCAGCACGCGGCGCGCCGCGTCGCAGCCGTCGCGCGAGCCGGCCACGGTGATGTGGTTGCCGCGCGAATCCGCCCTCACGTTGAGGCGGCGCTCGATCAGCGCCAGGTGCTGGCCGTAAGGGCCGACCAGCGTCGAAGCCGCGCGATTGTCGTCGAACGCGACCACGGTCTGGGTGTCGTGCGGAGTGGAAACGTCTCGGTCGGGCTTGCGCTGGGGGGCGAGGGTCGGCTGGTCCGATGCGCTTTTGGGCAAGGGGGTCAGGCTCCGGTGGTCATGGCTGACGGGACGCGAGACGAAACGACGGGTTGCGCCGCCTGCGCGAGGCGGCCGATCAGGCTGTAGCGCTCCAGGCTGTCGACGGCGACGGGCAGCACCTGGCCGATGATGTCGGGCGACGCCATCACGTGGGCGGGCTGCAGATAGGCGGTGCGGCCGACGATCTGGCCGGGATTGCGCGCCGCCCGCTCGAACAGCACCTCGACCGTCTTGCCGATGGCGGCCGCGTTGAAGGCCGCCTGCTGGCGGTCGATCAGCGCCTGCAGCCGCGCCAGGCGCTCGTCCATGATCCTGCTCGTGTCAGATGCGGTCGTGACCGCCTCCTGCATGTCCGCCGCCGGGGTGCCGGGCCGCGGCGAATACTTGAACGAATACGCCCCAGCGTAACCGATTTGGTCGACCAGCGCGAGTGTTGCCGAAAAGTCGTCCTCGGTCTCGCCGGGAAAACCGACAATGAAATCCGACGAGAAGGCCATGCCGTCGCGCGCCTTGCGGAACCGCTCCACGGTGCGCCGATAGTCGGCAGCGGTGTGCTTGCGGTTCATCGCCTCCAGAATGCGGTCGGACCCCGACTGCACCGGCAGATGCACGAACGGCATCACCGCCGGAATGTCGCGATGGGCCTCGATCAGGGCGTCGTCGACGTCGCGGGGATGGCTCGTTGAGTAACGCAGCCGGACGATGCCGGGAATGGCGGCGAGGCGATGCAGCAGCCGGCCGAGCGACCATGGCGCGCCGTCTTCGCCATCGCCATGAAACGCATTGACGTTCTGGCCGATCAGCGTGATTTCGCGCACGCCGTTGTCGGCGAGGCGCTGCACGTCCTCGACGATGCGCGCCACCGGCCGCGACACTTCCATGCCGCGCGTATAGGGCACCACGCAGAAGGTACAGAACTTGTCGCAACCTTCCTGCACCGTGACGAACGACGAGATTCCGCGGGCGCGGATCGCCGCCGGCTTCGGCGCTGGCAGCGCGGCGAACTTGTCCTCGACCGGAAACTCGGTCTCGATGGCGCGGCCTTCCGCCCGCGCCCTCGCCAGCAGATGCGGCAGATGATGATAGCTCTGCGGGCCGACCACCACATCGACCACCGGTGCGCGGTGGATGATCTCGTCGCCCTCGGCCTGGGCGACGCAGCCCGCCACCGCGATCTGCATGGCGCGGCCGTTGCGCGCCGCCTCGTCCTTCGCCACCCGCAGCCGACCCAGTTCCGAATAGACCTTCTCGGAAGCCTTCTCGCGGATATGGCAGGTGTTGAGAATGACGAGATCGGCATCCTCGGCCTGCGCCGTCTCGACGAATCCCTCAGGCGCCAGCGTGTCCACCATGCGCTGCGCATCGTAGACATTCATCTGACAGCCATATGACTTGATGTGCAGCTTGCGCGGCGTGGACATTAAAACCCTTGGAAGCCCTTGGAAGCCCTTGCAGGGCGGCCCGGGCGCGGGCCGCGCGTTGGCGCTTCAGATATAGCCAACGGCGGACGAAATCCAGCGGCCGGGCCGGCCCCCGCCGCCCGAAAACACGCCTATAGCATTGTTCCGGAGCGTCTTTTTGCCAAAATGGCGAATTCGCCGAAATCCGGGTTCCCGCCCGGCGCGTCCGCCGCGCTGGTCGTGGTTGCGGCACGCCCTGACCTCATGGGCCGGACAGCCCTACATCTCGGCCCACTGGCGCAGCAGGTTATGATAGTGGCCCGTGAGCGCCGGCAGCGAAGGATGGTCGGGGACGTCGCGGGTGAGCCCGATGATAGCCATGTCGAGATCGAACAGCATGGTGCGGTGGCTGACGTCGCGGATCATGCTCTGGGTCCAGAAGAAACAGCCGATGCGCGAGCCGCGGGTGATCGGCGTGACGTGATGCAGGCTGGTGGCCGGATAGATCACGAGATCTCCGGCCGGCAGCTTGACGCTGTGGCTGCCATAGGTGTCCTCGACCACCAGTTCGCCGCCGTCGTAGTCGTCCGGCGACGAGATGAACAGCGTCGAGGACACGTCGGTGCGCACGCGCACCGGCTGCACCGGATGGGTGCGGATGGCGTTGTCGATGTGCTCGCCGAAGGTCATGCCGGCATCGTAGCGGTTGAACATCGGCGGATAGAGTTGCAGCGGCAGCACCGCCGACATGAACATCGGATGCCGCATCACGGCGCCGCGCACCATCTCGCCAAGCTCGCGCGCCTCGGCGGAATCCTCCGGCAGTTGCAGATTGTTCTTCACCCGGCCGGCCTGATGTCCCGCGGTGATGTTGCCGTCGACCCAGCCGGCGCGCACCATCACATCCTTGCAGCGGGCGACCTGCTCCGCCGTCAGCACTTGCGGGATATGCAGCATCATGGCCCTGGCTCCTAGGTTGGCTGCGTCATCGTTAGAGCGTTTCCCCACCCAGTGGAATGCGCTCGATCAATAAAAGCCCTCTAAAAGGACGCCCGCTAAAAGACGCCTGCCCCAGCGCGCCACAATGACAAAACGGCCGCTCCGGGCATGGAGCGGCCGCTGTCGCCGGATTCGGGACCGGATCCGGTGTTACTTGGTGATCAGCCTCTGGCCGGGATCGACCGCGAAAGTGGGCTCGAACTGATAGCGGCCGGTCAGCGACGCATAGCGTCCCTGGCCCGGCACCGCGAAGCCCGCGCCCGCCGCCGTGTCATAGTAGTATTCGTCGGCGATATTGTAGACGTTGAGCTGCAGGGTGAAGTTGCGGGTCACCTTGTAGGAGGCCATGGCGTCGAAGCGCCAGTAGCTCGGGATGCGGGCGGTGTTGGCGACGCTGGTCCAGCGCGTATCGACGTAATAGGCGCCGCCGCCGACGGTCAGTTCCGGCGTGATGTCATAGGTGGACCACAGCGAGAACGAATTCTCTGGCGTCATCGCCAACTGGTGCCCGCGATTGCCGACAGTCAGCGAATTCACCAGCTTCGACTTGAGGTAGGTGTAGCCGGCGAACAGGCTCCACTGGTCGGTGAGCTTGCCGGCCGCCCCGATTTCGAAGCCCTCGACCTGGGAATCGCCGATCGCGACATAAAGGGGATTGGCGGTGGTACCCTGGTTCTCGTAGTCGCCCTTCTTCTTGATGCGGAACAGCGCCGCATTGACGTCGAGCCGGTTGTTGAGCAGGCCGACCTTGACGCCGACCTCGTCGGTTTCGGACTTAACCGGGTCGAGCGACTGCTGGCCGTTGGTGATGGTGGTGAATTCCGCCGGCGGGTTCGCCGAGGTGCCGCGCATGTAGTACACGCTCGAATTCTCGGTGGGATGCACCACCACGCCGGCGCGGTAGGTCACGAAATCGTTGTTGGCGTTGAGACTGGTCGGCGCCGGGGTCGCGAGCACCGCACCCGTCAGACGGTTGAAGCTGTAAGTCTGGGCGCTGGCCTTGTAGTTGTCGAAGCGGACGCCGCCCATCACCTCCAGCCATTTGGTGATCTTGATCTGGTCCTGGGCGTAGACGCCGACCGTGTTCGCCGACGACTGCGTGGCCCCGGTCGTCGTGCTCAGCGTGCCAGCCACCCATGGGTTCGGATTGGCGACGTTCACGCGATAACCGTCGGCGAAGGTCGTGCGGTAGTTGTCGCGATCCTCGCGGCTGATCTCCAGCCCCGCCAGCACGTTGTGTTCGAGGAAGCCGGTGTTGAACTTGGCGTTGAGGTCGCTGACGTTGCTGATCAACTGGTTCTTGGTCTGGTTCTGGAAGTGGTTGGTGTTGGCGATCCAGAGGTTGCTCATCGGCGTTCCCGCCGGTATCGGGTTGGCCGGCGTGTAGAGGGTGCCGCCGCTCGCCGCGTTCCAGATGTTGTTGTTGGTCGCGCTGAAGAACGGCTGCACCGGCCGCGTCCGGTTGAAGCGGTCGACATAGGAGAAGCCGGTGGTGTTGGTGAATTTCAGCCCCGGCGCGAATTCGTGCTCGAACTTGTTGTTCAGGATGTGGGCTTCGGTCTGCTCCACGTCATCCTGACCGGGGGTCTTCACGCCGTACCAGGTGTTGCGCGGCACCGGCGCGGGCTGCTGGTATTTGGTGCCGAACAGCGAGCCGGGCATCATCGGGATGCCGCGATCGGCGACGTTGTCGTCCTTCTGGTAGGTGTAGCTGAAGGTGTTCTTCGTCGACTCGTTGAGCTTGTACGAAATCGACGGCGCGAAGCCGTAGCGCTGGATGTGCACGTAGTCGCGGGCCGCGACGTCGGTGTCGTAGCCGAGCGCGGCGAGCCGGACCGCGACGTCGCCGAAATTCTTGTTGAAGTCGATGGTGGCGCGGCCGCCGGCGGCGGTCGAGCCCGTGCCTTCGAGGATCAGGAAGTCACGCTGCTGCGGCGTCTTGGAGACGATGTTGACGACGCCGCCCGTGGAACCGCGCCCGAACACGAACGACGACGGCCCCTTGAAGACCTCGACGCGATCGATGCTGAAGGCGTCGCGGGTGTACCAGCCCGGATCACGGATGCCGTCGCGGTAGATGTCGTTGCGGGCGGTAAATCCACGGATGGTGATGTTCTCACCCTGAACGCCGCCTTCGCCCGCGGTGAAGGTGATGCCCGGCACGTTGCGCAGGATGTCCTGCACCGAGGTCGCGGCCTGCTCCTGGATCACCTGCTGCGGCACCACGTTCACCGTCTGCGGTGTGTTGCGCAGCGGCACCGGCATGCGCGAGAGCTGCGACTGGCCGGTCTGGTAGCCGGTGCCGGAGCCCCCTGCGGCTTCCTGCACATCGATGGTCGGCAGCGCGCTGGACGATCCGGCGTCCTGCGCCATCGCGGCGCTGGTGGCCAGCATCACCGAGGCGACGCCGAGCGCCGCCGGGCCGGGCTTGCGCACCGTCGCCTGGATGAAGACCCGTTTCGGCGTTTCAGCTGGCGACCCGGCGGGCTGATTGTTGGTGTTCTTCTTTGTTCCGCTGATCCCGCCCCGACGCATCAAAAACCCCCTGTACTTCCTGTTCACTGCCCGTTCATAGAAAATGGCAAACTCAGGGCAGGCTTTAGAAAACACCAGGGCGGAAGAGCAAGGCTTCGAACTTAGAACCTCTGCAAACTGGACCTCTACCACGAGCGCAATGATTGCAGCGCCGCATGTTCTATGACTTCTATGAATGCGGAATCCGGATGCGCCAGGCCGCGCGCATCTTCATTTTAGAATCTCTCTAGATTGAAATTGGAATGGATTGATAATGGCTGCTGCGTCCGCACTGCGCCGTCCGGGGGCGCTGAAACGCTTCTGGCGCAATCTCCATCTCTGGCTCGGCGTCGGCCTTTTCGTCCTGCTGGTGCCGATCGCGCTGTCCGGCGCCGTTCTCGTCTATCACGACGCCATCGATGAAATGATGCGCACGCCGCGCGACGCCGTGGCGGCAGCGCAGCCGGCCGATCTCGCGCTGGCGGTGGCCAATGCGCGCAAGGCCGCGGGCGACGGCTTCTCGCCGATGTCGATCTCGTTTCCCGATAGCGCGCGGGCGCCGCTGAGCATCGCGCTGCGCGGCCCCGCCAAGCCGGGCGAGCGCCCGACGCGCCTCGTCGCCTATGTCGATCGCGCCGATGCGCGGGTGCTCGACGTGGTGAACTTCCGCGACACGTTCTTCGGCACCATGCACATCTTCCACGAGAACCTGCTGATCCCGGCATTCTACGGACGCGACATCGTCGGCTGGGGCGGCGTGGCCATGCTGATCCTGTCGCTGACGGGCCTTTATCTGTGGTGGCCGCGGCGGGGCCAGTGGGGGCGCGCCTTCGGCTGGCGGCGCGCGCCGGCGACGTCGTCGAACCTGCATTACATGACGGGATTCTGGGTGTGCTTTCCGCTGGCGCTGGTGTCGCTGACCGGTGTCTATCTGGCGTGGCCGCAGCAGGGCCGCGCGGTGCTGTCGTCGATGGCGCCTCTGACGCCGCGCGCCGGCGGCGGCCCCGGCGGCGGTCCGTTGCTGGCCACGCCGCAACATTCGCCCTCGGATATCTATGCGCTGGCGGCGGCGCGTCCGAACACCGAAGTCGAGGCGATCTTCTTTCCGAATCCGCAGGGCGGCTGGCGCGTCCGCGTGCAGGAACAGGACCGTGCGGAGCCCGTAACATTGATGATCAATGACCGCAGCGGCGCGGTGGCCGTGGTCGCGCCACAGTCCGGCGATCGCGTGCAGTCGTGGATCCGCTGGCTGCATGAAGGCAGCCATGCCGGTCCGGTGTGGCGTCTGATCATTTTCATCACCGGCCTGATGCCGGCGCTGCTCGGCGTCACCGGCATTCTGATCTGGCTGCGTCAACGCCGACAGCGCGCCATGGTCAAGGCCGGACCATCGCGCAGCGCCACGGCGCAGCCGGCCGGCGCGCGCGTCCCTGCCGAATAAAAATGAAATGTCGCCCGGTTCCGGCACGGGCCGGAACCGCGGCTGGCAGCGCGGGCGGTGACGACAATCGCGCCCGTCGCGCGCAACACGAATGCGAGACCGCACGGTCGCAAAGCTGGAATCGTTCCAGTCTGAGACGAATCCAGGTGGCGTGAGGGCGACAAGAGCGGCCGCGTGGACTAAAACCTGCGGGCCTTCCAGCGGAACGCGGAACGAAGACGCGCAGAACGCGCGCTGCGAACGCCTTTCGCGACGACTTTGGCACGCGATGACTTTGGCAAGCGAAGGCCTTGGCACAGGCGAGCGAAGGTCTTGGCACACGAAGGTCTTGGACCGCGACGGCTCTGGAAGAAATTGCAGGCCCATGGCGATCCGATGTGAACGGGATACCGGGCTGCAAGCGCGGTGTGAAGAAGCGGAGAGCTTATGACCCTCATCAAGATGTCGGCCGGATTTGCGGCCCTGCTTGCGATGGTAATGTCCCTGCCGGGAACGCCGGCGTTCGCGCAAGCGCCGAACACCGGCCAGCCGCCTGCCGCGACCACCCTCCAGCCCGCGCCGACGGCCCCGATTCCGCCTCTTCCGGCTCCCGCCGTTTCTGCGCCGGCGCCTGCCGCGACATCGCCGAATGCGCAGGCGCCCTCGCCTGTCGCCGCTCCGTCTGCGGCCCCGCCTGCCGCAGCATCCGCCAGTACGCCCGCGACCGGCGCTGCCGCCCCTGTTCCCGCCGCGTCCCCCGTGCCCGGCGTGCAGGCCTCGACATCAACGGCCAGAAATCCCGCGCTGCCCCACGATCTGTCGCCATGGGGCATGTTCATGGGCGCCGACATCGTGGTGAAGATCGTGATGGTCGGGCTCGCCTTCGCCTCGTTCATCACCTGGACCATCTGCGTCGCCAAGATGCTGGAGTTGCGCACCGAGACCTCGCGCGCCAAGCGCCGCATCGAAGTGCTCGGCAACGACATCTCGCTGGCGGACGCCGAGCAGGACACCCGCGACGGCCGCGACGCCGTGGCGCTGTTGGTGCGTTCGGCCGCGACGGAAGCGGCGATGTCGGACACCATGCGCGACGACGGTTTCAAGGAGCGGGTCGAGCTTCGTCTCAGCCGCGTCGAAGCGGCGATGTCGCGACGCATCGCCCGCGGCACCGGCGTGCTCGCCACCATCGGCGCGACAGCGCCGTTCGTCGGCCTGTTCGGCACGGTGTGGGGCATCATGAATTCCTTCATCGGCATTTCCGAAGCCCACACCACCAACCTCGCGGTGGTCGCGCCCGGCATCGCCGAGGCGCTGCTCGCCACCGCCATGGGCCTGATCGCCGCGATTCCGGCGGTCGTCATCTACAACCACCTGGTGCGCATGATTTCGGCCTATCGCGCCCTGCTCGGCGACCCCACCGCGCACGTGATGCTGCTCATCAGCCCCGATCAGGGCCGCCGTTCGCTGC
Source organism: Afipia sp. (assembly GCA_017308495.1). Classification (GTDB taxonomy): domain Bacteria; phylum Pseudomonadota; class Alphaproteobacteria; order Rhizobiales; family Xanthobacteraceae; genus Afipia. Next base: position 27,511 of record JAFKES010000082.1, read on the forward strand.
GCCTCGCGCGCGCCGCGGAGTAAGGCCATGGGTGCACGTCTGGGCGGACAGGTCGCCGGCGCCGACGACGACCTGAGCGAAGCGCACGAGATCAACGTCACGCCATTCATCGACGTGATGCTGGTTCTGCTCATCATCTTTATGGTGGCGGCGCCGCTCGCCACCGTCGATCTCGGCGTCGAACTGCCGGCGTCGACCGCGACGCCACCCCCGCGTCCCGACAAGCCGGTGTTCGTCACCGTCAAGCCGGACCTCGCGCTCGCGGTCGGCGAGGACATCGTGCCGCGTGACGCCATGATCGGCGCGCTCGATTCCGCCACCGGCGGCAAGAAGTCCGATCCGGTCTATCTGCGCGCCGACAAGAGCGTGCCGTACGGCGACCTGATGGACGTGATGAACCTGTTGCGCAACGCCGGCTATCTCAAGGTCGCGCTGGTCGGTCTCGACGCCAGGAAGTGATGCGGAATCGGCTGCCATGAATACGCTCACTCTGCACGGCCCGCCCGATCGCCACGATGTCCGCCGCTGGATCATCGCGGCGGTGATCGTGATCGCCGTGCATGTCGGGGCGGTCGCGGCGGGGGTGACATGGTACGCGCCGCCCGACGTCGCCGGCACCGCGTCGGAACCGATCATGCTCGATCTGGAATCCGCGCCGCCGACGCCGGATCCGCAGGCCGACATCGCGCCCGGTCCGCAGATGCAGGAGGCCGAGCCGCCGCCGCCCGAGCCGGAGCCCGAGCAGCCGCAGCAGGTGGCGGAGGATCAGGTGCCGCCGACCCCGGAGCAGGAGAAGCCCGAGGTCGTCGCGCCGCCGGAGAAGAAGCCGGAGCCCAAGCCGATCGAAAAGCCGAAGCCGAAGAAGCCCAAGCCGATCGAGAAACCGAAGAAGCCGAGCGAGAATCCCGCCCCGCGCACCACGGCGTCGCCGCAGGCGGCGCAGGCCGCGCGCATGAATTACAGCGGGCTCCTGTCAGCGCATCTGCAGCGTTTCAAGCAGTATCCGGCCGGTGCCAAGGCCGCGGGCGAACAGGGCGTGGCGATGCTCAGCTTCACCGTCAGCCGCAGCGGCCATGTACTCGGCGCGCGGCTGTCGAGGTCGTCGGGCTCCGCGGCCCTGGACGGCGAGACCATGGCGATGATCCGCCGGGCGCAGCCCCTGCCGTCATTCCCGCCGGAAATGACGCAGAGTTCCGCCAGCTTCTCGGTGCCGGTGCGCTTCTTCCTACGCTGACGCGCGTCCCCCCTTTCATTCCAGCATGGCGTGTGGCGCATGGGCGCGCCGGAGCCTGCATGCTATAGAATATCCGGACGAACCTGCTCCGGAGGCTTCGTGATGCTCGACGGTTTCGACGCCATTACCCTGGCGCGCGCGCAATTCGCGTTCACGATGAGTTTCCACATCATCTTCCCGGCGTTCTCGATCGGGCTTGCGAGCTATCTCGCCGTGCTCGAGGCGCTGTGGCTGTGGACCGGGCGCGAGGTCTTCATCAACCTGTTCAACTACTGGCTGAAGATCTTCGCCATCGCCTTCGGCATGGGCGTCGTCTCCGGCATCGTGATGTCGTACCAGTTCGGCACCAACTGGGCCGTGTTCTCCGACAGGGTCGGCCCGGTGATCGGGCCCCTGATGGCCTACGAGGTGCTGACGGCGTTTTTCCTCGAGGCCGGATTCCTCGGCGTCATGCTGTTCGGCCTCGAACGGGTCGGGCACCGGCTGCATTTCTTCGCGACGCTGATGGTCGCGGTGGGCACGCTGATCTCGGCGTTCTGGATCCTGTCGGCGAATTCGTGGATGCAGACGCCGGCCGGCTTCGCCATCAACGCCCACGGTCAGTTCGTGGCGGCGGACTGGTGGCAGGTGATCTTCAATCCGTCGTTTCCCTACCGTCTCGTGCATATGGTGCTGGCGGCGTATCTGACCACGGCGTTCGTGGTCGGCGGCGTCGGCGCCTATCATCTGCTGCGCCGGGCGCCGGGCGAAGGCGCGCGCGTGATGTTCTCGATGGCGATGTGGATGGCGGCGCTGGTCGCCCCGGTGCAGATCTTCGCCGGCGACCAGCACGGCCTCAACACCCTCGAACACCAGCCGGTGAAGGTCATGGCGATGGAAGGCCACTTCCAGAGCCATCCCGACGGCGCGCCGCTGGTGCTGTTCGGCCTGCCCGATCAGGCCGCCGGCGAGGTGCGCTACGCGCTCGAGATTCCCAAGGCGTCGTCGCTCATCCTCAAGCACGCGTGGGATGCGCCACTGAAGGGCCTCGACACCGTGCCCCGCGAGGACTGGCCCAATGTCGCCGTGGTGTTCTGGGCGTTCCGGATCATGGTCGGCATCGGCTTTCTGATGCTCGGCCTCGGCCTGCTCAGCCTGTGGGCGCGCTGGCGTGGAACACTGTCGACGTGGAAACCGCTGCATCTTTACGCGCTGGCGATGGGCCCGGCGGGCTTCGTCGCGGTGCTGGCGGGATGGATCACCACCGAAGTCGGGCGGCAGCCGTTCACCGTGTACGGCCTGCTGCGCACCGCGGACGCGGCGTCGCCACTGGCCGCGCCCGCCGTGGCGTCGTCGCTGCTGGCCTTCATCGCGGTGTACTTCGTCGTGTTCGGCATCGGCGTGGTCTACATTCTGCGGCTGATGCAGGCGCCGCCGCATCCCGGCGAACACGGTCCGGGCCGGGAGGCGCCGACCCGCGCCGCCGGCATCACGCCCGCATCGGCTGTCGCCGCCTCGGGACAGGGGTGACATCATGACCGCGCTCCCGTTCGATATCGCTACCCTGTGGGCCTTCATCATCGCCTTCGCCGTCTTCATGTACGTGGTGATGGACGGCTTCGATCTCGGCCTCGGCATGCTGTTTCCGCTGTTTCCGGACAAGCAGGATCGCGACGTGATGATGAACACCGTCGCCCCGGTGTGGGACGGCAACGAGACCTGGCTGGTGCTCGGCGGCGGCGGACTGATGGCGGCTTTTCCGCTCGCTTATGCGGTGCTGATGCCGGCGCTCTACACCCCGATCATCGCCATGCTGATCGGGCTGATCTTCCGCGGCGTGGCGTTTGAATTCCGCTGGCGCACCGCAAGCGAACGCAACCGCTGGGACGCCGCCTTCTTCGGCGGCTCGCTGCTGGCCGCCCTGGCGCAGGGTATCGCGCTCGGCGCCATCCTGCAGGGCGTGCAGGTCGAAGGCCGCGCCTATGCCGGCGGCTGGTGGGACTGGCTGACGCCGTTCAGCATTCTCACCGGCCTCGCGGTGGTCGCGGGCTATGGCCTGCTCGGCGCAACGTGGCTGGTGATGAAGACCGATGGTTCGCTGCGCGACCGCGCCTACCGTCTGAGCGGAATCCTGCTGGTGGCGACGCTCCTCGCTATCGTCGCGGTCAGCGCCGCGACGCCGTTTTTGCAGGCGGATTACTGGCGGCGCTGGTTCGAATGGCCCAACATCCTGTTCACCGCGCCGATCCCGCTGGCGGTGGCCTTGGTGACGCTGGCGCTGTTCACGAGCCTCGCGCGCCGGCAGGATCGCCGGCCGTTCCTGCTAACGCTGGTGCTGTTCGCGCTCACTTATGCGGGGCTCGGCGTCAGCCTCTATCCCTATATCGTGCCGCAGAGCATCACCATCCACCAGGCGGCCGCGCCCGACAACAGCCTCGCCTTCATGATCGTCGGCGTGGCCGTGCTGGTGCCGCTGATCCTCGGCTACACCGCCTGGGCCTATTGGGTGTTTCGCGGCAAGGTCGATGCCTCCAGCGGCTATCATTAGAGCTTGATCCCGAAAAGTGGGGACCGGTCTTCGGAAAGGATCATGCTCGGACAAAAGATAAACACGGGCCGGCGCGAGCATGGGATGACAGCCCCGTGACGCCGCCGACCGGACCCACCCGCCCGCTGGCGCAGAAGCTTCTGTGGTTCGCGGGGCTGTGGCTGCTGGGCACGGGCACGGTCGCCGCCGTCGCCTTCGTGCTGCGGCTGTGGATCGCGCCGCATTGAGCGCGGGCGCAGCGCCGGCACATGAAACTTCGATCATCGCGGCGCGGCACTTCGACGACGCGGCAATCGGACTCCTTGTTTTAATTTGACATTTTCGCCCGCGCCCACCAAGAAACGGACTACTTGACGGCGCCCGGCACAAGCATCCGGCCGCCGGCATCACTTGCCAGCCGTCCGCAACTAAGATTTTATGGATGCGGGGTCTGGGCTTACGCAGGATAACGTCATGATCAATTTCCGGCTTTTCTCCCTGGCCGTCCTCACGGCTGCCAGCGTGGTGGGGGGATCGTCCTACGCTCTCGCGCAGGGACGCGAGATGAACATCGGCGACCAGCCCGGATACGTCCCCAACGCGGCGGAAGAAGAACTGTCGCCGGAATTCAAGCGCACCGCGGTGTTCTATCGCACCAGCGAGCCGCCCGGCACCATCATCATCAGCACCTCCGAGCGTTTCCTGTATCTGATCCAGGGCAACGGCCGGGCGCTGCGTTACGGCATCGGCGTCGGCCGCGAAGGCTTCCAGTGGCAGGGCCTGCAGAAGATCTCGCGCAAGCAGGAATGGCCGGACTGGACCCCGCCGCCGGAAATGATCGAGCGCCAGCCTTATCTGCCGCGCTTCATGGCAGGCGGCCCCGGCAATCCGATGGGCGCCCGCGCGCTGTATCTCGGCGCCACGGTTTATCGCATTCACGGCACCAACCAGCCGCAGACCATCGGCAGCGCCGTGTCGTCGGGATGCTTCCGTCTGGTCAATGCCGACATCACCGACCTGTATGAGCGCGTTCCGGTCGGCACCAAGGTGATCATCCGCCAGCGGCCCGAAATCTGATTTCCGGCCGCGGTCCCTCCCATTGCACGACCGCCTTTACTCCGACGCGCATATCATCTGACGCGCATTGCACAAGCAGGATCGATTCATGGCCATTTTTTCGCGCACCTTCCGTTCCGGCCTGTTGATCGGCTGCGCCATCGCGGTGGCTGTCGCCGCCGCCGCGATCACCTACGAACGGTATGATACGCGAACCCTGAAACGCACCCTGCGGCGCGACGCCGTGCTGTGCGGCGTCAACACCGGCCTGCCCGGCTTCTCGATGCCGGACGACAAGGGCAACTGGTCCGGCTTCGACGTCGACTTCTGCCGCGCCGTCGCCGCCGCGATCTTCAACGACCCCAAAAAGGTGAAGTTCGTCCCGCTCGACGCCAACCAGCGCTTCAAGGAATTGCGCGACCGCAAGGTCGACATCCTGTCACGCAACTCGACCTACAGCATGTCGCGCGAGACCGAATACGGCCTCACCTTCGCGGGCATCGCCTATTATGACGGCGCCGGCTTCATGGTGCCGCAGTCGCGCAACGTGTCCTCCGGCCTCGAACTCGACGGCAGCAAGGTCTGCGTCCAGGGCAACACCACGACGCAGCTCAACCTCGCCGACTATTTCCGTGCCAACAACATCAAGTACCAGGAGCTCAACCTCCCGAGCCTGGAAGAGCTGATCAAGGCCTACGATTCGGGAAAATGCGACGTGCTGACCACCGACGTGTCGCAGCTCTACGCCATCCGCCTGCGCCTGACCAAGCCGGCCGATCACGTGATCCTGCCCGACGTCGTCTCCAAGGAGCCGCTGGCCCCCGTGGTGCGCCAGCGTGACGACGAATGGATGATGATCGTGAAGTGGACGCTCTACGCCATGATCAACGCCGAGGAGCTTGGCGTCACCTCGCAGAACATCGACCAGGCGCTGAAGTCGAAGAAGCCGGACGTGATGCGGCTGGTCGGCACCGAGGGCGCCTATGGCGAGGAACTCGACCTGCCGCGGGACTGGGCCGCGCGCATCATCCGTCATGTCGGCAACTACGGCGAAGTCTACGACCGCAACGTCGGCGAGGGTTCGAAGCTCGCCATTCCGCGCGGTCTCAACCAGCTGTGGAATGCCGGCGGCATCCAGTACGCGCCGCCGATCCGCTGATGCCCCTGCGCGCGTTATCCATTTAACGGAAGAGGATGACCACCGTACCTGCGAAGCTTCCGGATATCGAGACGGTATTCGACTCGAGCCGCATCGCGGCGGAGATCGGCGCGCTCGCGCAACAGCACGCCGGCAGGGACGATGTTTTTCGCGCGGCGATCACCCAGCTTCTGAAGGGCGAACTGGCGCGCGCGCGCGCGGCGGCGCAGGCGGACCTGCTCAAGAACCGGCACGGACGACGCTGCGCCGAGCGGCTGTGTTTCGTGCAGGACGAGATCATCACCCTGCTGTTCAACGCCGCCACGCGGCATCTCTATCATTCGCCGACGCCATCGGATTCCGAGCGCATGGCGGTGATCGCCACCGGCGGCTACGGCCGCGGCCTGATGGCGCCGGAATCCGACATCGATCTGTTGTTCATCCTGCCCTACAAGCAGACCGCCTGGGGCGAGCAGGTCGTCGAGGCGATTCTCTATTGCCTGTGGGACATGGGGCTGAAGGTCGGCCACGCCACGCGCTCGGTGGATGAATCGATCCGGCAGGCGCGGGGCGACATGACCATCCGCACCTCGGTGCTGGAGACCCGGTTCCTGGCCGGCGACCGGGCGCTCTACGACGAACTCGTCACCCGCTTCGACCGCGAGGTGGTGCAGGGCACCGCCGCCGAGTTCGTGGTCGCCAAGCTTGCCGAGCGCGAGGAGCGCCACCGCCGCGTCGGCCAGTCGCGCTATCTGGTCGAGCCCAATGTGAAGGATGGCAAGGGCGGCCTGCGCGACCTGCACACGCTGTTCTGGATCGCCAAATACGTCTACCGCGTCCGCGACGCCGAGGATCTGGTGGCGCGCGGTGTGTTCGACGCGCAGGAATTCCGCACCTTCCGCCGCTGCGAAAACTTCCTGTGGTCGGTCCGCTGCAACATGCATTTCTTCACCGGGCGGGCCGAGGAGCGGCTGTCGTTCGAAATCCAGCGCGAGATCGCCCAGCGCCTCGGTTACACCTCGCATCCCGGCATGCAGGACGTCGAGCGCTTCATGAAGCACTACTTCCTGATCGCCAAGGAGGTCGGCGACCTCACCGCGATCCTGTGCGCCAAGCTGGAGGATCAGGAGGCCAAGCCGGCGCCGGTGCTGAGCCGGATGATGGCGCGGCTGCGGCCCGGCCGCGCCCGCGGCCGCGTTCCCGGCGGCGAGGACTTCGTCATCGACAACAACCGCATCAACCTCGCGGCGCCCGACGTCTTCAAGCGCGATCCGGTCAACCTGATCCGCATCTTCCGCCTCGCCCAGAAGCACAACCTCGCGTTCCATCCCGACGCCATGCGCGCGGCGACGCGCTCGCTCGGCCTCATCACACCGAAGCTGCGCGAGGATGCCGAGGCCAACGCGCTGTTCATGGAGATCCTGACGTCGAACGACGCCGAGATCGTGCTGCGGCGGATGAACGAGACCGGGGTGCTGGGCCGCTTCATCCGCGCCTTCGGCCGCATCGTGTCGATGATGCAGTTCAACATGTATCATCACTACACCGTGGACGAGCACCTGCTGCGCTGTATCGGCATCCTTCAGGAAATCGAGCGCGGCGGCCATGAGGAGTTCGCCCTCGCCAGCGACCTGATGCGCAAGATCCGCCCCGAGCATCGCGCCGTGCTCTACATGTCGGTGTTCCTGCATGACGTCGCCAAGGGCCGCCCGGAGGACCACTCCATCGCCGGCGCCCGGGTGGCGCGGCGGCTATGCCCTCGTTTCGGCTTCAATGCCGCCGAGACCGAACTGATCGCTTGGCTGATCCAGGAACACCTCACCATGTCCACGGTGGCGCAGTCGCGCGACCTGTCCGATCTCAAGACCATCGAGAACTTCGCCGCCGTGGTGCAGTCGGTGGAGCAGATGAAGCTGCTGACCATCCTGACCACCGCCGATATCCGCGGCGTCGGCCCCGGCGTCTGGAACGGCTGGAAGGCGCAGCTGATCCGCACGCTGTATTACGAGACCGAGCCGGTGCTGACCGGCGGCTTCTCCGAGGTCAACCGCACCCAGCGCATCCTGTCGGCACAGGCCGAATTCCGCGCCGCCTTCACCGAGTGGCCGGAGACCGAACGCGAAGCCTATATCGCGCGGCACTATCCCGCCTACTGGCTCAAGGTCGATCTGGCGCGCAAGATCCGCCATGCCCGCTTCGTCAAGGCGAGCGAGGCCGGCGGCCACAAGCTTGCCGTCAATGTCGGCTTCGACGAGAGCCGCGGCGTCACCGAACTCACCATCCTGGCGCCGGACCATCCGTGGCTGCTGTCGATCATCGCCGGCGCATGCGCGGCGGCGGGCGCCAACATCGTTGACGCCCAGATCTACACCACCACCGACGGCATCGCGCTCGACACCATCGCCATCACCCGCGAGTACGAGCGCGACGACGACGAGGGCCGCCGCGCCACGCGCATCGGCGACACCATCGAGCAGGTGCTGGACGGCAAGTTGCGACTGCCCGACATGATGGCGCGGCGCACCGCCGCCAAGGCGCGGCTGAAGCCGTTCACGGTCGAGCCGGAGGTCATCATCAACAACCAGTGGTCGGACCGCCACACCGTGATCGAGGTCTCGGGCCTCGACCGGCCGGGCCTGCTGTTCCAGCTCACCACCGCGATTTCGAAGCTCAACCTCAACATCGCCTCGGCGCATGTCGCGACCTTCGGCGAGCGCGCCCGCGACGTGTTCTACGTCACCGACCTGCTTGGCGCGCAGATCACCGCGCCGACGCGGCAGGCTGCGATCAAGCGCGCGCTGATCCATCTGCTCGCCCATAGCGATTCATCGGAGAAACCGGCGGCTTAAATCCCGCCCACCCTGATCGCCGCGCCTTCATGAGCCAGCAGCCACTGCTTGCGGGCAAGGCCGCCGGCATAGCCGGTGAGCGCACCGTCGGCGCCGATCAGGCGATGGCACGGCACCACGACGCTGATCGGATTGGCGCCGTTGGCGAGGCCCACCGCGCGCGCCGCGTTGGCGAGCTTCAACCGCGCCGCCATCTCGCCATAGCTCGCGGTCGCGCCGGGCGGGATGGTTTGCAGTGCGCGCCAGACCTTGCGCTGGAACGGCGTGCCGTTGGTGTCCCACGGAATCGCGGCGAGGCGGCCGAGGTCGCCGGCGAAATAATCGTTTAGCGCGGCGGTGATCGCTTGCGGCGCGGGCCCGGCTTTGAGGATGATCGCGCCGTAGTGCCGCCGCAGCAGGCGATGCAGCCGCGCCTCGCAATCGGACCAGTCGAGGGCGCGAATCCGGCCGTGCTCGTCGCTCACCAGCAGGGCGGTGCCGATCGGCGTTTTGAGATGGTCGAGAGCGAGGCAGCGAGGCGGGTTCGAAGACATGTTGCGTCTCTGCGCGTTGCGTGGCGCGCACCATCGCCGCATCCGCGACCGGCGTCATTCCGTTTTCCGACATCACCCACACCGCAGCTGCGCGAAACCGTCGCCTGAACCGGTCGCAGCATGATAGGGTTCGCAGCAATCGACGGGGGCTTCGCATGACACTTGTCGCCAATGGTCTGGTCGCGCTGGTCGCGGCGCTGCATCTTTATTTTCTGGCGCTGGAGATGTTTCTCTGGACCAAGCCGACGGGACTGAAGGTCTTCGGCAACACACCGGAGAAAGCGCGGGCCTCCGCGGTGCTCGCCGCCAATCAGGGGCTCTATAACGGCTTCCTCGCCGCCGGGCTGATCTGGGGGCTGTTCCATCCGCATCCCGCCTTCGGTTTCCAGATCAAGGTGTTCTTCCTGCTCTGCGTGGTGGTGGCCGGACTGTACGGCGGCTATTCGGTCAGCCGGCGCATCATCATGGTGCAGGCGTTGCCGGCGGCCGTGGCGCTCAGCCTGCTGTGGCTGTCCTGATCCGGCTTTTGCATCGCGCCTTTGCATCACAGTGACGCGAAGTCTAAAGCCGCATTAACCTTTGCTTAACGTGCCCTTAAACCGCCATCGCTAGCCTGCACCCTTTCGGGGCAGATCGGTTGGCGTAGGCGCGTTTGGATGGCGTTGGGGCACAAAAAGAAAGGCGGCCGCAAGGAGCCGAAATTCGACGGCGCC